>CAYQZI010000016.1:27070-29404 GCA_964421835.1 uncultured Planktotalea sp.
TTTAGGCTTTCCTCTGCTCGTGCGTTTGCGCCGACGAACAGCGTTTTCATGAGTGAGATCATTTTCAATTTCCTTTGTCTTTTCAGTCTCAGGCTGCGTTTCGTTTCTGCCGTGAACAGTGTTCATGAAATTGATATAGGAAATACATGAACGTTGTTCAAGGAAAAAGTTGAACGATGTTCAAAAAATATCACTAAGTCGTGGCATTCCTCAATAAAAGCGCCAACATATGCTTGAGATCGTCACTGGGAACACCGGAAATTCGGTTCTCTAACCCAAGCAAAACCATACCATGTACGGAGGAAAACAGCGCGCGAGTCATCAAGGCGACCTCTTTGGGTGACGAATCAGGATAACATTCGCTGACAGGTCCGCCGATAAAGCCGAACAAACGTTCCATCTCGGCGAGATACCATTTCGGAACATCCATATCCGTCGACATACGCAGACTAAACAGCGCGCGCCATGACTGGGGGTGGTCTGATGCGAACTGCATATAAGCGTGCGACATCGTAATAAGACGATCTGTCGGAGAGCTGGATTCGGTGCCTTGTAAGGACCGTGCGACAGTTTCACCTAGCGCTTTGAACGTGCGCCCGTTGACGGCAATCACGATATCTTGCAGGTCGCCAAAAACGTTGTAGATCGCGCCAACCGCGCAGCCAGCTTCATTGGCCAGTTTACGCGCCTTAATTGCTGAGGGACCTTCTTTGGCGATGATCTTATCAGCAATATCAATCAATTGCTCGCGCAGATCTTCGCGGCGTTGCTGGGCTTTGGTGGTCATGTGAACGCATCCTTGAACTTTGTTCACAACCTATCGAAGACAGCGCTAAGCGCAAGTGTGGTGCGTGAGATCACGCACCCTACGCCTGTTACATCTTAGGAAAGTAATCTTCGCATTCACCATCGCGGTACACATCCGCAGTGCAGCAATGCAGACCGCCGCCGAACGCATAGGCATCGCGCAAATCAACTTCGACGACTTCCATCCCCAGCTTATCCATTTGCTCGGCTTGATAGACCTCGGACTTCTCGACGCAAACGGTTTTGGGATCGAGCACCAGTACATTCATCGAAAGCCATGTGGACGAATAGCACAAAGGCGGCGGAGCGTTATGCGCGGGCTGCGCGCTGTCAACGATCTGCCAGTCATTTGCTTCAAACATCTTGCGTTGATCCTCGGGCAAGCGGCGCTGCGGGTTGTTGAGAATCAAACCCGGACGCAAAGGCGTGAACGTCGCATCAATGTGGATCGGATAGGGATCGCCGGGGAAATTCACCGTGTGAACACGGTGATCCGGGAAGTGACGGCGCAACCATTCGATGCCTTTGAGGTTCGTTGTAAAGCCATGTTGCACGACCAAATCGCGGCCAAAACGCAAAACGTCTGCGGCATCAAAAAGCGGCTCTTCCTCTGTGGTGACAAAGAACTTTTCTTCGGCCCATTTCAAACGTTTCTCAACGCCGATTTTGTCGCTCAGATAGTCAGGGTGATAATCCGCATCGGTCAGGCGCGGCTTGGGTGCGCTTTCGTGGCGGAACTTGGGGTCCTCGTTGAAATACTGCTGCATCAAAGGGCGGTAATTCAGATACTCGAACCAGCGGCAGCGATAGGACATCGTCGCCTCTAGCATTTCGCGGCCAACGGTCAGCAGGACATCGCGGGGTGGCATACAGCCGAACTGGCTCTCTGTGTGAAAATCAGGCGTTGTCGCAGGCACAGAGTGATCAATCGAGGTCGGTCGATCAACGCGCAGCCCGCGTTTTTCCAACTGGCTGGCAAAGTTGTCCAAAAGCTCGTTCGCGCGATCAATCGTTTCCTGCGGACGGCGCCCCCATTGACCGCGCATATCGCTGTCCTCGGGCACTTTTGCGTCCAGCGCTGGCTCTTCCGGCGGAATGTGGCAATCATCGGCGCGGCCCACAATGACGTGGCGCAAAGTGTCCCATTCGTTCCAGCTTTTGACTTCGGTTTTGTCGGCGGACCAGCTCATGCGCCCTCTCCCATTTGCGTAGATTTTGGGCATTCTTAGCCATCTGCCTTCCCATCCGCCATGAGTTTTGCGACACTCAAGAAGATTCTTGCGGTATCAGGTGATGTAAATTGCCTTAACATACCTATATTACAGATAAGACCAATAAGAACGGGAGAAATTACATGTCCGATTTTGCAAGCCAAGTGGCCGCCTCGCAAAGCCAAGTTGCTGAGGCGCAATCGAAGATTTCCGAGCTCACCAGCCGGATCGAAACCGCGCGCCAAAAGATGAAGGCAGGCGATGATGCGATGATCGATATCGAGAACGCCAACCTTGAGGATGTGCATGCGCATAC
>CAYQZI010000017.1:0-27967 GCA_964421835.1 uncultured Planktotalea sp.
ATCGAAAACGATCGCGCAACGGAATTCGCAGAGGCCTGCAAGCAAGTCGAACGTATCGCTGATTTCCGCTTGATGGATATCTTGCCATGAGTGTTGAAATCACAATCGAACCGATCACTGCCGAGGGTTTTGCGCCTTTCGGGGATTTGATCGATTGCACGGGTGATCCCGATATGATCATCAATCTGGGCAAATGCGGACGCTATCATGATCGCGCGAACATGGACTTTGGCACGGGCAATGCAGGCATCAGCTTTTTCAAAGCCGAGCTGCGCGCGCTGCCATATGAGTTCACCATTCTAGAGCGTCATCCCCTTGGCAGCCAAGCGTTCATCCCGATGAGCGAGGACGGTTTTCTGGTCATCGTGGCAAGCGATGCAAATGGCACCCCTGTCAATCCAAAGGCTTTCGTGACGCAAAAGGGCCAAGGCATCAACTTTCACAAAGGCACATGGCACGGTGTTCTGACACCGCTGACAGGCTCTGGCCAATTTGCGGTGATCGACAGAATAGGCGACGGAAACAACCTACAAGAATTTACGCTCTCAGAGCCACATATCGTGGTGAAGGGCGCAAAATGACCGACGCAGAAGCGGTCAACACTCTCAGCTTTGAAAGGAGAGAATACCAAGGGCTGACATTCCGGTTCTGATCTATCTGATCCAAATGGCGATCATGTTCGCGGGTATTGCAACACTGATCCAAACAATCGGAATAGGCCCCGTTGGCGCGCGTTTGCCAATCGTTCAAGGCACAAGCTTTTCCTTTCTGCCCGTGATGATCCCCGCGATGATTGGTGCAGGCACTGATGGTCTTGCGGGTTGCTTTGGGTCTTTGCCAAACACATCCTTCAGCCAGAACGTGGGTCTGATTGCGATGACAGGTGTTATGCCGCGCCATATTGTGACAATCGGCGCGATCTTCTTGATCATCTGCAGTATGATCCCGAAAGTTGGTGTCGTTATCAACTCGGTGCCTATTCAGGTTCTCGGCGGCGGCGTTATCTTGATGTTCGACATGGTTGCTGCGGCAGGCGCGTCTATGCATGCGGACGTCAACTGGAACAGCCGCAACATGGTGATTTTCGCGGTGTCCCTTTCCGTTGGTCTGGGCCTTCAGCAGGTTCCTGATGCGATGGCATTCTTGGGCGGCACTGCGAAAATCTTGCTGACGTCAGGGCTTTTGCCAGCCGCGTTTATTGCGATTGCTTTGAACTTGTTGCTGCCTGACGCGCTTGGCGACGATAACGGGTAAGCGTTCTAGATGACTTATCCGAAAGGCGCTCTGTTTTGGGGCGCCTTTTTGTTTTCGGAAACGATAGTATTGTCCGAGCAGGAGGCCCGAAATGGACGAAATCAAAGACACGCTCGCTGAGCTTATTGGCGAAATTGCCCCCGAAATCCGCCTTGTTGCGAAGTATGGTGGCCATGTGATGTGCCCCGATCCAGAAAGCGACAAGCACTTCATTGGCGGCATCTTCACCTATAAAGACCATGTCTCGCTCGAATTCTCGAACGGTGCTGCGCTTGAGGATTTAGGCGGGCATCTTGAAGGCTCTGGCAAAAAGCGCCGCCATCTTAAGCTAAAAAGCCTTGATGATATTGCGGCGAAGAACGCCGGTGCCTATCTGAGGCAAATCCTGCCCTAGCCCTTTTACAAAACGACCAAAGAGACTGACATGACAGACGCAACAAGCATCGGTTTCGGCGCGCAAGGCTGGACCCCGGACCGCCTTGGCTCGCTAAAGGGCAAAACCTATGTGATCACTGGTGCGAATGCCGGAACAGGATTTCAAGCCACGCGTTTGCTCTTGTCCAGAGGCGCCGCCGTCGTAATGCTAAACCGCAGCGCAGAAAAGTCGGATGTCGCTTTGCGCGCGCTTAAAGAAGAATTTGGCGCTGACGCAGATGTGCGCTTTGTCAAAATGGATTTGGCGGATCTGTCCAGCGTGCGCAGCGCAGCGGACGAGGTCTTGCAAATCGTGCCGCGCATAGATGCGTTGATCTGCAACGCCGCAATCGCGCAGGTGCCGACACGCAAACTAACGGTTGATGGATTCGAAAGCCAGCTTGGCACCAATCACTATGGTCATTTCCTCCTGTCCGGAATGCTCTTTGACCGCCTCGAAGCGAGCCGAGGCAGGATCGTTGTCGTGGCCAGCCTTGGCTATAAATTGGGGCTAAGAACGATTCAATTCGACGATATGAATTGGGACAAGAAATACAGCGCCAATTCGGCTTATAGCCAAAGCAAACTGGCGCAAATGATGTTCGCCTACGAGCTACAAGACAAGATCGCGGCGGCGCAAAAACACGTCGAAACCTACGTGTGTCACCCCGGCTCTTCCGCGACCTCGCTGATCAGCACAAGCGGTGGTCCACTGATACGGTTTGTATGGTGGCTTATGACCAAATCGCCCATGGTTCAAACCGCAGAGCAAGGCGCATACCCTCAAATCATGTGCGCGGTTGAAGACGGCCTGCGCCAACGCGCTCTATACGGACCAACAGGACGTATGGAGGCGATTGGCCCAGTGGGTTCAGGCACGCTTGAGCCCTATGCCTACGATAAATCCGTTATGCAGCGGCTTTGGGCGCAATCAGAAGAGGCGACGGGCTTTCGCTGGACGCTTTAGAAATCGACCTCTATCGCGACGCCTTGCGCGATGGCCATACGCACAATCGCGGCGGATACGGCAAGGTCCTGTAAACCAACGCCTGTGCCATCAAACAGCGTGATTTCATCGCTGCGGCTGCGTCCTTTGTGGGTGCCGTTGATCACTGCGCCAATTTGGTGAACCTCAGCTTCGTGGATCAAGCCCTCTGCAATCGCGTGCTGCGCTTCGCCAATCGAAATCGATTGCGCGACCTCATCTGTGAACACAGTGGCGCGCGCGAGCAGGGCCGCCTCGAGCTCTTGTTTGCCTGTGGTATCTGTGCCCATGCAAGCGATATGGGTTCCTGCGCTGATGTGCTCGGACATGATCGTTGGCACAAACGTAGAGGTGATCGAGATCACAACATCCGCTTCGCGCAGCCCATCGAGCTCAACCGCCTCAAACGGAACCCCCGCCTCATCAGCGACCTTTTCGATGTTTGGCAGCATTTCAGGGTGATAGTTCCAGCCAATCACCTTTTCAAAGTCGCGCTGCTCAAGCGCGGCGCGCAACTGAAAGGTGGCTTGATGTCCTGCACCCACCATCCCCATTACCTTCGCGTCTTTGCGCGCAAGGTGCTTAATCGACACTGAAGACGCGGCAGCCGTGCGCAGCGCGGTCAGGTAATTGCCGCCCACCATCGCCGCGACTTTGCCCGTGTCAGGGTCAAACAGAAAAACCGTGGATTGGTGATTGATCAGATCGCGCTTTTCAAGGTTGTGGGGCCAATACCCGCCTGCTTTCAGTCCAAGAGTGCCGCCAAGGCTGTCAAAGCCACCTTTGAAGCCGTAGAGCGCATCCTCATGCCCAATCGCTTCGCGGATCACAGGAAAGTTGTAAGCCTCGCCCGAGGCCATGGCCGCAAAAACATTTTCGACAGCTTCGAAAGACGCATCTCGGGTCAACAGGTCTGCAACTTCGCGCTCTGGAACGATGATCATTGTTGGTTTTCCTTCAAAGAGTGGTGCGTGATTTCACGCACCTTACGGGGCGTTTCGCTCATTCGTAGGGTGCGTGGTTTCCCACGCACCGCCCCTCAATAGGCTTTGCCGCGTGCGGACACTGGCCAAACCACTTCAACCTTCCCGCCGCGCACACCCACATACCAGTCATGCACATTGCACGTTGGATCACAGTGCCCGGGTACCAATTTCAGCTTGTCGTTCACCTTCAATACCCCATCCGGATCCCCCACAACGCCGTGCTCATCCGAACACTTCAAATACGCGACGTCCGTGCGCCCAAACACAGTCGGCAAACCGCTATCCACCGATTGCGCCTTAAGGCCAGCATCGACAATCGCCTTATCGGCCTTTGAGTGGCTCATCACGGTGGTCAAAATGAACAACGCGTTCTCCCACTCGCCTTGATCGATACGCTTGCCATCCTTGTCCAGGATGCGGCCATAATCAGCATCCATAAAAGCGTAAGAGCCACATTGCAGCTCATTAAAAACGCCAGAATTGCTCTCGAAATAGTAAGAACCCGTGCCACCGCCACCAACTATGTCGCACTCCAGACCGACGGCTTTAAGGCCGGCCAAAGCATCTTCAACCATGCCAATCGCAACACCCGTTTTCTCACTGCGATCCACATAGGAATCCATATGCTGCATCGCGCCTTGATAGGCTTGAATGCCGGCAAATTTCAGACCCTCCGCCGCATCAATCATCTTTGCAATCTCGACAACAGCCTGCGTCGTCGTCACGCCGCAGCGCCCTGCACCGCAATCAATCTCCACCAAAGCCTCGATCTGCGTGCCGTGCTTCACTGCCGCTGCAGACAGGTCCGCAACATTCGCAGGATCATCCACACAGCACAAAACACGCGCACCAAACTTCGGCATACGCGCCAGGCGATCAATCTTTGCCAGGTCCGTCACTTGGTTGGAGACCATTACATCCTTTATGCCACCACGGGCGAAAACCTCTGCCTCCGAGACCTTTTGACAACACACACCGCAGGCCCCGCCAAGACTTTCTTGCAGCTTGGCCACATCCACAGACTTATGCATTTTGCCATGCACGCGGTGCCGCATCCCATGCGCCGCTGCATAATCGCCCATCTTCTTGATGTTGCGCTCCAGCGCATCCAGATCCAGCACCAGCGCGGGCGTTTGAATATCAGCCGCATCCATACCGGGGATCGCAGGAACGTCGTAACCCACTTCAAGCTCGTCAAAATTGATATCTTTCATGAGAGGTTCTCCTTAGTTCAATGTCCATGGCAACGTGTCGAGATCGACATTTCCGCCGGTAATGATGATGCCGACCCGCTTGCCCGCAAACCGCTCTTTGTTCTTCAAGATCGTCGCCAAGGGCACAGCAGAACTCGCCTCCATAACGATCCTTAAGTGCTTCCAAGTGAGCTTCATCGCCTCGATAATCTCTTGCTCAGGCGCCGTCAGAATGTCGGTTACGTGGTTCGAGACAAAATGCCAGGTTCGCTCTTTCAATGGCACAAGCAAGCCATCGGCAATGGTCTTGGGCGCATCATCCGCGATGATGTAACCTGCTTTGAACGAGCGCATGGCATCGTCCGCCTGCTCTGGTTCAGCTGCGATAATCTGCACTTCCGGTGCCATGGTCGAGAGCGTCAGACATGTCCCGGAAATCATCCCGCCGCCACCAATCGGTGCCATCGCGATATCAAGACCATCGGTCTGCTGAATAAACTCGCGCGCGCAGGTCCCCTGCCCCGCGATCACCCGTGGATCATTGTAGGGATGCACGAAGTCACCGCCGCTCGCGGCTTGCACCTGCGCAAACGTTTCTTCACGCGCGCTGGTCGAAGGCGCGCATTCTGTGATCACGCCGCCATAACGGCGCACCGTATCTTTCTTGGCTTGTGGCGCTGTTTCAGGCATCACCACATTGCACGGAATCCCGCGCAGCATCGCTGCATAACTTAAGCAAGAGGCATGGTTGCCCGACGAATGCGTCGCGACGCCCTTGGCGGCTTGCTCTTCGCTCAACCCAAACACCGCATTTGTCGCGCCGCGCACCTTAAAGGCCCCCGGTTCTTGGAAATTCTCGCATTTGAAGAACAACTCGGCGCCCGTTAGCTCATTCAGATACGAAGAGCTGCGCACGGGTGTGCGATTGATAAAAGGTTTGATGCGCTCATGGGCGTCAAGCATGTCTTGATAGGTCGGAATATACATCCGCTTAGCTCCCATACCGATAGAATTCTTGCGCAGCGCCAACGCCAGCGCCAAGCTTGATGTCCAAACCAAGGTCCTTCATCACCATCTCAGCGACGCCAAGGCCCGAAAGCATCATCGCATCCGTGAGCATCCCAAGATGGCCGATACGGAATACTTTACCCGCTACCTCGCCAAGCCCAACGCCAAACGCCATGCCGTATTGCTCATCTGCGCGCGTCACAATGTCAGTCGCATTGAACCCTTCGGGCGTGCGAATTGCGCTAACGCTGTCGGAGTATAATTCGGGGCGATTGGCACAAAGCTGCAAACCCCAAGCATCAACCGCATGGCGCACGCCTGTTGCAATACGCCTGTGCCGCGCGAACACATTCTCCAGCCCTTCGGCTTCGATCATCTCGATCGAGCGCTTTAAGCCGTTCATCAAACCTACAGGCGGTGTGTAGGGAAAGGCATTCGCAGCGTATCCCTTTTCCATGTCTCGAATATCAAAGAAAGTGCGCGGCAGGCTTGCGCTCTCGCAAGCGGCGCGGGCCTTTTCGGAAAAGCCCACAATTGCCAGACCCGCAGGCAGCATGAACCCTTTTTGCGAGCCTGTGACAGCCACATCAACACCCCAGTCATCCATGCGGAAATCCATCGATCCAATTGAGGACACGCCATCCACAAAGAACAACGCAGGGTGATCTGCCGCGTCAAGCGCGCCCCGCACAGCTGCAATATCGGACTTAACGCCTGTCGCGGTTTCATTATGCGTGGCAAGCACCGCTTTGATGCTGTGATCCGTATCTGCCGCAAGGATCGAGGCAAAGTCAGCCACAGGCAAACCATCGCCCCAAGGGGTCTCGACGATTTGTACATCTAGGCCGTGCCGCTGGCACATATCAATCCAGCGATGGCTGAACATGCCGTTGCGCGCCACCAGCACCTTATCGCCAGCACTTAGCGTGTTAGTCAGCGTTGTCTCCCAACCGCCTGTGCCTGTGGATGGAAAAATGAAAATATGCGCGCTTTGCGATTTTAGAATGCGGCGCACGCCATCAAGACAAGGATGTAGGATGTGACCAAACACAGGCGAGCGGTGATCGATGGTCGGCATATGGCAAGCAAGGCGGATCTCCTCTGGCATGTTTGTCGGTCCGGGAATGAAGACTGGGTTCTGAAAACTCACGATACTTCTCCTGATAAGGTCCTCAGTTTGATATCGCTGCTTCTGCCCAGATGAAACTTTTTTGAAATCTTTGTTCAAAAGGTGAGTCGCACGAAAAATTCATATTTTTCAATGCCTTGATTTTTTCATATTATGAATGCTATTTTCAAAAATTCGAAAGCGAGAGAACTATGATGCAAGAATCAAGCGAGTCACAAGCGCCGCGCCATCGCGGACGCCCCCGCGCCTTCAACGAAAAGACCGCGCAGAACACCGTCAAATCGCTGGACCGCGCCTTGAGTGTTCTGGCAAGGCTCGCGAAAATCGAGAGCGCGACGCTGAGTGAAATGGCGAGCTCTATGGGCGAATCTCCTGCCACGCTTTACCGCGTGCTGACCACCTTTTCGCTGCACGGCATGGTCGAAATGGATGAGCTTGCGCAGACGTGGCACATTGGACCAGAGGCCTATCAGATCGGCTCTAGCTTTTTGCGGCGCACCTCTTTGATTGACGTCTCGCGCCCCATTCTGCGCCGCCTGATGGAGGAAACGGGCGAAACTGCCAACCTTGGGATTGAGAAAAATGGCGCTGTGCTTTTTGTCTCTCAAGTGGAAACCAACGCCCCCATTCGCGCGTTTTTCGCCCCCGGCACGCTCTCTGCGATGCATGCCTCGGGCATTGGCAAAGCTTTGCTCGCGCATATGGATGAGACGCGTTTGAAACGTTTCGCGGCGCGTGGGCTTGAAACGTTTACGGCGCACACGCTGGCCAGCCCGGAAACGCTTGCGGCGGATATGATCAAAACACGCGCGCGGGGGTATGCATTGGATGATCAGGAAAAGAACCTTGGAATGCGCTGCATTGCTGCGCCTATTCACAATGCCCATAGCGAGGTGATCGCTGGGATTTCCGTTTCAGGGCCGACAACGCGTGTGAGCACGGATCAGATTGAGGCGCTGGCTGTCTCAGTGATGCGCGCTGCCAAAGATGTTTCTAAAGCGCTGGGGTCGGCGGGCTAGTCCGAATTTTCTAGAAAATTCGCGCCCGCTGAAATCAAAAGGGCGCTTGAAATTCAAGCGCCCTTTCTAATTCTAACTTTCAAACACCCCTCAATCGGGGAACTGGCTTATGCCAGAGCGATGTTAACCGCTGCCTCGCGGCCATCACGGCCGGGCTCGATGTCGAAAGTAACTTTCTGGTTGTCAGCAAGACCTGTAAGGCCGGAACGCTCAACTGCAGAGATGTGTACGAACACATCTTTGCTGCCGCCGTCTGGCGCGATAAAGCCGAAGCCCTTTGTAGTGTTAAACCATTTTACGGTGCCAGTAGCCATCGTAATTCTCCTAATATACTGCCCACGGAATGCGGCAGGTCGGCTAGTCAGTGCAAGATCGAAACTGAGCCGTCTTAGGGTGCAGTAGGGTCGATAGTGGTAACGTCGCCCCATTCACATAGGCGCATTGGCTTGAAAAAGCAAGGGATGCGAAACAATCCATGCGCGCAACAGCGAACGTTGATACGCGCGAAACGCAACGGTTTTGCGGGATTGCGCGTTATAATCCCAACTTTGCGTGTCTATTCACATCTTTGTAAAGCAAGTATCGAAACGGACCGGGCCCGCCTGCGTAACAAGCTTGCGGACAAAAGGCGCGCAGCCACATAAAATCACCCGGCCCCACCTCGACCCAGTCTGAATTCAGCTTATAGGCCGCCTTCCCCTCAAGCACATAAAGCCCATGTTCCATCACATGGGTCTCCATAAAGGGAATCACATTGCCGGGCATAAGGGTCACAATCGTCACATGCATATCGTGGCGCATGTCATTTGGATCGACAAATCGCGTCGTCGCCCAGCCGCCATCCGTATCCGGCATCACTGTGGGTGCAATCTCATTCTCGTTAGCGACGAAAGGCTCGGGCCTCTCCAGACCATCAATCGAGTGATAGGCTTTTCTAATCCAATGAAAGCGCGCGATCTTTTCGCTGTCATTGCGCAAAATCCAATCAAGCCCCGCAGGCAGATAGGCATAGCCTCCCTCTTGCAGCACATGAGTTTCGCCATTGAAGCGCACAGTGATTTCGCCTTCAACAACGAACAAAACGCCCTGTGCATTAGGATCAAGTTCTGCACGCTCGGATCCGCCGCCGGGTTGCACTTCCATAATGTATTGCGAGAACGTTTCAGCAAATCCGGTCATCGGACGCGCAATCACCCAAAGCCGCGTTTTCTCCCAAAACGGCAGAAAGCTGGTCACAATATCGCGCATCGTGCTGGCAGGCAAAAACGCATAGGCCTCGGTAAAGACCGCTTGGCTGGTCAGCATCTGTTCCTGCCCCGGGTGCCCACCTTTGGGCGCGAAATATGTGCGGTCTGTCATGGTCTGATCCTGAAACTGGGTTTGCTCAACTTGGCGCCCTCGCTCTTGCACGCCTAGGGCGTGAATAAGAAAAGGAACCTTCTGAATTATTTGAAAATAAGTCCTACCCTTAATCCCAAACAGGGTCATGCCGTCGCAAAGGCCCTGCAGGTATGCGCCAGTTTGGCGCTTTATCGCCAACAGTCAAAGGCGGCGTAACGCGATGTGCATCGCCCCAACCCGTCGCTTCAACCGCATCGCTAAAGTCATCCCTGCCAAGCTCAATCGCGCCGGTCGTTTCAAACGCACAAAGCTCTTGCATCAAAAGCCGTGCAGTGCGCGCAAGTGACACTTTGGCAGACCTCAAAACACCCTTTTGCCGCGCATTCAACGCCTCAAGCACACAAGCAGCAACAAGGTAACCCGTCGCATGATCCAGCGCTTGCACAGGCAGGGGCACGGGTTTGTCCAAGCCGCTTGCCGCTGCAATGCCACAACTCATCTGCACCAAACTGTCGAACCCACGTCGCGCAACCCAAGGCCCGCTCCACCCATAGGCATTCAGGCTCACATCCACCATTTCGGGGTTCAAGGCCCTGCGGACCTCTTTGCCAAGTCCAAGCTTTTCCAAAGCATCCGCGCGGTAGCCATGCACAAACACATCCGCCTGCTGCATGAGCTCTTTCAGGCGCGCCAAATCATGCGCCTTTCGCAGATCAAGCCCTGCACATCGTTTGCCAAGGGTCACTTCCATTTCAACGCTTGGCTCGTTCCAGGTTGGTGGATCAATACGCAGCACATTCGCGCCAAAACCCGCCAGAAAGCGCGTCGCAACAGGCCCTGCTAGCACGCGCGTCAGATCGAGCACCTTTAGCCCGTTCATCTGGACCTGCTTTGCTGGGCAATCACCAAACTCATCCCAATGCACCAAAGGCTCCTGCGCGAGCGCGATCCCTTGAGGATGCGCCTCCCATTCCTGTGCCGTTCTCATAAATGCAGCGCAGCCATTCGCCGCAACAATCGCGCGCTCTAACGCTTCGCCGTTCCAGTCCAGAACAGCACCCGCAACAGCGTCGCGATCCGCAGGCACATTCAAAACCGACAAAGCCGCATCGCGATGATGGGGCGCATTCGTGTGCAAGCGTATCCAACCCTCCGCACAGGGGTAATTTCCCGCAATCGAATCCCAGAGCGACCCGGCGTCCCAGCCGATAGGGCGCAACGTCATATCAAACCAAAGCGACGCCAACCTGCGATCGACAATCACATTCGGATTCGCGTTCGATCCAAGCCGCGCCAAAGCAACGCCAGCAAGGCCAATCGACGCCTCTGCCAAATCAGACGTCGCATAATACGATGGGAGTTGCCCCTCGCTCGTCGCCGCGTAGGGCGCGACAGGCTCACCAAACACCCCGTCGCACAACGCGGTCCAAAAGGGGTTCTGCTTAGTCATGGGGAAACGCCTTTGTTGTTATATTCGCATCCTGCAAAGCCGCCTTTACCGCGCGCGCGATCTCGACGGCTTCGGGCGTATCGCCATGCATGCAAATCGTATCAATGCGCGTTGGGATGCGTTGGCCGCTTTGCGCAATCATCGCCCCCTCCTGCACCATCTCGACGACACGCGCCGCCGCAAGATCAGGGTCATGCAGAACCGCGCCGGGCAAGGCACGATCCACAAGCGTGGCATCGTCATTGTATGCGCGATCAGCGAAAATTTCTGCCGCATAGGCACAACCAAGCGCTTGGGCGGCCTTCTGCTGCTGCGTGCCTGCAAGCACCATGATGATAATCTCTGGGTCCACGTCCAATGCTGCACGATAACAGGCTTGTGCCATTTCGTAATCTTCTGAGCACATATTCGCCAGCGCACCATGCAGTTTCAAATGACGCACATGCCCGCCTGCCACCTTCGCCATCGCCTGCGCCGCGCCCAATTGATAGCGCACGGCATTGCCAAGCTGCGGCAGCGGCAAATGCATACGGTAGCGCCCAAAGCCGCGCAGGTCAGGAAAGCCGGGATGCGCCCCAATGCCGACACCCTTTTCAACCGCCAGCGCCATCGTCTGCGCCATCACATCAGGATCACCTGCATGAAAGCCGCAAGCGATATTGGCAGACGTCACAATGTCCAAAAGCGCTGCATCATTGCCCAGCGAATACGCGCCAAAGCTCTCGCCCATGTCGGCATTCAAATCGACAGTCTTGCTCATATCTCGTCTCCTGAAATTGCGCCGCTGATAAGTTGATAGGATAGTAAGTCACTCATTTGACTTGGGTCCCGCAGGATCGCTGTGCAGCGCTTTTGTAAGTCTAAGCGCAATTTGCGATCCGCGCGTTCGATCTTGATACCCTCTTCGCGGCTTACGAATTGAAAGCGCAGCGCATCCCCTGCCACCGCTTGTGCAACGCGTGGAATATCGCAAGGCAGCACAGCCGCAATCCTTGGGTACCCCCCAGTGGTTTGACTGTCCGCAAGCAAAGCAAACGGCGCGCCCTGCCCCGGCACTTGAATATCGCCGGGGATGACGGTTTCCGATGGAATCGATTGGCCACCTGTCAAAGCAAAGCTCTGTTCGCTCTCAAGCGCGACGCCTTGCCTGTTGCCCTTCACCCCTCGCGTGAAAATCGTTTCTTCAAAACGCTGCAACATGTTTGTCGAGAAAAGCTCTGTATGCGCTGTCGCCACCACTCTGAGCGGCGCGGTGCTTTTGCTAAGATTTGGCAAAGCCAACCCCGTCCGCTCTGGTGCCGTGTCATGCCCCATGCTCAGCGTTTGTCCCGCTTCGATCACCTGCCCCAGCCCTGCCCCGCGATGCGTGCTTGCCGATCCTTGAAACCGCGGCGTGATAAATCCCCCGCCAATCCCAAGGTAGCCATAGACTCCAGAGCGCGCAGCGCTGATCTGCAGCACTTGACCAACCTCTATGCGTTGCACCGCGTTATTCAAAAGCGCGATACCGTCCAAGCGCGCATCCATCTTAGCGCCAGCAAGGGCGATCCGCGCGCTGTGCAGCACGTCAAAGGTGCCGCCAAACCCTGCCATCTCCAAAACGGCAGTCTCGCCTTGACCCAGCAGCGCCCAAACGCTCTCTAGCGCGAAGGTGTCCGCCGCGCCGCCGCGCGACAGACCACTTGCTAGCGTGCCGCGCCAACCCGCGTCTTGCACTGTGACCGCAGGTCCGATTTTTTGCACTTTCAACGCAGGCGTCATGACAAAACCTCTAGACGCGCACCGCCAAAGCTCTCGCCCGTCAACGCATCAATCTCGCTGCGCGCTGCGCTTTGGAATTGCACCAAATCCCCCGCCTGAAACGCAAAGGCTTCGCTGCGCTCTTGATCAAAACAACGAAACGCCGTTTGCCCAATATGGCGCCACCCTGTGGGCGCTGCATTGGCGAAAATGATCACCTGGGCGACGGCCACGACCAGCGCCTGCGCAGGTACATTTGGCGCGACGCCATCCATGCGTGGAATATTCCAATGCGGCTCTAAACTGCCCAAATACGGTTGACCTGGGGCGAAGCCCAAGGTGAAAACACGCAGCTCCGTTTCGGTGATCTGCTTGACCGCTTGCGCCTCGCTTACACCTGCAAGCTTTGCCGCCTCTGCCAATTGCGGGCCATCAAAGCTACAAGGGATCACCCATCGCCGCGCATGCTCGCGCTTGATCGCGAACCAATCTTGCGCCTCAAGCTCTTGTGTGATTACGCCCAGCAGCGCGACTGGATCCGTCTCTATATCAAGCCGCAAGTACACAGCCGTCAGCGAGGGGGCACTCTCTAAAACACCATCGATCGAAGCGCGACTGATATGCTGATGAAACGCCAGCGCCGCCGCGTTCACCGCTTCGCTCATTTCAGCGCCAAAGCGGATCAAAACACCATCAATGCCCACATAGGACATCTTTGGGAATCGCTTTGGGCTTGTTTGCTTCATGACGCTCATTTCTTTGGGTTTAAACACTGCATCATGCCGCCTCGCCAAGCGCAAGAGGAGAGGAAATAGGTCTTTGATTCGAGAACGACGCTTTAGATTCTGCAAATGGCGCACTTGCGATGGAAGGGCAGAAAAACAGTATTTCGTTTGTTTTCAGAGAGTTGCGAAAAACCCTTATCTTAAGCTTCGACCCAATGCAGGCTCAAACCATAGAATGTCTTGCCATAAACATGGTATTCGCGGCATAGATAGTCATAATACAACGTATAAGAGATCAGAATCGATCTCAGAGGCAGAACAAACAGAGGCAAGCTTCGCGGCTGATAAACGCAAGATATCATTGCGTGGCCCGTGAGGAACATAACATCGAGCAAGGATCTATCATGGCATAAGACCCGACAAAACCCTTTCAAACAGAAAGGGCTCTGAATGGCGGCAACCACTCAAAGCCCATAACGAACAGCTTTCGCTATCACGTTTTTCCTAATCCCTTGATAGCAGAATGCCAGAATCACCGCAAGCTTTTGGCTGCGGGGAAACGGATATTTATGGCCAATTCTCTTACATTCGACCCTAATAAGGGGTTTGTTGCGCTTCCTTGCGAAGTCATGGATGTCGATATGACACCTGGCGCATTTCGGTTACTTGTGGAGCTGTGCCGGATGGCCAATCGCGCTGGTGAATGCTGGCCCTCGCTTGGCCAATTGAGCGACCGTATCGGGCGATCCAGGGCCGCAATTTCGGGGTATATCGCTGAGCTGCGTGAAACCGACTTGCTTGAAACCAGCACTCAGAAAATGGCCAACGGATACAATTATCGCCTGAAGTATTGCGTGACTTTCTGGAAAAGCTGGCGCGCGAGATTGGTCAAACCGACGGCTCAGAGAGCCGATCAAAAAAGCGAATGCAGCGTTCAACCGAGTGAACGCAGAGTAAACTCTAAAAACCATAATCATAAAAAACAACCTTTTGTGGACAGTGCTTTCAGTGAACTCTTTTCAACTTGGAAGAGTCACGCAGGCATCGCGCCTTTCCCTCATTTCCAGAGACCGGTTAAGCCCGAGTTGATCGCCCAGACACAACACCTATTGGCCGGGAAAACGGCACATCAGATGAGTGGCTCTGAGGTAAAACAAGCATTGAAAACCCTTTGGTCATCTCTTGGGGTCGAGCTTCAGCAGGGTGAGCTTCGCGCGCAATGTTGGCGACTGACCCAAGCTAAAATCTCAAAGCAAGGCTTCGAATGTTTCAAGAGCTCTGTTCTTTCAACCTGGCAAGATCACTGGAAAAAGCCGCCAACGTCTGAGCAATTTGAGGCGCTTTTAGGCGAGGCGCAAAAGCTAAATCGCGAAGAGGGGATGCTGAAAATGTTAGAGCAATATTTAAAACGTTGGGAAATTTCGCAAAAGAAGTTGCAACGCTCCGGCGCTTCCCGCAGTTTAGCGTTTAACCGAGCGGCATAGGCCCTCACCCACTCTATATCCGCGGATATATCTTTATGGCGTACGGAAATTTCGAGCAGTTTATCCGCAACATGACGCGAGTCATGGGCAGTGTGAACACCAAGCTCCAACGTGATTTAACCCTGCGCACGCGCGTTGCGCGGCGCTTTTCGATGACGGAAGTTGCGGAGCTATTGTCCGTTGATGTGACCTATCTGGCGCGTATTTCGAACGAAGAAGCGGCCTTCCCCGATGGTGAGAAGATGGGCCGCGAACGTACTTTTTCACCGCCTGAAATCATGCTCATCCGGTCAATTATAGGCTCTAACAAGGCCGCGCGGAGGCAACATCTGCATTGGCGCAAGCCGGGTGAACCTGTCAAAGTCGTCACTTTCGGCGCACAAAAGGGGGGCACAGGCAAAAGCCTTTCCGCCGCGCATTTCGCGCAATACATCAACCTGTTCTACGGTCTTCGCGTTGGTGTCATCGACGCCGATCCACAGGCCACTGTCAGCCTCTATTTCGCCGACGAAGCGCTGCCATTGTTCCAACCAGACACCCCTACCCTTGCGGATTTCATGGGCGTTGATGACCCCGGTGCGGAGACGCTGAGCACCCCATCCGCCAAAGACCTTGACGCGATTTGGCAGAAAACGCCGTGGCCCGGCATCAAACTTATTCCGGGCGGCGCGAACATTCAGAACGGCGATATCAGCTTGTTCTTCCTGTCGCGCCAATCGCAAATTCCTGTGTATCGCATTTTGAAAGAGGCGATTGCCCGTTGGGACAGCGCCTATAGCGCTACGACAAGCGCCGCTGATTTGCGCAAAGCGGATGGCTCGTTTGATCAATCGGCTTATGCAAAAGCGCTGGAAGAAACGGTTGATGTCATTGTGATTGATCAACAGCCCTCGCTGACATTGATGCAGCTCAACGGGCTTATCGCGGCCGATACAGTGGTTATTCCTCAGACAATGAAGGGCTTCGATTTGGCGACGCTGTCGACCTATGTGTCCAACATTGGAGAATACCTTGAATTCATCATGGGCTTTGAGGCGGACATCGAAGTGGGCAGCGGCGCGCATGTGGTTCTACCGACTATCGTGCAAGAGCAAAACAACCAAGATACGGATCAAATTCTCGATCTTTATCGCCGCGCCCCGCGAGAGATTTTGCAGGTTTGGTACAACCGCTCTGATGCGATTGCGAACGCCTCGGAAGAGTACAAAAGCATCTATGAGTATCTACCGCCTAAATCGCGCCGGGCCTCTGCGCGTGCGTTTATGGCCAATGCGAATGCGGTGAACGATGCGCTTGTGCAGCGGGTTTGGCCAGATCTGCCCAAGCGCGGATTTGCTGATGCCTTTATCAAAGATCGTTGGAGTTAACAGATGGCGAGAAAACGTAAACTTGATGCTGGATTGCCTCCGATAGAGGAAGAGGTCAGCGCCGCGCCGAAACCTGCGATGGGGGGCATGTGGGCTGGCTCTGCGATGAACCTGCTCAAACAGCGGATCGAGGACACGCATGGCTCGCTTGTATCTGGAATCATGAATGGGACGGTCGCGCTTACGCTTGATCCGGCTCAAATTGTGGATCAGGCGGGCAGTGATCGGATCGGAGATTGGCAGGGGGATGTGGCGTTTGAGGCGCTGAAAGCGAACATTGCGCGGCGCGGTCAGACGCAGCCGATCCGTGTGCGTGCGGTGCAAGAGGGCTGGCAGCCAAACGCTGAAACGCCTTTGCAAACAGACGCCAAGTTTGCAGTGCAATCCGGCCGCCGCCGCGTTGAGGCATGTCGGCAATTAGGCATGCCCGTACTGGCCATTCTGTCGACCGAGCAAGGCGATGCAGCTTTGGCGGATCTGGAAGAGCGCTTTCACGAAAACACCATGCGCCAAGATTTGAATGGCTTCGAGGAATTGCTCTCTATTGGTCTGCTTGCAGAAAGCCTGTCGGACCATAGGCAGGAAGACATCGCAGAGCGTTTGTCCGTGAGTCAGGGCGACGTGTCTTTGGGTCTCGCTTGTGTGTCGTTACGCGATAAGATCATCGCAGAGGTGGACATCGCGGCAACGCCAAAACGGGCCTATCGCGCAATTATTCCGAAGCTAAAGCGTGGTACGAAGGCTGTAACGAAGCCCAAGCCAAAAGAGCGCACAGGTGCGACTAAGAGTGACGATATATCCGTGGATATAAAATCCGCCAAAGGATCCGTGACATTGATTGCGACAGGGCAGGGGCTAGAGGCGATTAACCCGCAAGAGGTCGCAGACGATTTTATACGATACTTGGTAGAGCGAAGGAATTTCTTGCGTGATTGAGCGTTTTGGAACCTTGCCAGATGGGCGTATTGTTCAGCAGATCACGCTTGCAAATGAACAGTTGAATGTGTCGCTCATCACCTATGGAGCGAGCCTTCAGCAGGTAAAGTTTGGCGAGCAGAATGTGTTGCTAAGTGGCGAGACATTAGAAGAGTACTTGGGTGATCTGGCCTATAGCGGGGCTATCGTTGGGCGTGCCTCTAACCGGATTGCGAAAGCGCGCGCGCACATCGCGGGGCAGGAGCATCGCTTTGATGTGAATGAAGACAATGGCAATTGTTTGCATGGCGGCAGCGAAGGCTCGGGGCAGATGCTTTGGACATTGGCGGATCACAGTCGCAGTCACGCGGTTTTGAGCTTGCATATGCCGGATGGGCATATGGGGTTTCCCGGCGCTTTGGATGTCAGCGCTCGCTATGAATTGGATGGGGCGGCGCTGCGCTTGAATATCAGCGCACAGAGCGATCAAGAGACGTTGTGCGCCTTCGCCTCGCATGGGTATTGGACGCTGTCTGACGCGCCGCATATCGACGCTCTCGAGCTGCAGATCGCCGCCGAGCAATATTTGCCTGTGGATGACGCGATGATCCCGACAGGCACGCGCGCGCCTGTTCACAACACCAGCTTTGATTTTCGAAAGATGCGCGAGATCGGCGGCGCTGAAATGGATCACAACTTTTGTATTCGAGCCGAGCGCGGCGCATTGAAACCCGTTCTTTGGCTGCAAAGCAAAGCAAGCGGGGTTGCGATGGAAGTGGCAAGCACAGAGGCGGGCGTGCAAGTCTATGACGCGCGTCACATGGCGCGCGCTGCTTTGGCGATCGAGCCGCAAGTTTGGCCTGATGCGATCAATCAAAGTGGCTTTCCGAACATGGTGCTCAAGCCAGATGAAACTTACGAGTCTTTGACAGAATTCAGGTTCTCAAAGCGCGCGCATGCCTAAGCGCACAGCGCGATTTGGGTTCTGCTTGAGGATATGCTCGCCCAGCGATTTGGCGAGGTCCTTGTGGCCCTTATCAACCGCCTTCTTAAACAGCTCGCGTTGATAGCGCGGTGATGTTTTGCGCGTGCGCAGCAGCTTGTAATAGTCTTCGCTGGTAAGTGATCCATCGAGCGCGCCAAGGATGATCGGCGATAGGATTCCCATCTGATTGAGCGAAGAGCCAAGCCGGTGACCCAGCAAAGGCGCGCGCAGGTGTTGCACGTTCTTGCCTGTAAAGCGCGCGGCGTGCTGCGCATCCAGCGGCTCGTAGGGATCATAAAGGATAGAGACCCTATTCGCCGCTTTAGAGACCTTGGCCGCGTCGCCATACTTGCCAGTGAAGTCACGATCCCAGACCACCTTGTAGCGGCTCTCCCAGGGCACCACGGCCTTGTCCACAGTGCTTTGCGGAGAGATCGCAACCACATCGCAGCCCGGCGCAGCAGAGGAAAAGGCGCAGGCGGCATAGCCCCCCATTGAGGCGCCATAAAACACCACGCGTTTGAATTGTTTGAAGAAGCCGTCTTTCTTCAACTGATCAAACTGATCACTGACCCATGGTTCGCGATACCACGTCCAGCCCCCAGCAAGCACGCCAAGCATCGACCAGCCTTGATCCTTGATGAAGCTATAGCCCCAAGGACGGCGATCCTCGCGCTTGGTCATAGCGATATCGAGGTTGTCGAAGGTGACAACCAAGGTGTCAGACGAGCGCGGCATAAAGAGGAAGCTGTGGCCATTGGTGCCGGGCCTGTACCAACCGTCTTTGCCGGCCAGCTCGGTGGCGATTTTGTCCCAGTTGCCGCCCGCATCCGTCACCTCTGGTGGCTTGGGCGTGACACGGATACGCGTGATTTCTTGATCATCTTCAGTGCGCGTCGAAAGCGCCGTGTTGGTGCCGTATTTCTTAAGGAACGGGAAAGCGCCCGAGCCTTTGCGTACATCCATAAAGACGCGCGTGTCAGAGTGCATGCAAGCGTCAAGGAACTTACCAAGGAAGGGCACTTTGTTGCGATCCCCGAAACCAGCCAGATTGCAGATCACATCGACTTGGCGCAGTTGCTTTTCATCGCGAATGACTTTGATGCGATCTTCGGGAACATCGTGATCCGTCAGGAATGTGGTGTAGTCCTTCAGCCAGCTTTCATCGCCCTCTTTGAACTTGCCGCGGCGGTTCACGTTGACCAGATGCACATCGCAATCAAACTTGTGATGCAGCGCCAGCACAAAGCTGCGCGCGGTGCCGGTGAGGTCTGCGACGGTGGCGACTTCGGTCAGGTCCAGATCATCGATCAGAGCGCCGTCAAATGTGGTCTTGCCACGTCCTTTGATCGGGGCGAGGGCAGGGTTGATGCCATGTTCTTTCACAAGGCGCTCAAGGTAGCTTCCCTTGGGCGGCAGGCCATCGTGGATATTGCCAAGCTGGCGCTTGTTCGAGGCCCAAAGATGCAGGGCGGTGGTTTCATCGGTGATCAACCCCTCAGCCAGCTCTGCGCGGCGCATGAACTTGAACCGCTCGCGAAAGGTGATGGGATAAAAGGCATTCAGCGGCTGCACATGACGCTGCAACGCCAGCGCATGCACATAATGCGTGACCATCATCGGGCCCCAAACACCCCATGGCTGCTCTGTTATGTGGACGGGTTTGCCCTTTTCAGCGGCCTTGCGCATGGTCTCTTGTCGTTTCCGAGGAAGAAACGGTGCGATCGAATAACGATCATCAGTAAACTCAAGAACTTGGCGCAGCATTTCGCTATCAGAGGGCATGCCAAGAACCGCATTGTTCACGCGGTGCTCGCCGGGTAGTTCGTAGCCAAAAACATAGTCGCTTTCGTAGTCCATCGGGCGGTGGCAATAGACGTCGGTGTCGATCCAAATCATGCCCGGACATTGCTGAATCATGTGCAGGCGGAACCAATCAGCAAACAAAGCAAAGCTGTTCTTCTGCTCGTATTTGATGAAATCATCGGTGTCGATAATCTCGCGGCCGTCCCTGCGAATAACGCCATCGGGGACATTCGGGATGTCTTCATAGCTGAAGAGGGTGATCTTTTGGCCCTTATCGACGAAAGACTTGAGGCAGAGCTGTTCCATCCAGCTGAGCGGTCCGCCAATCCAAAGTGTTCCGACCTCGCGTGTGCGTGCCATGAGATAGTCCTCGCCTCGTGCAGGCTTGTGTGCGCCTGCGTCATTTTGGGTCACCCTAGGGTCTTGAGTGGTGTTTGTGTACCACCAGATTACAAATGAGCAGTGAATTTCTGAGCGTCTGTGTCGGATACGCTATGGCGCTTGCGCGGCAGCAAGTCAGAGAGGTATTGTTCACGAAATAGAAACAACTACAAAGTAGTGAGCAGGAAACGAGGCAAACCATGAGCAGTGATACCTATACAGTCGTCTCTACGATGAAGAATGAGGGGCCTTATATCCTTGATTGGGTGGCGCATTACAAAACGCTGGGATTTGATCATATTCTCGTTTGCACAAATGACTGCACCGACCCGACGGTAGATATTTTGCTGCGCCTGCAAGAGCTCGGATATGTCACGCAGCACAACACGATTGTGCGCAAGGCGGGCATTCACCGATCTGCGCTGCGTCAAGCCTCGCGGCGCTATGATATCGTGATGGATGCCAAGTGGGTGTTCGTCTGCGACGTAGATGAATATTTGAACGTGCATATTGGCGATGGGTCTGTGCGCGCATTGGTCGAGGGCTCTGGCGCGGACAGTGATGTGATCTCTGTGCCTTGGCGTATCTTTGGCCCCGATGGGATCGAAACGCTCAGCGACAAACCTGTGACTGAGCAATTCACCAAAGGTGAATTTGAATGGGATGAGGCCGAGCGCCCATTGACCGGTAAATTCGTGAAATCGCTCTATACGAACCAACATAAATTTCAGCGCATGGGGCTTCATGCGCCTGTGTCCTTGGATGAACATGTGAGCGAAACAAAGCGCGTGCTGCCAGGCGGCGCTGATTACGTTGTGGATGGCAAGCGCACGGAAAATCCCCCGCTCTTTACCCATGCGCAAGTGAACCACTATGCGCTGCGCTCTATGGAGAGTTTTCTGATCAAGCGCGCGCGTGGGCGTGCGAACCATTCAAGCCATGTGCTTGGCATGGACTACTGGAACAAGTTCAATCTGAACGATGAAACGGACACCTCGATTGATCGCTACAAAACAGCCAATCGTAAGTTGGTGAAAAAGCTGAAGTCAGACAAAGTTTTGGGCGAATTGCACGAAAAAGCGGTGGACTGGCACCAGCGCAAAGCAGCGGCGATGAAAATGGATCCTGAGATGGACGATCTCACGCTTGCCTTGCAAGAAAGCGTTTCGTCAAATTAGCGCCATATTTTAGCGATTTAGACCTGTTCTAGGGTGCCACGCGTCAAGCGAGGGCCATTTGCGCGAGGTGAGTTATGAGAAAATTATTCGATGTGCTGACGAAAGATCCGCTGCATATCAAGTATTTGGAAGGTCGCTCGGGCACGCTTGTTGTCAGTTTCGCGGGGGTAGGGACAAAACCTTCGCTTAGCCCGCCCCCTGAGTTCTATAAGATCGCCAGCGATGGCGGGCTCAATCATGTGCTCTTTGTCTCTGATCTGTCGCGCTCTTGGATGAACGCGCCGCATATGCGGGTGCGGATCCAAAAGACGGTAGAGCTTATTTCAGAAATGATAGGTGCCGAACGTGTCGTAGCGATTGGCAATTCCATGGGCGCAAGCATGGCGCTTTGGATGGCGGATCATGTGCATTTTGACACTGTGACCGCGTTTGTGCCCCAAGTCTCTGTGCACCCCGAAATCGTGCCCGAAGAACACCGCTGGATGCGGTTTCGCAAGCGGATCGAAACATATCGGTTCAAACAGATTGAGCGCCTCAATGCACCAGAAACGCAGTATTTCGTGTTCCACGGTGATACAGAAGACGAACGCGTCCACGCCCAGCGGTTTCCCGCGATCTCCAATGGGCGGCACTATATTTTGCCCAAGCACGATCACAATCTGGCGCGCGCGCTTCGCGGCAGCGGTGACTTGCCGTCTTTGATGTTTCACGCCATGGCAGGACATCAACGGCGGGTCCATTTACGGATGACGGCGCTTGGGGCGAAGCAGATTGCCGATTATGCTACATTTGGGAAACAAAGAGCCGGTTAGGTTCATATTGTGCGCGACATGGAGGCCTCAAAGCATTACGTTCAAGAAAAAGCCAGATTAGTTGAGTTGAGCGATGAAAGATGAGATCGAGCGCATGGAACGCCCTGAATTAACCTTCATTCCCGAAGTCGGAGCCCTCGTGCGCAAGCACTATGAGGACGCGGATGTGATCCTTGAATATGGCAGTGGTGGCTCGACCGTGATGGCGTCTGAAATGACAGGCAAAACGATTTACTCTGTCGAAAGCAGCCGTGTTTGGACCAAAATGATGCGCAATTGGTTTGAGCAGGAGCAACCTGCGTCGATGCCTTTGATGCAGCATGTGAACATTGGGCCGACGGGCAAATGGGGCACACCGAAAGATGGCAGCGCTTATCAGCGCTATCACCTCTATCCCATGTCGATCTGGGATTCAGAGGATTTCAAGCATCCCGATGTGATTTTGGTCGATGGCCGTTTCCGCGTTGCCTGCGCTTTGACAGCGATGCTGCGCTGCACCAAGAAAACCACGTTGTTGTTTGATGACTATGAGGGTCGTCGCGGCTATCATGTGATCGAAGAATTCCTCGATAAAGAGGAAGTCGTCGGCAACATGGCGCGCTTTTCGGTGAAAAAGAAAGCGCCGCCTCGCGAGCAGATGACCAAGATCATCGGGATGTTCGCGCAGCATTTCTAGGGTATGTCGCGAGTATTTAAGTGGCGCAGAGTAATCCCGTTAGGGATATCTGCGCTCTTGGCCCTTGGTTGTTTCATGGCCTATTTTAGAAACCGGTCATGCTATAACGAGCTTGGCCGGTGTTTTGACGCGCAAACAGGTGTCGTCACATCAGAGCAATCGGGCATCACTTGGCTGGCACTCGCCGTGCTTTTCGGCAGTCTCAGCGCCTTTCAAATGTGGCGCTTGATGCGGTGATCTAACGAGCAACGTCTGCCCTAGCTACTCCGCAGCATCCTGCCAGCGGTTCTCATAGTCGGTCTGATATACCTTTTCACCGCTCGCCACCGCTTTCAGAGGTTTGCGCACAGCGTAGTTCAGGATAATCCCGCCATCCGCCAAAGCCCCTGACAAACGCGGGCGTTTGCCTGTCACATTGGGGTTGGTTGTTGTCACCACCTTGCGCGCGTGCATCGGCATCAGGGGTTGCAAAGAGCAATGCAGGACTTCGTAACCCAGCGTGCCCTCCCAAAAGCCATACACCATCTCTGGATTGATCTGATAGAAGGAATGGTTCACCCAATTGTTGCAAGGCGAATGGCCGATCAAAGTCCCACCTGGTTTGAGCATTTTGTTGATGTTGCGATAGGCGGTGGGCAGATCGAAGATATGCTCGCATGTGCCACCATCATAAATCACGTCGAACTTTTTCTCGAGCTTCTTGGGAAGCTTCGCGCTGAGGTCCTGAATGATCGAGGCATTCTCGAAGTCAGAGAAATCCATTGAATCCACTGACGAGAACCCGAGCTTTTCAAAGAATTGCTCTGCATATTCATTGTCGGGGTTCGCAAGATCCGCTTCATCCACATCGGGTAGATGCTTGGCGATGACCTCTTCGAACAACGCCGCAGAACGCTTGCGCCGCTTGCCGACCCAACGTTGACGCCCCAGCATCACAAAGGCGCCGCCAAGATCATTCTCTTTGACCGTTTCAATAAGCCGTGCGGCGAGTGTGTCAGGGATTGCCATGGTTGCGGCCTTTCGAAGTTAGAGAGATTTGGCGATGATAACGCGATCCGCGCTATTGTTTGCAGCTTTTACCAGCGCGCGGGTGTAGCCAATGCTGGACATATCGATCATCGTATCTGCCAGCGTATGAGAGCGGATATCAACGATGATGCGACCATCCTCTGCAACGCTGTTTTTAAAGAACTGATCATACGTGGAAAGCGGATAGTGATAACCGCATGAAATAAAGCTGAACGCGTAATCGAGCTCTTTGATTTTGCTCAGATCATCTGTTTCGGGGTTGTAGGTCTTTACTTTGCTGGACGTGATGCCATTGGCTTTTAGGAGTGTTTTGGCGCTCGTAAGATTGGAATACGCGGCGCCGGACTCCTTAAAGCCAAAATGACGGTTGTCGTTGGATTCAAGATCAATCAGCGCAAGTTTACTGCCATACTCTTTGGCCAAGAACATATCGAACAGCGCATATCCGCAACCAATATCAGCGACATAGTCAGGGGCTTTCTTGTCAAAGACAGGGCGAAGCTGTTCGAACTCTAAATGAATAAATGCGCCAGCACGGCGGATCAGCGTGTCGCGGCCCATGCGGTTGATCAGATCTAAAATGGGCGCATCTTCGCCGCGTGTCCACGCTTTGATATAACGGTTATAATTCTCTTGATCGCGAATGATCTCTGAGCGCTGCAAAATCAGGTTCAACACGTCGCTGTCATCAAGCGTGTCTGTCTCAAGCTCTGTAATTTGCGGCGCATCCATTGCGGCCATAGCTTGATCGAATGTAATCATTCTTGGAATTCCTGTTTTGTGACTCATTGCCAACAATTGGTGAACAATCAATGTAGATTAGGTGACTTTGTTGACGGAATGGACCTATAAGCAAGCAAAAACGCGCTGAGCGCGAGAGCAGAGAGACGATTTGAGTATTCTGGGCATCACCTGCATGCGCAATGATGGCGCATATGCGCCTGAATGGATCGCGCACCATTTGGCGGCGGGCTTTGATCGTATGCTGGTGCTCAGCCACGACAATGCCGATGGCACAGATGCGGTGCTTGAGGGCTTAGCGGCAGATCCCCGCATTGCGCATGTCTCTTTCACGCCAAAGGGTAAGAAATCGGTCCAATGGCAAGCATTGAAGCTGGCAGATGATCACCCATGGCTCGCGGATGCGGATTGGGCGATGTTCTTTGATTGCGATGAGTTCTTATGCTTGCCGCAGGGTGGAAGCGTCAAGGATTTGACAGCGCTAAAGGGCGGTGCGTTTGATGCAATTGCCCTGCCTTGGCGGCTTTACGGATCGGCAGGAAAAGTCGCGCGCACCGATGGACTCACACCCGTGAGGTTCACGCAGGCGGCTCCGCTGGATTTGCATTTTCCGCTGGGGCATTTGTTCAAAACGCTGCACCGCCCCGAAGCGTTTCGCGCCCTTGGCGTGCATCGCCCGCGCGCGAAAAAGTCTAAACCTGCGCGTTGGCTTGGCCCAGATGGAGCAGAGCTGCCACGCGGGTTCGCGCTAAGCGATGGTACAATTTCGCTCTATGGCACGCATTTTGGTTCTAGGCTGGCTTGGCTCAACCATTATTCTTTGCGCTCTTTGGATGAGTTTATGGCAAAGCGCGCGCGCGGATTGCCAAACCACATGGAGCGCGAGATCGACCTGACTTATTGGGCAGAGCGCAATTGGAATTGCGAGCCTGCGCCAGAGATTTTAGGAATGCTGGATGAAACGCGTAAAGCGTTGAAGAGCCTGCCAGACGTATCCAAAGACGTGGCCCTGTGTTTGCAGGCGCAAGACCGGATTTGTGCCGCTGGAATGCAAGACCTTGCAAGCCTGCGTTTGCGGTTTCGCCTGAACTTATTGACTGGTAGCACGCCGCCATCAGCGGATGAAGGGCGCGCTTTTTTGCGCGCGCAGATCGATATTTTGCAAAGAGCTAATGTATGAGTGCGCAGTTGATTGAACGGCTGTTTGCCAGTCAGGTTGTAGGCGAAATCACCCTGTTGGATGCAGTTGAGCAGGTGGTCGAGCGCGCGCGCCATGTGACTTTGTTTTTCGACACAGGCGTGGAGCTCGCACAGATCAAAGCGCCGAAACGGGCTAAGCTTATTGCCGAGCGTTCCGTTGGCGGCGCGCCGTATGTGACCTATGAAATACCCAAAAACGCAGCGCTGACCTTTGAGTTTGCGGGAAAACCTGTCGAGATTACCGCCGCAGAGGCCGAGCAAGAGCTGCTTGAGGGCAAGAATGCGCTTGTCGCAGTGCGCAACGGCGAGGATGGGCAAACGGTGCTCACTTGGTTGAGGTATCACATAGAGCAGCACGGGCTCAGCGCCGCTGTGATCTTTGATCGCGCGCGCCCCGGAAGTGACAAAGCGTTCGCCAAAGCGCTAAAGGCGGGTCTGGCCAAGCTCGAGTGCAGCGTCGTTTTGCTAAGCAGCGATGTGCCTTTCGGCAAGGAAGGCTTCCCCGCAGAGGCGCATCCGTTTTGCGTACCCGAAGCGCCGGGTAAGGATCGCATGGTCGTGCCTCCACCCTCGCCTTGGGATGCGCCGCTTGGGGTGCTTTGCCTTTACGAAATGACGCGCTTGCGGTTTTTGTCGAACGTGCGCGCGGTGGCGAACTTGGATGTGCATGACATGCTTGTGCCAAGTGATGTGTCGGTCTTTGATGCCGCTGTTAGCGCAGAGGGTGGGCTGATCGCACTGCTTGGGCAGCATTGCTACCCTTGGCGCGTGCGCAACAATCAACCTACGCTGTTCGCGGATCATATTTGCGTGCAATTTGATGCAGGCGGAGGGCGTCAGCGCTGGTGCATCGCGCCAAGCAAGGCACCCGAAGCAGCTGTGTGGCGGCTGGTGCGTATGGGCAATGCTGTACCGGATGAAACCCGCACCATGCGGTTTTTCCGCTACATGGCGTTGCGCCATCCCTCAGAGGCGATTTCCAAGATCGTGCCAAAGACCTCGCTGATCGAGCAAGAGGCGCTGCTTGCACAATCAACCGACTATTGGGGTCACAAGCCGGTGCGTATGCCCGAGATCGAGCAAGATTCGGTGCCCAAGGGCAGGGGGCGCTGCGCGATTGTCACGACGATGAAGAACGAGGGGCCCTTTATCCTTGAGTGGCTCGCTTATCACCGCGCGATCGGGTTTGACGATATTATCGTTTACACCAACGATTGCACTGATGGCACCGACACGATGCTGCAAATGCTGGAGCGCAAAGGGATTTGTCAGTGGCGCGAAAACCGCTTTAAAGAGATGGATCTCAAACCCCAGCACGCCGCGCTGCAATCGGCTGAAGAAGAAGATGTCATAAAGAACGCCAAATGGGCGACCTGCATTGACGTCGATGAGTTCGTCAACATTAAGGTCGGCGACGGCACGCTTGATGCTTTGTTCAAGGCCGTGCCAGACGCCAACATGATTGCAATGACATGGCGTTTGTTTGGCAATGGCGATGTGCATGAATACGTTGATGGGCCGATCACAGAGCAATTCCTGCGCTGCGCCCCTGAATACGCGCGCAAGCCGCATCAGGCTTGGGGGTTCAAAACGTTGTTCCAAAACATCGGGTTGTTCAAAAAGCTCGGCGTACATCGTCCCAAAGGTCTGAATCCGCAGCTTTGGGAAGATATCAATTGGGTCAATGGCTCTGGCAATCCGCTGCCGCGCGAGATGTTTCGCAATGGCTGGCGCTCGACGATCGAGACCTATGGCTATGATCTCGTGCAGCTCAACCACTACGCTGTGCGCTCGGCTGAAAGCTTTCTGGTCAAGCGCGATCGTGGCCGCGTGAACCATGTGGATCGCGATCAGGGTCTCGCCTATTGGTTTCGCATGAACAACAACTTCGAGGAAGAAAGCTCGATCCTGCCGCGCTTGCCGATGATGAAAGACGAGCTTGCCCGCCTGATGAGCGATCCTGAAATCGCTGCTGCGCATGCGCATTCGGTTAAGTGCCACCGCGCCAAGATTGATGAGCTGAAGGCAACAGAGAACTACTCGAAATTCTACGACGAGCTGACCAGTGCGCGGCAAGAAAAACTGGCGCGACTACATTTGCATTTTGGCTCTAATGTTTTCCTTTCTGGCCCTGCGGTTGTCCCCGATG
>CAYQZI010000018.1:0-1170 GCA_964421835.1 uncultured Planktotalea sp.
AGCGGCAAAGCAAGCTGCGCAAAATGCGCTAGGCCAGAAAATCGTAACACCCATTTTGCAAGCTGGGCAGTTCTTCAACGCCGAATCCTACCACCAAGATTACTACAAAGGCAGCAAGCGCGTGCTCACACGTTTCGGCGCGATCAAGCAGTCAGACGCGTACAAACGTTACCGCAAGGGATGCGGCCGCGACGCACGCGTTAAGCAACTTTGGGGCGACGCCGCTCCGTTTGTCTCGCACTAAAGGCCGGCAAATTCCTCGACCTCTTTGAGGTCGGGGATCACATCTGCAGTGCCCATGCGCGTAACCATCAAAGCGGCAGCGCGCATAGCAAGTGTAATCGATTGACCCATGGTTAAGCCACGATCCAATCCCGCCAAAACATAGCCGGTAAACGTATCACCAGCGCCAGTCGTATCGACCGGATCAACCTTGATCGCATCAAAATGTTGATCCGTCTCTTTGCCAATCCAACGCGCGCCATTGCTACCAAGCGTGATGATGATGTCTTCAATATCCAGCGCTTCGATTTTAGTGTTCAGCGCCTGTTCCAACTGCTCAGCTTCAACTGCGTTCAGGATCAAAAAATCCAAGTACGGCAGCACGTTTTTGACCGCATTGGCGTCAAAGGGTGCAGCAGCATAGCAGACACGAAACCCTAGTTTAGAGCCTAATTTTGCCCCGGTCAGCTGCGCGTTCGTTTCATTTTGGGTGACAAAGATATCTCCCGCATTTCCACTGCTTAGAACAGCAGCAACAGTGTTTTGCGAAATGGCTTGGTTGGCACCTGCGAACAGCGTAATTGCATTCTCGCCTGTGTCGTCAACATTGATAATCGCATGGCCCGTCGGCATGCTTTGCTCATGGATGTGCCGCGTGTCGACACCATACTCTAACAGGCGGTTTCGAGCCCAAATACCATCAGACCCTATCGCGCCGATATGCGCGACGTGACTGCCTGCGCGCGCAGCGGCGACGGACATATTCGCGCCTTTTCCACCGAGCCCTGTTTGCAACGAAACAGCGGCAAGCGTTTCACCCGGGCCAGGTAGGTGCGGGACGCGATAGACATGATCCGCGTTAATAGAGCCTAGATTGTAAATCGTCATGCCGCGCCCTTTTTGAAGTTAACCAACCTTACAAGACGCCAGAACAGCCATGTTCAAAAT
>CAYQZI010000018.1:1270-15286 GCA_964421835.1 uncultured Planktotalea sp.
GCGATATGCATTTTTTCGGCGCGTTCAGAAACAGGGTAGCCAAACGTTGAAAAGCTAACGAAAGCAACACGCGGCTCAAGACCAAGGTGGCGCGCGACATCGGCACCGCGCTCAGCGATCGTAGCAAGGTCATTCTCATCCGGCCACTCGTGTACAAGCGTATCCGCCATCAAAACGATGCGCCCTTTGTGCAACAGCGCGGTGACACCGACGGCGCCATGATCCGCACTCGCGTCAAATACGTGGTTAACAAGCTCTAGCACATGCGCAGATTTTCGCGTCGCGCCCGTCACCAAGCCATCGCCGTGCCCATGTGCCAACATCAAGGACGAAAATACATGTCGATCTCGCGTCGCCAAACGGTGCACATCGATCCGGTCGAAGCCTTTGCGCTGGAGACGTTCGTAAAGATAATCTTTATAAGTATCCAAATGCTGCGTGTTCGCCGCGTTCACGATTTCCAATTCGCGGTAGGCATCGCCCATTCCAGCGTCTTCGAGCTTGGCTTTAACGTCGTTCTCGCGGCCAACAATTAGCGCTTTGCCCAAACCACCGCGCTGATACATCACCGCAGCGCGCAACACGCGCGGGTCATCCCCCTCCGCAAAGATCATACGCGCCTGTGCAGATCGTGCGCGTGCATTGATACCGCGCAAAATACTTGCCGTTGGATCCATACGCGTTTTGAGCGAAAGCTCATAAGCATCCATGTCGATAATCGGACGACGGGCCACGCCAGTCTGCATGCCAGCCTTCGCAACAGAGGGCGGAATGCGGTGAATCAAGCGTGGATCAAAAGGTGTTGGAATGATGTAGTCGCGCCCAAATGTCAGGTTTTTTCCGTAGGCAAGCGCCACCTCATCCGGCACATCTTCGCGCGCGAGATTGGCAAGCGCATGCGCGCAAGCAATCTTCATTTCATCGTTAATTGCACGCGCATGAATGTCCAAAGCACCGCGGAAAAGATATGGAAAGCCAAGCACATTGTTAACCTGATTTGGGTAATCAGATCGACCCGTCGCGACAATCGCATCGGCGCGCACTTCTTGCGCTTCCTCTGGTGTAATCTCGGGATCGGGGTTTGCCATAGCGAAAATCACAGGATTATCGGCCATGCTCACCACCATATCTTGCGTGACAGCGCCCTTAACTGACACACCAAGGAAAACATCCGCGCCCTTCATGGCTTCTTCTAATGTGCGCAGTTCAGTGGTGACCGCATGCGCAGATTTCCACTGGTTCATCCCCTCTGTACGACCTTGATAAATCACACCTTTTGTATCGCAAACAATGCAATTTTCATGACGCGCGCCCATAGATTTAAGCAACTCGATACAAGCAATTCCAGCAGCGCCAGCACCGTTAAGAACGATCTTAACATCTTCGATTTTCTTGCCACTCAGATGCAAAGCATTCAACAAACCCGCTGCACAAATCACGGCTGTTCCGTGCTGATCGTCATGAAATACAGGGATGTCCATTTCTTCCTTAAGACGCTGCTCAATGATGAAACACTCGGGTGCTTTGATGTCCTCAAGGTTAATGCCACCAAAGGTTGGGCCCATTAACCTTACCGCTTCGCAAAACTTGTCAGGGTCTTCCGTATCAAGCTCAATATCGATGGAATTCACGTCGGCGAAACGCTTGAACAGAACCGCCTTACCCTCCATCACAGGTTTGGATCCAAGCGCACCCAAATTGCCAAGACCCAGTACCGCAGTACCGTTGGAAATCACCGCAACAAGGTTACCCTTATTCGTATAATCATAGGCCAGCTCGGGGTTCTCAGCGATTGCCTCACACGGAACCGCGACGCCCGGCGAGTAAGCAAGCGACAGATCGCGCTGCGTTGTCATCGGAACAGTCGCGCTAATTTCGAACTTGCCCGGTGTTGGCTCTAGGTGGAACGCAAGCGCGTCTGCGTCGGTGATTTTTTGCTTGGACATTACTTGGCATTCCTTTTGACGTTTCCGCCTCATATCCCATGCGAACCCTGCGCTCAACAACACATCGGTTTTCGCCTTTTCCCTGCGCGCACCTGTCGCTAGTCTGCGCTCGAATTTCGGGGAATATTCATGAGCACTACCAAACCAAACGTGACGCCCATGATGGCGCAATTTCTTGAGATCAAGCAAAGCTACCCCGATGCTTTGCTGTTCTATCGCATGGGTGATTTCTACGAGCTCTTCTTCGATGACGCCGTCGCTGCGTCTGAAGCATTGGACATCGCGTTAACCAAGCGCGGCAAACACGAGGGCAGCGAAATTCCCATGTGCGGTGTGCCGCATCACGCGGCGGAGGGGTATCTGCTCACGCTCATTCGCAAGGGCTTTCGTGTGGCTGTATGCGAGCAAATGGAAAGCCCTGCTGAGGCGAAAAAGCGTGGTCATAAATCAGTCGTGCGCCGCGATGTTGTGCGCCTCGTCACCCCCGGCACTTTGACCGAAGAAAGCCTGCTCGATGCGCGCCGTCACAACTACCTTGCCGCATATGCAGATGTGCGCGGCAACGGCGCCTTGGCATGGGCCGACATGTCCACAGGCGCCTTTCATGTGATGCCCATGAGCGCGCTTCGACTATCCCCCGAATTGGCGAGATTGGCACCCAGCGAAGTTATCCTTTCTGACACATCAGACACTGATACTCTTAATTTAGTGTCTGAAACAGGGACATCTGTAACACCTTTGTCGCCGGGCGCATTTGACAGCACGCAGGGTGTGAGGCGTATCTGCGATGTCTTCCAGATCGCCTCTCTTGACGCTTTTGGCGAGTTCACGCGCCCCGAGATTTCAGCGATGAGCGCTTTAATTGAGTACCTAGAAATCACCCAAAAGGGTAAGCTTCCGCTGCTGCGTCCGCCTCAAAAGGAAAGCAGTGGCGGCACCATGCAGATCGACGGTGCAACGCGTCGTAATTTGGAACTGACGCAAAGCTTAAGCGGTGGACGAAAAGACACGCTTTTGTCTGTGATTGATCGTAGCGTTACTGCTGGCGGTGGGCGCTTGCTAGAGCGTCGGCTGTCCAGCCCATCCCGTGACCTTGCGACCATCCAAGCGCGCCTTGACGCTGTCACCTGGTTCTATGAAAACACGCGAAAGACCGAAGATCTGCGCAGCACTTTGCGCAAAGTCCCCGATCTTGATCGCGCGCTATCTCGCATTTCGCTCGAGCGCGGCGGTCCGCGTGATTTGGCCGCTATCCGTAATGGATTAGAGCAAGCAGAAGCGATTCAAGCGACTGATTTACCGGACCTGCCCGAGCTGCTTCAACACAGCGTCGCCTCGCTTGGTGGTCACGAGGATCTGATCAATTTCTTGAACGATGCGCTTGTCGCCGAACCCCCATTGCTTGCGCGTGATGGCGGTTTTGTTGCGTCTGGCTTTGATAGCGAGCTTGACGAAACCCGCGCCCTTCGCGATGAGGGGCGCAGCGTGATCGCTTCGATGCAGAAGAATTACGCAGAAGTATCCGGCATCCAATCGCTGAAGATCAAGCACAACAATGTCCTTGGCTACTTTATCGAAACCACTGCCACACATGCTGAAAAGATGTTCGCGCCACCCCTGAACGAAACCTTCATTCACCGCCAAACCACCGCCAATCAGGTCCGCTTCACAACTGTCGAACTCTCCGAAATTGAGACTAAAATTCTGAACGCAGGAAATCGCGCACTAGAGATTGAAAAACGACATTTTCAGACTCTAACAAGGGCAATTTTGGACGTCGCCGCCGAGGTGTCCAACACCTCGCGCGCCCTTGCAGAGATTGACTTGAACGCCAGTCTCGCAGCACTTGCACACGGCGAGAATTGGAGTAGGCCCACCGTCGATAACAGCCGAATGTTTGATATCACTGCTGGTCGTCATCCGGTGGTCGAACAAGCACTTCGCAATCAGGGTGGCGCGCCGTTTATCTCAAACAATTGCGATCTGTCTGATGACACAGACGGCGCTGCGATTTGGCTTTTGACCGGTCCCAACATGGCTGGTAAATCCACGTTCCTGCGCCAAAATGCGCTGATCGCAGTGCTTGCGCAGATGGGGAGTTTCGTGCCAGCAAGCGAAGCTCACATCGGAATCGTCAGCCAGCTTTTCAGCCGCGTTGGGGCCTCTGATGATCTTGCACGCGGGCGCTCGACCTTCATGGTGGAAATGGTTGAAACCGCTGCCATCCTTAATCAGGCTGATGAAGATGCTTTGGTTATTCTCGATGAAATCGGGCGTGGCACGGCGACCTACGATGGTCTTTCCATTGCTTGGGCGACGCTCGAACACCTACATGACGTCAACAAATCGCGCGCCCTTTTCGCAACGCACTATCACGAGTTAACCAATCTTACCGCCAAACTTGATGGCGCTGAAAATGCAACTGTCTCCGTCCGTGAATGGGAGGGCGATGTGATCTTCCTGCATGAAGTCATCAAAGGCGCCGCCGATCGGAGTTATGGTGTGCAAGTCGCTAAGCTCGCAGGCCTTCCAAGCGCTGTCGTTGAGCGCGCGCGCATCGTTTTGGACGCTTTGGAAAAAGGCGAGCGCGAAGGTGGAGGTCAGAAAGCCGTCATCGATGATCTACCACTTTTTTCGGCTACGCCACCACCTCCTCCTGTCCAAACCAAACAGTCTCCAGCGGTGGACATGCTCACAGACATCCACCCAGATGAACTCAGTCCAAAAGAAGCGTTAAACCTGATCTACAAACTAAAAGAGGCGTCGCAAACTTAATCGCAACGCCCCGCTTCATCTTGCCTATAAACTCAAATCCAACCCATCAACCGGGCGTAGAGCTTACCCCAACTTGCGCAGGTCGCAGTAAGCGATCATGCAACATGAACCCTTCCGCGGCGACTTGGATAATATCGCCCGCTTTTGTTTCGGGAACAGGGGCTTCAAACATCGCTTGGTGTACTTGCGGATCAAACTTATCGCCAACTTCAGGCGAAACAGGCACAATTCCGTGCTTTCCAAAGACGTTGACCAGTTCACGCATCGTTAATTCGACACCTTCAATCAAAGCAGCCGAGACTTCGCGCTGCTCTTCTGTTGCTGCTTCCAGAGCACGTTTCATATTGTCGTACACAGGTAACAAATCCCGCGCGAGCTTGGAACCACCGTAATTTTCTGCTTCACGACGATCCCGTTCAGAGCGTTTTCGCGAATTTTCTGCATCAGCCAAAGCACGCATAAAGCGATCTTTGAACTCATCGCGCTCTGCCGTCACAATTGCCAGCTCATCCGCTGCCAACTCTTCTTCTGTCGGCTCCGCCTCTTCCTCTTCCGCAAGAGCCGCCTCAAGCGCATCTACATCATCCAAGAAACCATCTTCGTCGCGATTTGCCATATCTCTACCCTTTAACTCCGGTCAGAAATCAGCTTCCCAACCAGTTGCGCCGTATAGTCCACAATCGGAACGATCCGTCCGTAATTCAGACGGGTCGGGCCAATCACACCAACAGCACCAATAATTTTTCGTTCAGCGTTCATATAAGGAGAAACGACCAAAGAGGAACCCGAAAGTGAGAAAAGTTTGTTCTCAGACCCAATAAAAATGCGCACGCCGTCGCCATCTTGGGTCAGTTCAAGAAAATCAGCGATGTCGCGCTTGCGTTCGAGGTCATCAAACAGCGTTCTGATACGTTCCAGCTCTTCTTCTTCCGCTTCACCAGCAAGCAGATTTGAGCGCCCTCGCACGATCAGTCGCTCGTTCTGCTCGCCCTCATCTTGCCAAACCGCCAGCCCACTATCGATAAGATCTCGGGCAAGCGAGTCAATTTCCTGTCTCCGTGAAGCGATCTCATGCTTCATCACAGTCTGAACTTCGCTCAGTGTGCGCCCTTCCATTAAGGCATTTAGGAAATTTGCGGCCTCTCTCATCGAACTCGGCGTTTGCCCTGGGGGTGGCGTGAACAGACGGTTCTCAACATGACCATCCGCAAACACCAAAACCACCAATGCGCGGTCCAAAGACAGAGAGACAAACTCAATATGCTTTATCGGCGCTTCATGTTTTGGTGTTAGGACAAGCGATGCACCCTGCGTTACGCCCGACAATGCAGAACCAACACGATCCAACAGATCCCCAACGTCAGAACCATTTCCAACTGTCGAGTTAATCTTCGCGCGATCCTCTTTATCAAGATCATCCACCTCAAGCAGACCATCGACAAACATGCGCAGGCCTTTTTGCGTCGGCACGCGCCCTGCGCTGATGTGTGGACTGCCAAGTAAGCCCAGTAGCTCCAGGTCCTGCATCACATTGCGGATCGTAGCCGCGCTTACTTTCTCAGACAGCGAACGCGTCAACGTGCGCGAGCCAACAGGATCGCCGTTTTCCAGATATCCTTCGACAATCTGGCGAAACACCTCGCGCGAGCGATCATTCATTTCCGACAAAAGCTGTGGACTGTCCTGCATCTTCACCACCTATAACACCAAAGCATTAAGAGCCCTCAACGGCACAAAGGTCAATCGGGGTTGCGCATAGCGCGCCTGCCCCTGTATCCCCTACCTAAATCGAAAGGATATCTTATGCGACCTTCAGGACGTGAGCTAAACGAAATGCGCGCCGTCTCAATCGAAACAAACGTAACGAAACACGCCGAAGGGTCTTGCATGATCAAGATGGGCGACACCCATGTGTTATGTACGGCCACGCTTGAAAATCGCGTACCTCCATTCATCAAAGGGTCTGGTCTGGGGTGGGTGACTGCTGAATACGGCATGCTTCCGCGCTCCACCACATCGCGCATGCGTCGTGAGGCGACTGCCGGCAAGCAAGGTGGTCGCACAGTTGAGATTCAGAGACTAATTGGACGTTCTTTGCGTGCTGGCGTCGATCGTGTCGCCTTGGGCGAGCGTCAGATCACTGTCGATTGCGACGTCATCCAAGCTGATGGCGGCACGCGTTGCGCCTCTATCACAGGCGGTTGGGTTGCGTTAAAATTGGCTGTGAACAAACTGATCAAAGCGGGTGATGTTCTCTCAGATCCACTCATCAGCCCTGTCGCTGCCATCTCTTGCGGTGTCTATGCGGGACAACCTGTGCTCGATCTCGATTACCCCGAAGATTCTGAGGCTGGCGTTGATGGCAACTTTATCATGCTCGCTAACGGTCAAATGATCGAAACACAGATGAGCGCTGAGGGCAGCACATATTCCCGTGACCAAATGAACCAACTCATTGATCTCGCTGAAAAGGGTGTTGCTGAGCTTGCGGCGATGCAATTGGCAGCAACTGCATGAGTCGGAAGTTCTCAGGCGACACGCTTTTGATCGCAACCCACAATGCTGGGAAGTTGGAAGAGATGCGCGAACTGCTTGCGCCTTTTGGGGTAAGCGTCGTCGGCGCTGCAGAAAAAGACCTGCCTGAACCTGAAGAGACGGAAGACAACTTCATCGGCAATGCGCGTATCAAAGCCCATGCGGCGGTGAAGGCGACAGGCCTGCCTGCGCTATCTGATGACAGCGGCATTGAAGTTGAAGCGCTCAACAACGAACCCGGTGTATACACGGCAGATTGGGCTGAAACGCCAAATGGGCGCGACTTTGTTATGGCAATGACCAAGACACACGACAAATTGGAGGCGGTGAATGCCCCGCACCCGCGCCGCGCGCGTTTTTGTTCAACGCTCGTTCTTGCATGGCCAGATGGGCATGACGAAGTGTTTGAGGGCAAGGTTAACGGAACCCTTGTTTGGCCGATGCGGGGCAGCGTTGGTCATGGCTATGATCCAATGTTCCAACCCGACGGCTACGACATCACCTTTGGTGAAATGGCGTTCGAGAAAAAGAACGAGATCAGTCATCGGGCTGACGCCTTCGCAAAACTCGTAAAGGGTTGCTTTGAGCGCTGATTGGCAAAATGGCGGTTTTGGCATTTATGTGCATTGGCCGTTCTGCCAAGCCAAGTGCCCCTATTGCGATTTCAACAGCCATGTTTCACGTGAAATAGATGAGGCGCGCTGGCTGAACGCTTACCTCTCTGAATTAGATCGCGCCGCTATGGAACTGCCAGGTCGCGTTGTGAACGCCGTATTCTTTGGCGGCGGTACGCCTAGCTTGATGAATCCTGACACTGTGGCTGCGATTATTGAACGCATCCGCAAACACTGGCCGATGCCCAACGATCCTGAAATCACGCTCGAGGCAAACCCCGGCTCTGTCGAAGCGGGTCGCTTTCGTGGATATGCCGATGGCGGCGTCACGCGCATCTCTATGGGGGTGCAAGCACTGAATGATCGCGACCTTAAGCGTCTTGGGCGCCTTCATACTGTAGAGGAAGCGAAACAGGCGTTCGAAATCGCGCGTTCAACTTTTGAGAGAGTGAGTTTCGATCTTATCTACGCAAGGCAGGAACAGACCCTGCAAGAGTGGAAAAATGAGCTGAATGAGGCCCTTTGTTTGGCAATCGATCATCTGTCCCTTTATCAGCTAACTATCGAGAAAGGCACAGCTTTTTCGGATAGATACGAAAAAGGCGGGCTCACAGGGCTTCCTGTCGAGGACCTCGCCGCAGATATGTACGACGCCACAAACGAGCTCTGCGAGAGAGCCGGTTTATTCGGCTATGAAGTGTCCAATTACGCCAAGCCCGGCGCGGAATCTCGGCACAATTTGATCTACTGGCGCTATGGCGATTATCTTGGCATCGGCCCCGGCGCGCATGGTCGTCTTACCGTTGATGGAACCAAATACGCGACGGAGCATTTCAAGATGCCAAACGCTTGGCTTGAGAACGCGGAACGTGGTCGGGGCGAGAAAGTTCGCGACATTCTTAGCGGCGTTGATCAAGCGAACGAATACCTGATCATGGGGCTTCGCATCAGCGACGGCATCGATGCCGAGCGTTTGGAGAAGCTCTCAGGCTCAACGATCGATGCAAGCGCACTGGCGCATTTGGTCGATCTGAACTTGGTCGAGCAAAACGGATCACGCTTGAAAGCAACCGCCCAGGGACGCCTGCTTTTGAATTCAGTAATCGGCGAGCTGATCTTTTAACTTGCGCTCAAGATGCGACAGATCTCGTCAAGCTGGTCCAAAGACGCGTATTTAATCGTGACTTGTCCCGTCTCTCCACCAGCTTTGTGATCGACCGAAACAGACAAGCCAGTCGCAGCAGACAAGTCACTTTCAAGCGCTTTAGTGTCTGCATCCTTCTCGCCGCCACCACTCTTTCGACGGGTCGGGGCTGAGCCGCTTTCGCCATCTTTCTTCTTCGCTAACGCTTCTGTCGCACGCACGGACAAACCTTGCTGCACAACTTGTCGCGCCAAAGCAGAAGGGTCATCGGACGTAATCAACGCGCGCGCATGCCCAGCAGAAAGTTTGCCCGCAACCAAAAGATCCTGAACATCGCTCGGCAGTTGTAAAAGGCGCATCAAATTCGCGATATGGCTTCGGCTCTTGCCCAACTCCTCGGCCAGCTTCTCCTGCGTGTGGCCAAACTTATCCATCAGTTGACGGTAGCCTGCTGCCTCTTCGACAGGGTTAAGATCAGCGCGTTGAATGTTTTCAATGATCGCGACTTCAAGAACTTCGGTATCTGTAAAGTCGCGCACAAGCACCGGAATCTCGTGCAGTTGCGCCATTTGCGCTGCGCGCCAACGACGTTCGCCAGCCACGATTTCGTATTCGCCATCGCCAGACGCGCGCTTTCGCACGATAAGCGGCTGGATAATTCCTTTCGCTTTGATCGACGCCGCCAAGTCTTGCAGATGTTCGTCTGTAAAACTGCGCCGCGGCTGATCAGGATTAGGGAACACCTTTTCAACCGGCACAATCAAATCAGGACGCGCAGGTGCAGCGGCAGTGCTTGTCGGCTCCGGACCAACATCCGCCATAAGCGCCGAAAGGCCACGACCCAAACCACGGTTTTTCTTCATATCTGCCATGTCCGTTCCCCTTTAAACCGTTTACTTCGCGTTCTTTGCAATAATTTCGCGCGCTAGGTCGCGATACGCAAGCGCCCCTTTTGATGCCGGATCGTAATCCAGAACAGGAACCGCAAAGGACGGCGCTTCGCTTACCCTCACGTTGCGCGGAATCTTCGTTTGAAACACGATGTCGCCTAGATTTTCACGCGCATCATTCTCGACCTGTTGCGAAAGATTGTTACGCGCGTCGTACATCGTCAACACAACACCCTCTATCCTCAGAGCAGGATTTGCTGTCTGACGCACTTCGCGGATGGTTAACATCAGCTGCGACAACCCTTCGAGGGCAAAGAACTCGCTCTGCAATGGCACCAACACAGAATGCGAAGCTACCATGGCATTCACCGTCAGAAGGTTTAGCGATGGTGGGCAATCGATCAGAATGTAGTCAAACGCATACTCATCCATAAGCGGCTGTCGCAGAGCGTCATGCAACAAAAAGCTCCGCTTTTCATTCGACATCAGCTCGATATCGGCAGAGCTGAGGTCTACCGTCGCCGGCACAATCTTTAGACCGTCAGTCTGCGTCGCCAAAATTACTTCGGAAAGCGCAACGTCATCAAGCAAAAGTTCGTAAGTCGTGAATTCACGTTCGCTGCTTTCAATACCTAAACCCGTAGAGGCGTTACCCTGCGGATCAAGATCGATGATCAAAACCTGCATTCCTTCGGCAACCAAAGACGCGGCAAGATTAATTGTCGTCGTTGTCTTCCCAACACCACCCTTTTGATTGGCGACAGCCACGATTTTGGTATCCATAGAGCGCGTGGGGTCAGTCATGTTCAATCTCATTTATGCGTAAAATAACGGCTTCGTCGCTTGTTTCACTTTTAATCGCTTCGTATTCAAAGCGCCATGAGTCTTGTGCGGCATGCAGTTCTTTTTGCCAATTTGCGCCTTTTGGAAACAGGCAGCTCCCTTGGGGCGACAAATGCCGTTTGGCAAATTCTAGCAGCTTTGGCAGATCAGCAAGCGCGCGCGCGGATAAGACATCTGCATTCAAAGGATCTATCGCCTCGATCCGTCCGGCATGAATGCGCGCATTGCAGTCAGTTTCTCGCGCCACATTTCGAAGAAACGCGCATTTACGTTGATCGCTTTCGACCAAGGTCACCACTCTTTGCGGCGCAAGCTCTTTGGATAGGATCGCAACAACCATGCCTGGGAACCCCCCGCCGGAACCGATATCAACCCAAACTGGCGCATCTTGATCCACCAATTGGAAAATCTGCGCTGAATCGATGATGTGCCGCTGCCATGTTTCGGAGAGCGACGCCTTGGAAACAAGGTTTATCTTGGGATTCCACTTATACAAAAGCTCTTCGTATAGTTTCAGACGGTCAATTGTTTCACGTGAAACATTCAACCCACAGAGTTGTTCACTCATGCTAAGCCCGCTTTCTTTGACGAAGTTTCGCTAATAGAAGCGTCAAAGCAGCTGGCGTCATTCCATCAACACGTCCAGCTTGCGCCAAGTTCATCGGTTGGACACGGCCGAGTTTAAGCTTTAATTCATTCGAAAGACTATCAATTCCATCATAGTCGAAATCTTTGGGAATGCGCTGCGCTTCGTCACGCTTCAACGCATCAACGTCCTTTTGCTGTCGAGCGATGTAATTAGAATAGAGCGCATCTCGTTCAACCTGCTCTGCGATCACCTTTTCAGTGCCGACCAGCTCAGGGAATAGATTCAACATGTCGCCGAAAGCAACGTCAGGGAACGCCAAAACCTGAACGCCATCACGCTTGTTTCCATCCTGATTCACCGAAACACCGCCAGCGTTGATTTCCTTTGGGGTAAGCGTGCGGGACTTAAGCACACTCACAACGTCGTTAATCTTGCCTTGCTTTATCTCAAACGCTTCTTTTCGCTTCGATCCAACACAACCAAGTTCAATCCCAAGTGGCGTAAGACGTTGATCGGCATTGTCCGCGCGCAAAGACAGACGAAACTCCGCACGAGAGGTGAACATGCGATAGGGTTCTGTCACGCCACGCGTCGTAAGGTCATCAACCATAACGCCGATATAGCTGTTTGTGCGACTAAAAATGATGGGATCACGATTTTGAACTTCCAAAGCAGCATTTAGACCCGCGACAAGCCCTTGTGCAGCGGCCTCTTCATATCCGGTGGTTCCGTTGATTTGACCAGCAAGATAGAGACCACTAAGCCCTTTGACACTCAACCGCGCATCAAGCGCGCGCGGATCAACATAATCATATTCAATCGCATAGCCCGGCTGGAGGATCGCCGCCTCTTCAAGACCAACGATTGACTTCACATAGGCGTGCTGAACATCTTCAGGCAGGCTTGTCGAAATTCCGTTGGGATATACAGTGTGATCACTGGCCCCTTCAGGCTCTAAAAAGACCTGATGCGATGTCTTATCAGCAAAGCGGACAATCTTGTCTTCGATCGAGGGGCAGTATCTGGGACCAATCCCATCGATGTGACCCCCGTACATTGCGCTGCGCTTCAAATTCTCTTCGATCAATTTATGCGTTTGCATGTTGGTATGCGTGATACCGCAATTCACCTGAGGGGCGCTGATACCTTTAGACATGAAAGAAAACAAAACCGGATCGTCGTCGCCCGGTTGGCTTTCGAGGATATCCCAGTTGATCGTGCGACCATCCAAGCGCGGAGGCGTGCCTGTCTTCAAGCGGCCCAATGGCAGCTTAAAACTATCGATCCGCTCTGCAAGCTTGATCGACGGCTTGTCGCCCATCCGTCCACCTGGCCTTGCAACATCGCCAATATGTATGACGCCGCGCAAGAAAGTGCCGGTGGTTAGAATGACAGCTTCGCTCGCCAGTTCGCCTCCATCAGCAAGACGAACGCCCTTTATAGCAGCGCCGTCCATGATGAAATCAACGGCTTCCCCTTCAACGATGCTTAGGTTCTCCTGTTCTTCAATCTCGCGAAGCATTTCGGCACGATAAATCGCACGATCAGATTGAGCGCGAGGACCTTGAACGGCGGGGCCTTTGCGGCGATTGAGTAAACGAAACTGAATTCCCGCCTTATCTGCAACGCGCGCCATCACGCCATCGAGCGCGTCAATTTCTCGGACAAGATGCCCTTTACCAAGCCCACCAATCGCAGGATTGCAGGACATGACACCGATCCCATCTTTCGTCAGCGTCACCAGTGCGGTGTTGGCGCCCATGCGAGCAGAGGCATGCGCGGCATCACAACCAGCGTGGCCACCGCCAATAACAACAACATCAAAGCGTGATTGTTTCACGTGAAACATTCCTTACTTACCAAGACAGAAGCTAGAGAAAATCTCGTCCAAGAGATTCTCAACATCTACATGACCGATCAAACTGTTCAAAGCCCGAATAGCAGAGCGCATATCCTCTGCAACCAGATCATAATGATCAGGTCCAAGCGTCAGGCCATCCTTTGCAGCGTTCAAATATCGCACAGAAGCGAGCAAAGCCTGGCGATGACGTTCGCGCGTCGCGATACCAGCGCTTGCAGACCGTTTGGCCAAAACAGCGGAAATGCTGTTAACAAGTTCATCCACCCCTGCCCCGGTCTTGCCAGAGACGGAAACAATTCCGCTTTCGCCAATCAGATCAGACTTTCCTAAGACCTCTATGTCGCCGGAATGCGCTTCAATCTGAAAGCGCTCTTCAAGCGACGATTTAAGAAAGACCCGAAGGTCAGCATCATTGGCACGCTGCACGGCGCGATCAATTCCGATCTTTTCGACAAAATCGTCAGTGTCTCGCAAACCAGCAGTGTCCAAAATCGTGACGGGCAAACCGTTTAGATCAAGCTTCACCTCAATCACATCTCGCGTCGTACCTGCAAACTCCGACGTAATCGCAGCATCGCGTCCTGCAATAGCGTTCAGCAAAGTAGACTTGCCTATGTTGGGAGCACCAATAATCGCAACTTCGAAACCTGTGCGAATGCGTTCAGCTGTTTTCACGCCTACAGCTTCCTTCACAATCGCGATCTGGCTGCGCTGCAAAAGTTCTAACACCTCCGGCGTCACATCGACTGGTACATCTTCATCAGCGAAATCAATCGTCGCTTCCAGCAAGGACGCCGCGCGGATCAGATCGCTTCGCCA
>CAYQZI010000018.1:15386-23333 GCA_964421835.1 uncultured Planktotalea sp.
CCCGGTTCAGCAAGTCGCAGACCCTCTATCTGGCCAAGCAACTCCATCACGCGCGCCACAATTGCGGTGCTGCCATGAAGATGAAACTCAACAACAGGTTCGCCCGTGAAGCTTTTCCGATCCTCAAAGGGAAGCACCAGCGCTTGATCAATCAGCGCGCCGCCTTGATCTGTCAGATGACGCACACCGGCTTTGTGACTTGACGGAAGAGTACCACACAAGACAAGCGCCGCATCCCAAGCGCGCGCGCCTGAAATGCGAATGACAGAGACACCCGCTTTACCATAAGCGGTTGCGAGAGCAAAAATCGTGTCCATGACACCTGCCCTATCGTTTTGTTAGGTATTCATTGAATCGAAGAATTCGGCATTGCTCTTTGTTTGCTTAAGCTTGCCAAGAAGGAATTCAACCGCATCCGTTGTGCCCATCGGGTTCAGAATACGGCGCAGCACGAAGGTTTTCTGCATATCAACCTTATCGATCAACAGATCTTCCTTACGCGTGCCAGACTTAAGAATATCAATCGCCGGATAAACACGTTTGTCAGAGATCTTGCGATCCAGAACAATTTCAGAGTTACCCGTGCCTTTGAATTCTTCGAAGATGACTTCGTCCATACGCGAGCCCGTATCGATCAAGGCGGTGGAGATAATCGTCAGCGATCCACCCTCTTCAATGTTCCGCGCAGCACCAAAGAAACGCTTCGGGCGTTGCAACGCATTTGCATCAACACCACCTGTGAGAACCTTACCAGACGAAGGCACAACAGTGTTGAAGGCTCTACCAAGTCTTGTGATAGAGTCCAAAAGGATCACCACATCTCGCTTATGTTCGACCAAGCGTTTGGCTTTTTCAATAACCATTTCAGACACAGCAACGTGGCGCGTTGCAGGTTCATCAAACGTCGAGGATACAACCTCGCCCTTCACCGATCGCTGCATGTCGGTCACCTCTTCAGGGCGTTCATCGATCAAAAGAACGATCAAATAGCACTCGGGGTGGTTCGCCTCGATGCTCGCGGCGATGTTTTGCAAAAGAACTGTTTTACCCGTGCGCGGCGGAGCAACGATAAGGCAGCGTTGACCTTTACCAATCGGCGCAACCAGGTCGATAACACGGGCAGAGCGGTCTTTGATGGTCGGATCTTCGATCTCCATCTTGAAGCGCTCATCAGGATAAAGCGGCGTCAGGTTGTCAAAGGCGATCTTGTGCTTTGTTTTCTCAGGCGCTTCAAAATTGATCTGCATAACATTTATCAAAGCAAAGTAGCGTTGGTTGTCATCCGGTGCAGTTATCACACCATCAACTGTGTCCCCCGTGCGCAGGGAATATTTGCGGATCATTTCAGGCGAGACGTAAATATCATCAGGACCCGGCAGATAGTTCGCCTCGGGCGAGCGCAGAAAACCAAAGCCGTCTTGCAACACTTCAAGCACACCATCACCCATGATCTCCCAACCCTCGTCCGCGCGTTCGCGCAGGATTTGGAACATCATTTCACCCTTGCGCATCGTCGATGCGTTCTCGATCTCTAGATCTTCCGCCATAGACACGAGGTTCTTGGGGCTTTGCGCTTTGAGCTGCGACAGGGTGAGGGTATTTTGTGTCATGCGATATCCTTGGACAGCACGGTGCTGTGCTGTTTGATCAGACTGAAAAATAGGAAGTGCGCGTTAATCCCGAATGGGCGCGCGTTGCGGCTCTGATACAGATCGATGCGTGCGGAGTCAAACGGCGCTTAGAACTTCACAACGACCGATATAACGATAAGGACCATCAAAAGGGTGGGGACCTCATTCATCAGGCGATACTGCCGCCCTGTGAGGCTATTTGAGCCGTTAATGAAATCTTTACGACGTTTGCCTAACCATTCATGGAACACCGTCATCGCAATCACGCTGGCCCCTTTGACCCAAGGCCAAATCATTGACCAATCGACGATACCTGGCGTTAGGACCAGACAAAGCCCAAATATCCATGTCGCAATCATCGCAGGCTGCATGATGACTTTGAACAGCTTCATTTCCATGTCTTGATAGGTTTCATGCAACAAACCTGTGGGATCGGCCCGCTCTACATGGTTCACCAGTAATCTTGGGAAGTAGAACAGCCCTGCCATCCAAGAGATCACTGCCATGATATGCAGTGACTTGATCCAAGGGTAAGCGGAGGCGAGAAAATCAGACATGGCGTATCTTTAATAATAATAAATAAAAGATAAAGGTTGATGATTAAGTAGGGAACGCTCTTTCTGTGGATTATTGTGTACTCCACAAAGACGTACACATGTTGAGAGGTTTTGAAGGATCACACTTGGGCTGTTTGATATCTTGTTTTACATATTTAAAACAATGGCTTAAGCTAATTAGGCCTGTGGATAAAAACCTCATTTTTGCTGGATAACTTCCTAGGTGCTCTCCTTGGTGTGTTTCAAACTTATCCTCATCCACAGCGGAGGAATCGGTGTGTTTGTCCGTGACACCGGCCAACATTCCCCAGCTTGCCAAGACCTCTGGGTTTGCCCAGTAATACTCCTTAACAAATCCTATTCTTGATCCACGGAATTATCCACATGTCTGCCCCACTTATCCTCGCATCTGGCTCAGAAACGCGGCGTGAAATGTTGCAAAACGCAGGTCTAACGGTCGAGGTTGTCAAACCTCGCGTAGATGAGGAGATGATGCGCGATGCGATGCTGGCCGAAGAAGCCAAGCCGCGCGATATTGCTGATGCGCTCGCGGAAATGAAAGCGCGCAAAGTTAGCGAAAAGCATCCAGAGCGCTTGGTTCTTGGCTGTGATCAAGTGCTTGATTTTCGAGGCACTCTGTACAGTAAGGCACGCAGTATCGAAGAGGCGCGCGCGCAACTGATCGCCCTGCGCGGTGCGCGCCATTCACTTTTGTCCGCTGCGGTTCTTTATGAAGCAGGCAAGCCGATTTGGCGTCATGTGGGAACGGCTCGACTCACCACGCGCGTTTACAGCGATGTTTTCGTTGACGATTACCTCGCTCGCAATTGGGACGATGTGCGTCACTGCGTGGGGTGTTATAAGCTTGAGGCCGAGGGCGTGCGTCTCTTCGCGCAGGTCGAGGGCAATCATTTCACCGTTCTTGGCCTTCCCCTGATCGAGTTGGTCAATTATCTGACCCTCAAAGGAGAGCTACAACAATGAGCGAGCAGAAAATTCCATTGGCAGGCGTGATTGGTCACCCGATTGCCCACTCCAGATCGCCGCAACTGCATGGGCATTGGCTGCGCAAAAACTCGATCAAAGGGCACTATATTCCAATGGATGTTGCGCCTCAGGATCTTGAGCGCGTCATTCGGATGCTTCCCGCGATGGGGTTTGTTGGTCTGAACGTGACCCTCCCCCATAAAGAGGCGGTGATGGAGATCGCAGATCTGATCACGGATCGCGCCAAACTTATTGGTGCAGCGAACACGTTGATCTTTCGCAAAGACGGTAAAATTCATGCGGATAACACGGATGGCTATGGGTTTATGCAAAACCTTCTCCAATCCGCTCCGACCTGGAATCCAAAGGCAGGCCCGGCTATGGTTCTCGGCGCTGGCGGTGCTGCGCGAGCGGTTTTGGCGTCTTTTGTTGATATTGGAGTGCCAGAAATCTTTTTGACCAACCGCACACGCGAACGCGCCGAAGCGCTGAAAAAAGATTTTGGCGACACCATCACCGTTGTTGATTGGGTCCAAGCTGGCAATGCGATGGAGGGTGTGAATGCCCTGATAAACACCACATCGCTTGGTATGATCGGCAAGCCTGAAATGCGCGTGCCTTTGGATGCGCTTGCGCCGGGAATGTTGGTCAGCGACTTGGTGTACACGCCATTGCAGACCAAACTTCTGCGCGCCGCAACAGAAGCAGGCGCGATAGCTGTCGATGGTTTGGGCATGCTTTTGCACCAAGCGACCCCCGGTTTTGAGCGCTGGTTCAAATTTAGGCCTGTCGTTGATGATGAGCTGCGCGCGGTTGTTTTGCGATGAGCTTCAAGCTTGGTTTGACTGGCTCAATAGGGATGGGTAAATCCACGACTGCGCAGATGTTCGCGGATGCGGGTTGCGATGTTTGGGATGCGGATGCTGCGGTGCATCGGCTTTATGCGCCAAATGGATTAGCGATTGCGCCTGTTGCGCAATTGGTCCCTGACGCGCTGCATGGTGGCATTTTGGATCGGGATATTCTTCGAAATGCTATTCGTGCGGATGCGACGCTGCTATCCAGTATCGAAAAGATCGTGCATCCTTTGGTCGGAGAAGATCGTGCCGCTTTTATTGCGAAAGCAAAAGCTGACATTCTGGTTTTTGACATTCCCATTTTGTTCGAGACAGGTGGCAATAAAGCGATGAACGCCGTCGCGTGCGTGAGCGTTGATGCAGAGACCCAGCGCGCGCGTGTCTTGGCGCGCGGCACAATGAATGAAGACGACTTCAAGATGATCTTAGCCCGCCAAATGCCCATTGAAGAAAAGCGAGCGCTTAGTGACTATGTGATAGAAACGGACACGCTCGATCATGCCCGTGCGCAAGTCGTCGCAATAATAGAAGACATCAAAGGAAAACTGCACAATGCGTGAGCTGGTTTTGGACACGGAAACAACAGGCTTTGATCCGCAACAAGGGGACCGCATTGTTGAAATTGGCGCGGTTGAGCTGATCAATCAAATGCCGACAGGGCGCACGTATCACCAATATATCAACCCTGAACGCGCTATGCCCAATGAGGCGTTTGAAGTGCATGGGCTGGGCGATGATTTTCTGCGTGACAAACCTGTGTTCAAACAGATTGCGCAGGGGTTTCTGGACTTTGTGAGAACCGACAAACTTGTCATTCACAATGCAGCGTTTGATATGAAATTTCTTAATGCAGAACTCGGATGGGTCAATCTACCGCAATTGCCATATGAGCAGGCGCTCGACACGCTCGCCATCGCGCGAAAGAAATTTCCTGGCTCTCCAGCGTCTCTTGATGCGCTGTGTCGCCGGTTCAATATCGATAATTCGAACCGCACCTTGCACGGTGCTTTGCTCGACTCAGAGATTTTGGCGGAAGTCTATCTTGAGCTTTTAGGCGGTCGTCAGCCTGGCCTTGTGCTTGCCAATTCTGGCAGCAATTCAAGTGGCGGATCTGAGGAGGTTTGGCGCGCATCGAAGCGTCCGGTGCCATTGCCCTCTCGCGTGACAGAGGAAGAAGCCAAAGCGCATGCCGCCTTTGTTGAAAAACTTGGGCAAGATGCGCTTTGGTCGAAGCTTAGTTAGGCTGGGCTTGCGCCGCTGCATCGGCTTGGCGACGTGCGATTTCATTGCGGTAAAGCGAGACGAAATCGATGTTCTCAAGGTTGAGCGGCGGGAAGCCACCATCGCGCGTGATGTCAGACACAATGCGGCGCACGAATGGGAATGTCATACGTGGGCATTCGATCAGCAAGAAGGGATGCATCTGCTCTTCAGGCACGCCTTCAATGTGGAACACGCCAGCATACTCAAGCTCGAGCAAGAACAACTGTTGATCGGAGTCTTTCACCTTGGAGCTAATCTGAACCTTAGTGATGACTTCGAACTGGTGCTCGGCAGTGCGCTTTTTCGCATCCAAGTTTACCTGAACCTGCACGTCAGGGTTCACTTCGCCCTGAATGCCCTTTTGCGCCAGAATGTTTTCAAACGACATATCGCGAATATACTGCGCGAGGATGTTCATTTTGATCTGCGGTGCGTCTGGGGCGGCGGCCCCAACTTCTGGTGTTTCGTTCTCAGCCATTTAAATTCTCCGGTAAAATGTCAGTTGGCGCTGTGCTTAGCAGCAAGCCACGCGGGTCTCAATGCTTTGTCCAACCTGAGGGGGGCGCATTAGGATCACGGGGCACTTCTTCAAATTCGCCATCGATAATGTCGGGATGCTGGCGCTGTTGATGCGGCGCGCGCGTCTGACCGCCCATTTCAAAGCTTTGCACTTTAATTCGCGACTTGAGGTAGTTGAAAACAGCCGTTCGCACGCCCGGAATGAGCAAGGCAAAGCCAAAAGCATCTGTAAAGAACCCCGGTGTCAGCAGCAGCGCGCCAGAGACGAGAATCATCGCTCCATGTGCCAGCGGTTCAGACGGATCAGACAGCGTTCCGAACGATTGACGCAGGTTGTTCATCGCCAATGCGCCCTGCGTGCGCACCAGAAATGTGCCAATCACCGCCGTCAAAATGACGATTCCCAAAGTTGACCAAAGGCCAATCGCACCGCCAATTTGGATAAATAACGCGATTTCTATCAATGGCACCGATAAAAAGGCTAAAAATAACCACATCTTTCCGCTTCTCCTATCACTTGGCGGCACAGTGGACTTGACCGCCGCCCTTGCGTACATAAGTCCTCAACTAACGTGTTGCTATGCCCATAAGGACGACCCATTCATGAATTCGCCCATTATCCAACTTTTAGTGCTTGCCGGCATTGCTGTTTTTCTCATCTTGCGCCTGAAAAATGTGCTTGGCACACGTGAAGGGTTTGAAAAGCCACCTGCGCAAGCGCCCACAGCGCGTAAACGTCCCGAGTTTGAAGTGATCGAAGGCGGTCCAGATATGGATATCGCGGATCATACTGAGGGCATGCCCGATGCAGCAGAAGCTTTGGCCAAGATGAAAGCGGCAGAACCCTCTTTTGGCGTGTCTGATTTCCTTGGCGGTGCGCGCGGCGCTTACGAGATGATCCTCATGGGGTTTGAGCGCGGCGATATGGCCGATATCAAACCTTTCCTTGATGATGATGTGTACGCAAGCTTCGCCGAAGTGGTCGAAATGCGTGAAAAGCAAGGTCTGACTGTTGAGGCGAATTTCGTTGGTATTCGCGAAATGTCACTTGCCGATGCGACTTTTGATGATGCCAGCGGCATTGGCGAAGTCTCTGTCAAATTCATCGGTGAAATGACATCCGTCGTGCGTGACAACGCGGGCGAGATTGTCGAGGGCGACGAGAAAAAGATCAAACGTCAGAAAGATGTTTGGACCTTCGCGCGCAAGATGGGTTCTGACGATCCCAATTGGCAACTTGTTGCCACTGGCGAATGATTGGTGCCCTTAGGGCATTATTTTTGGCGGGGGCTGTATCAATGACTGCCCCTGCACAGGCGGAAACCGTCTATTCTATCCTTGATTTCGACGATCTAGACGGTTGGGCCGAAGACGATCATCAAGCAGCGCTTGATACGTTTCGCAGCACTTGCCGCGACATGAAAACACCTGACTGGAAAACCCTGTGCCGCGCTGCTGAGGATCAACAAAACGCGCGCGCGTTTTTCGAGCTGTTCTTTCGCCCTTTGCTGATCGAAGACGGCAAAGAGATGATGTTCACAGGGTATTTCGAGCCAGAGCTTGACGGTTCGCGCACGAAGACCGCGCGCTATAAATATCCGATCTACGCCATGCCAAAAGACGCCAAGACCGCAGGTCAATGGTACACGCGCCGTCAGATCCTTGAAGATGGGGTGATGGACGGTCTCAACCTTGAGATTTGTTATGTAGACGATCCAGTGGAACTGTTCTTCTTGCAGATCCAAGGCTCTGGCCGCGTGCGTCTGCCTGACGGGAGTTTCCTGCGCGTCGGTTTTGGTGGCTCGAACCGCCACAACTATCGCTCCATAGGTACTGAAATGGTGCGTCGCGGGATTTACGAACTGCATCAGGTGTCCGCCGAAGTCATCAAAAATTGGGTGCGCCGCAATCCTGAAGAAGGCAAAGAGCTGCTCTATCACAATCCATCTTACGTGTTTTTTCGCGAGGTCAGCGAAGTGCCTGCGAACAAAGGGCCGCTTGGTGCGATGAACCGCTCGATCACCACAATGCGCTCTATTGCGGTTGATCCGAAATTCACTCCGCTTGGCGCGCCAGTGTGGATCGAAAAAGACGGCAACGAGCCGCTGCGCCGATTGATGGTTGCGCAAGACA
>CAYQZI010000018.1:23433-27839 GCA_964421835.1 uncultured Planktotalea sp.
TGGATCGAAAAAGACGGCAACGAGCCGCTGCGCCGATTGATGGTTGCGCAAGACACTGGTTCTGCGATCAAAGGCGCGCAGCGCGCGGATGTGTTTTTCGGTACAGGCGATGCAGCAGGCAAAGAAGCAGGGCGTTTGCGCGATCCGGGCCGTATGGTTGTGCTGATGCCGATCCAGCGGGCCTACGCGTATTTGCCAGAGAACGTGCAGTAAGATGTCGCGCCGCCGTGTGAAGCCGGACGAGCTTGATTTGTGGAATCAAGTGGCCAGCACAACAGAACGGCTCGCGCCGCCGCGGCGCAGTTTGATCGTTGATACGCCTTTGCAAGAGGCTCCGAAAAAGCGCGAGGCCAAGCCGATTGCGCCTTTTACCTTGGGCGCGCTTCCAACCTCTACGCGTGAAATGCGCGACGTGCTGCCAGCGCTAAGCGAGCGTTTGCGCACCGCGCCTGTGAAGATGGACGCGAAGTCCTACAAAACAATGCAGCGCGGCAAGCTGAAACCAGAAGGACGCATTGATCTGCACGGCATGACAGTGGCTCAGGCGCATCCGGCGTTGATTTCATTCATTATGACGGCGCAGGCCAATGGCAAACGCCTTGTTCTGGTGATCACAGGCAAGGGTGGCAAACGCGAAGAAATGGGCGCAATCGCACCGCAGCGCATGGGCGCGTTGAAGCGACAAGTGCCGATCTGGCTCACGATGGCGCCCGTCGCATCGGCTGTTTTGCAAGTGACAGAGTCCCACATCAAACACGGCGGAAGTGGCGCATATTACGTTTACCTACGCCGCGCGCGGTAGATCGCCTTTGGCCATGGAAATCCCAAGCCACATCGCACCAGTCGTAAGTACGAAATAGAGTGCGATCCAGAGATATTGAAGCTCGATCCCAACGCCATAATCGATCAACAGCCCCGTTATCCCGGGTCCAATCGCCGAGCCAAGAACCATAACCGCCGCCGCCATCGCTTTGATCGCGCCAAGATGTGCGGTGCCGTAGAACTCCGCCCAAAAGGCGGCGATGATCGTCGCAATCGCGCCAGAGGTCAGACCAAGAAAGAAGAACCCATATCCAAGGCCAAGCGCATGTGTGCCAAAGATCACGAATGCGATGACCATGGGGACTTGATGAAACGGCAAAAGTCGCGCTGTGCCGAACCGGTCTAATAACGCGCCAGACATGAGCATGCCGACAACCGCTACAATCGTATAAAGTGGGAAATAGCTGACCATCTGCATGTTGGTGATATTCACGACGCTGGCGTAGTGCACATGATGAAAAAAGAAGGCAGTGTTGAAGGCGGAAGGCCCAATAAGCGCAGGAAACATGAGCCAGAACAGCGGATGATGCAGCACGTCTTTGCGCGTCCAATGTTTGCCATTCATTCCAAGGTTGGAACCGCTTTTTGCCAATGCCGCAGGCGTGCGTTCCTGAGACAAAAGTCGCAGCAAGATCGGCACGCCGAGCAGAGCGATACAGGTGCAGATGACCCAAACGAAGCGCCACTCTAGAAAGACCATCAAGGCAACAACGGCAATTGGCAGAAACGCTTGGCCAATGGAAAATCCAAGCGCAGCGATAGAAAGCGCGCGACCCCGCGTGGCGCTGAACCAACGCGCCATGGCAACGGCAGCGATATGGCTCATCATACCCTGGCCCGTCAGGCGCAGCGCGAAGATGATGAACGGCAACAGCCAAAGCCAAGGATTCATCGCCATTGCAAGACAGGCAAGCGCGAGCGCAAAAAGGCTAAGCGCGCCCAAAGTGCGTACGCGAAAAATGTCGGCCTGACGCCCGGCCCAGACCATCACAATCGCAGAGGCAGTCGTACCAATCGTGTACATCGCGGCCCAGTCGCCATGGCTTAGCTCGAATTCGGATTGAATATCAGCGGCGAAAAGCGCGATGAAAAAGGTCTGCCCAAAGCTGGACAAACAGGTCAATAGAACGCCCGCGCTGAGCCACCGCGCATTGTCGCGCAGATAGGCAATCAGGGGCGTCACGCGTGATTACAGAACATAGCGAGAGACGTCAGTCGAGCGGGACAACTCGCCCAAATAAGTCTCTACAAAGGCGGAATCGACACTGATCGTCTCGCCGCCGCGATCTGGCGCTGTGAAGGAAAGCTCCTCGAACACACGCTCAAGCACGGTGTAAAGCCTGCGCGCACCGATGTTTTCGACGCTTTGATTGACCTCTGCCGCGATCTTTGCCAGCGCGGCGATGCCGTCATCTGTGAAGGACACGATGACCTCTTCGGTTTGCATAAGCGCTGTGTACTGACGGGTCAGCGCGTTGTCTGTCTCTGTCAGAATGCGCACGAAGTCTTCTTCGGTCAAAGCGCGCAATTCCACACGGATGGGCAAGCGGCCTTGAAGCTCTGGCAGCAGATCAGAGGGTTTCGCGATATGGAACGCACCAGAGGCGATGAACAGGATATGATCGGTTTTCACAGGTCCATGTTTGGTGCTGACGACGGTGCCCTCGATCAACGGGAGCAAATCGCGCTGCACCCCTTCGCGGGATACATCACCACCGCGTGCATCGGTGCGCGTGCAGACCTTGTCGATTTCATCAAGGAAAACGATACCATTCTGCTCGACCGCTTCCAGCGCTGCGCGCGTCACGCTTTCATCATCCAAAAGCTTGTCCGCTTCATCGCCCACCAGCACATCGTAGCTCTCGGAGACAGTCATCTTTTTGCGCGTCGTGCGCCCGCCCATGGCTTTACCAAACAGATCACCAATGTTCATCATGCCCATGTTAGAGCCTGGTTGCCCCGGAATTTCAAAGCCTTGCATCGGGTTTGAGGTGTCCGCGATTTCCAGCTCAATCACGGTGTTATCTAATTCACCAGACCGTAGCTTCTTGCGGAACATTTCACGCGTCGCATCGCGCGCACCTTCGCCTGCGATGGCCTCGATTACGCGCTCTTCTGCGGCGGCTTCTGCTTTGGATTTCACGTCCTCGCGCATGTATTCGCGCGTCTCGCCAATAGCAGCATCCACCAGATCGCGGATGATCTGCTCAACGTCACGACCCACATAACCGACTTCGGTGAATTTCGTTGCTTCGACCTTGATAAACGGCGCGCGCGCGAGCTTGGCGAGGCGGCGAGAGATCTCTGTCTTGCCCACTCCTGTCGGTCCGATCATCAGGATATTTTTAGGATAGACTTCATCGCGCAGATCATCCGCCAATTGCTTGCGGCGCCAACGATTGCGCAAAGCCACGGCAACAGCGCGCTTGGCGTCGTTCTGGCCAATGATAAAGCGGTCAAGCTCAGACACAATTTCGCGGGGGGTGAGGTCGGTCATAGTGAAGTCTCCGTCAAGCCCCATGGGGGTAATTTGTCTTTGCCTTTGAAGTTTGGCAATGCGTCCATGATGCGCGCGCGCAGGCCTTCCCATTTCGCGCCCAGGAACACGAGACCGAGGCCAAGGATAAGGATCACAATCGCCGCATTGCCCTCGAGCACAGTGATCGCAATCGCAACGATGTAACCGATGCCTGCCACCAGAAAACTGCGTCGATCAATGATCATCGCAAAGATCGCCATCGCAGCGAGGAAAACGAGCAAAAGAACTTGCCCGAAGATCGTTCCATTCTCGAATAGCGTCAGCGCAATGGTGTTCACAATCGCAGGGGCTGCAATAACGTGGAGCCAAAACCCAGAAGAGGCGCGACGCGTCACGCGGTGGGGGTCGGACATATCGAATTTCAACGCAATCGCGAGACCAATGAGACCCAAGAGAATTGTGATGAGCGCGAAGGGACCATCGTTGGAAAGCAAGAAGAAGTCGTTCCAATTTGGCGTGTTCGTGCCTGTCTGAACAACAGCCGCGCCGATTGATGTGAACACGCCAAGGGCGATGAAGAATACAGTGACCGGCACGCGAAAGACGAAATATTTCAGCGCGAGCAGACAAGTGGTAAGTGCAGCTGAGAAAGCAATCGATGCCGCAAAGCCAAGGTCAAGCGCGCTCGACAGACTTGCGCCAATCTGCAAACCACTGAGCCCCATCAGAATAACAAGCATGATCGACGGGGCGACCATGCGGCGCTGCAATGTGAAATAGCGCGCAAGGAAATAGGTCACGACAACAGAGATGACGCCATAGATCAGCGTGCTCAGATTTGCATTCTGCGAAAGGAGGCTGTTGATCCCTGTCAGACCCATCCAACCAGAATAAAGAATGCCAAGACCAATAACGATGAACACTTCGTTAAAGCCACGGAAAAGCTCGAAAGGTTCATCAAGCCCATCCATGTTTTCACGGGTTTTGCGACGACTGTCAGCCAGCGCCATAAGGGAAGCGGCTTGTGGTTCGCTCAAGATGTTAGAGGAAACAGCGGCGCGAATATCGTCTTTATCAAGGCTCATGCTTTTATCGTTTCCACTGT
>CAYQZI010000019.1:0-26249 GCA_964421835.1 uncultured Planktotalea sp.
ATCATGTGGGGGACGAAATCGGGTGTCCAGTTTTCGCTCTCCTTGATCGCTTTGAAGGCTTTGCCGGTTTTGATGTTGGGTGGTTTCACGTCGATCCCGGGGGCGATTGTTGGCGGTTTGATCATCGGCGTTGGCGAGAAACTGTTTGAATTCGCAATCGGCCCAATGGTCGGCGGCGCAACAGAGAATTGGTTCGCTTATGTGCTCGCGCTGATTTTTTTGGTGTTCCGTCCGCAAGGTCTATTCGGGGAGAAGATCATTGAGAGGGTCTAAGAGTGGGGGCTTTGCCCCCGTCACTAAAGCGACTCCCCCAGAGTTTATTGGCAAGATGAAGGACGTTCCTCATGTTTTATCGTGAAGCAGGCGATTTCAAAACGTCCTACTCGGATGACAACCAGACCTTTCCGATCAAGTTTGACCGGTATCGTTATTACGTCGTTCTGGCCGTGGCCTTCGGGCTCATTCCATTTCTGATCAATGACTATTGGGCGAATGCATTTTTGCTGCCGTTCCTGATCTATTCGATCGCGGCGATTGGGCTGAACATCTTGACCGGGTATTGCGGACAGGTGTCGCTTGGAACGGGTGGCTTTATGGCTGTAGGAGCTTATGCCTGCTACAAGCTGATGACTGGCTTTCCTGAAATAAACATCTTTTTCCATGTGATTGCGGCGGGCGGCATAACGGCAATCGTTTGTACGGCGTTTGGCTTGCCGAGCTTGCGGATCAAGGGCTTTTATCTTGCCGTGGCGACGCTGGCCGCGCAGTTCTTTCTGGTTTGGCTCTTCAACAAGGTTGCTTGGTTCTACAACTACTCTGCCTCTGGACAGATCAACGCGCCAGAGCGCTTCGTCTTTGGTGTGCCTGTGACGGGTGCCAACACGGATGCTTGGGCGACCTATCTGTTCTGTTTGGTATTCTTGGCCATTAGCGCGATCATTGCGCGCAATCTGACGCGCGGGATGCAAGGGCGCAAATGGATGGCGATCCGAGATATGGATATCGCGGCCGAGATCATCGGAGTGAACCCACTCAAAGCGAAGCTGACGGCGTTTGCGGTGTCTGGCTTTTTTATCGGTATCTCAGGTGCTTTGTTCTTTGCAGTGTATCTTGGTGCTGTCGAAGTTGGCGAAGTCTTTGGCATCCAGAAAAGCTTCTTGGTGCTGTTCATGATCATCATTGGTGGGCTTGGCTCCATCTTTGGCTCCTTCGCAGGTGCGGCCTTCTTGGTGTTGCTTCCTGTCGCGCTGAAACTCGTTGGTGTTGATCTGCTGGGTTGGCCAACTGACATCGTCGCGCACATCCAATTGATCATTGTCGGCGCGCTTATCATTATTTTCTTGATCGCTGAGCCACATGGCATCGCCCAGCTGTGGCGCGTTGCGAAAGAGAAACTACGCCTTTGGCCCTTCCCGCATTAACGCGCTGGGCTGAAGACCAATAAGGGGCGAATGCCCCACACATCGGACTAACCATGGGAGGAAAACCCCGATGAAGATGAAACTACCTGCAATGGCGCTCAGCGCCCTGATGATCGCAAGCCCCGTTATGGCGGATCTTGTGTTCCCATCCTTGTCTTATCGCACAGGCCCGTATGCGGCTGGCGGTATTCCGTTTGCAGACGGTTATGCGGACTATTTCACAATGCTGAACGCACGTGATGGCGGTATCGGTGGCGTTGAAGCGCGTGTTCTTGAATGCGAGACGGGCTACAACACTGAAAAAGGCGTTGAATGCTACGAGTCCACAAAGGGCGAAGGCGCATTGGTCTATCAACCGCTTTCCACAGGCATCACATATCAGCTGATTCCGAAAGCAACGGCCGATGGTATTGCGATCCACTCTATGGGTTATGGCCGTACATCTGCGGCAAACGGCAAGGTGTTCAGCAACGTCTTTAACTACCCTGCGAACTACTGGAACGGTGCATCTGGTGCGATCAACTATCTGATGAGCCAAGGCGATATCAGCGGCAAGAAAGTGGCGCTGGTCTATCACAACTCCGCATACGGCAAAGAGCCTATCCGTACACTCGAAGAGCTCTCTGCAAAGCACGGTTATGACCTGACGTTGATTCCAGTCGATCACCCAGGCCAAGAGCAGAAGTCACAGTGGCTCCAAATCCGCCGTGAAAAGCCTGACTACGTGATCATGTATGGTTGGGGCGTGATGAACCAAGTTGCGGTTCAGGAAGCGGCGAACATCCGTTTCCCAATGGAGAACTTCATCGGTATTTGGTGGTCCGGCTCTGAGAACGACGTTCTCCCAGCAGGCGACAAGGCCAATGGCTATAAAGCTCTAACATTCCACGGTGTTGGCAGCGACTTCCCAGTGTTTGATGACATCAAAACGCATGTCGTTGATGCAGGTAACGCAGCGGGTGCTGGCGATCAGATCGGTACGGTTCTTTATAACCGCGGTCTCTATGCGGCGATGCTTGCAGCGGAAGCTGTAAAGACGGCGCAGGAAATCCACGGCGTTGCAGATATCAACGCGGCGCAAATGCGCGATGGTATGGAAGCGCTTGAGATCACAGAAGAAAAGATGGCAGGGCTTGGTCTTCCTGGCTTTGGCCCATCCTTCTCTGTGTCTTGTGAAAACCACGGTGGTCCTGGCCTTGTTGGGATGACGCAGTGGGATGCAGCGGCGAAAACTTGGTCTTTGGTCTCTGACTTCTCTGAGTCTGACATGGACGTGATCCAGCCGCTAATCGATGCGGATTCCATGGCCTATGCTGCGGAAAACAAGATCGAAGCAGGTTGCTAATCTAGCTCGCTTCTTGGTCCGGCTGACGCAGGTTGGCCGGACCATTCCAACCTATTTATCAACAGGCGTTTTGACATGTTAGATGCAGCTCCGAGCACCGAGAAACTTCTCGAAGTGAACAACATTGAAGTGATCTACAACCATGTGATCCTTGTGTTGAAGGGCGTGAGCCTGTCTGTACCCAAAGGCGGTATCGTCGCCTTACTTGGTGGCAATGGCGCTGGCAAAACAACGACCTTGAAAGCGATTTCGGGTCTTTTGAAATCAGAGCGCGGCGACATCACCAAAGGCTCTGTCAGCTATCGCGGCGCGGACCTTGCAGGGCGCGATCCCGCGGATCTTGTGCGCTCTGGTGTTATTCAGGTGATGGAAGGTCGTCACTGTTTTGAGCACCTCACCGTCGAGGAAAACCTGCTCACAGGGGCTTACACGCGCAAGGATGGCAAAGGCGCAATCGCTGCTGACCTTGAGATGGTTTATGATTATTTCCCGCGTCTGAAAGAACGTCGCAAATCGCTGGCGGGATATACGTCAGGCGGTGAGCAACAAATGGCGGCAATGGGTCGTGCTTTGATGTCGCGCCCCGAGACGATCCTGCTAGATGAGCCCTCGATGGGTCTTGCGCCGCAACTGGTCGAGCAGATCTTCGAGATCGTGAAGAAGATCAACGAAGAACAAGGCGTGACCATTTTGCTTGCGGAGCAAAATACCAACGTTGCCCTGCGTTATGCGCACTACGGTTATATCCTAGAGAGTGGCCGCGTCGTGATGGACGGTCCCGCCGCAGAATTGCGCGAGAACCCTGATGTGAAAGAATTCTATCTCGGCATGTCCGACGAGGGCCGCAAGTCCTTCCGCGATGTGCGTTCTTATCGTCGCCGTAAGCGTTGGCTGAGCTAAGTCGCCTTTCACGTCCCCTCATCTTGCGAAAGCTGCCCACATGACTTCTCACTTTGACACGCTAGAGACCCGCTCGGCTGATGAACGTTTGTCGGAGCAAAGCTCAGCTCTTCTCAAGCAACTCGCGCGAGCGGGGTCAGACAGTAACAGCATCGCGTCACTGGCTGATTTGCCTAAATTGCCCGTTTTTCGCAAATCCGATCTGGTGGCGCTTCAATCTGAAAAACCACCCTTTGGCGGGCTAAATGTCTCCAATTTCGCCCATATTTTCCAATCGCCCGGCCCAATTTATGAACCCGGTGGCATCAGCCATGATTGGTGGCGCATTGGTCGTTTCTTGCATGCTTTAGGCATTGGCAAAGACGATATCGTGCAGAATTGCTTCGGCTATCATTTGACGCCTGCGGGCTCCATCTTTGAGAATGGCGCACGCGCTGTTGGCGCAACTGTGCTGCCTGCGGGAACGGGGCAAACTGAATTGCAAGTCCGCGCCGCGAAAGATGTGGGATCAACAGCTTATGCTGGAACGCCTGACTACCTTAAAGTGATCCTCGACAAGGCGGACGAACTTGGTATGAAACTCGGCATTACCAAAGCCGCTGTTGGCGGCGGCGCGCTCTTCCCAAGCTTGCGCAAAGAATACGCCGATCGCGGCATTCTGTGTCTGCAAAATTATGCGACAGCAGACCTTGGCAACGTGGCTTACGAATCCCAAGCGCAAGAAGGCATGATCGTCGATGAGGGCATCATTCTCGAAATCGTCACACCCGGCACAGGCAATCCTGTTGAGCCGGGCGAGGTGGGCGAAGTCATTGTCACATCCCTCAATCCTGACTACCCTTTGATCCGCTTCGCGACCGGCGATCTAAGCGCGTTTCTTCCCGGTCAATCTCCCTGCGGACGCACAAATATGCGCATCAAAGGCTGGATGGGCCGCGCGGATCAAACCACCAAAATCAAAGGCATGTTCGTGCGCCCTGAACAAGTTGCTGATCTGGTGGCGAGCCATTCAGACATCGCCCGCGCGCGGGTCGTTGCGTCGCGCTATGATGAAAAAGACGTGCTTACGGTGCAAATTGAAACGGCTTCAACCGATGCCGCCGCATTCGAAACAGCTGTCCAATCAACGCTCAAAATGAAGGGCGCGATTGAACTCACGCCGATTGGCACACTCCCTCGCGATGGCCTCGTGATCGAAGATCGCCGAAGTTACGACTAGTCCGGCCAACCCTTCTTTGGTCTAAAAATATCCCGGGGGTCTGGGGGCTGACCCCCAGCCTTCACCCAAAAGAAAAGGCCGCCTCGAAACGAGACGGCCCATTCAAATCTGCAAAGCTCGAAGCTCTTAGCCCTGACGGGCCTTAAAGCGGCGCTGTGTTTTGTTGATCACATAAACACGGCCCTTACGACGCACAACGCGGCAATCGCGGTGACGCGACTTCAGCGAGCGAAGCGAGTTTTTAACCTTCATAGGTCTTCTCCTCTTACGCGGCGCTGCGTGCGCCTCGATGGTTAGCGCCCGATATGGGCAAAAAATCATGGTGGGCGATACAAGGTTCGAACTTGTGACCCCTTCGATGTCAACGAAGTGCTCTACCACTGAGCTAATCGCCCTTAAACCTTAGCAAAACCCTTGCCCCAAAACAAAATGGGGCGCGATATCCCGCGCCAGTCAGTGGGGCTATAAAAGGAGTCGCGCACAGGATCAAGGGCTTTTGGTATTTACGACATTCGGTCTATAATCAACATCATTAACAGGAGCATTCATGCCACGATCCGGCTATACCCTAACGCGGCCAGCGGCGCTAACCTCAAGCGTTGTCTGCGCATCGCCCCATAGTGGGCGTGATTACGCGTGGTCGTTTGTGCGCCGCTCTGCACTCAGCGAATTGACCATGCGCTCGTCCGAGGATGCGTTTGTGGATCAACTCATCGAGCAAGCCCCGCAATTTGGCGCGCCTTTGCTTGCGGCAAGCGTGCCCCGCGCCTTTGTCGATCTGAACCGCAGCGTCGATGAACTTGACCCAGCGTTGATAGAGGGCGTGCACAAGACAGGGCATAACCCGCGTGTCGCTTCTGGCCTTGGGGTAATCCCGCGCGTTGTCGCCAACAGCCGCGCGATCTATCGCGGCAAACTCAGCCAAGTTGAAGCGCGCAAGCGTCTCAATGACTATTGGCACCCGTATCACGCGCAACTCGCGGCGCTTTTGCAGGAGGCACAACAAAGTTTTGGCGCTGCTTTGTTGATGGATTTCCACTCTATGCCCCACGAGGCGCTTGATAGCGTGGTGCGGGCCTCAAAGAACCGACCAGACGTTGTGCTAGGGGATCGTTTTGGTGCCTCTGCGAGCAGTGATGTGGTCGATTTTGTCGAAGCGGCCTTTGCCAGCGCTGGCTTCAAAGTGGCGCGCAACACGCCATTTGCGGGGGCTTATATTGCGCAAACCTATGGCCGCCCGTCGCGCAGTCAGCACGCAATTCAAATAGAGATTGACCGCTCGATCTACATGAACGAAGCAACCCTGACACCCAATGCTAATTTCAATGCTGTGAAACAAGCGATCACATCGGTTCTTGCAGATGTGTGCGATATGCACCGTGGATCAACCTTGCCTGTAGCCGCAGAATAATCAGCGCAAGGATCGCCCCTTCACAATTGCATCAGAGCCAAAGCGCGCGCGTATCGAATCTGTTGCACGTTCTGCCTTGCCACGTTTCACCGCATCAGGATCAAGTAAATCACCGCTGAGATCAGCCCCATCGGCTTTGCACAGATCAGACAGCCCCGTGCCAATCAGCCGAAACGGCCCTTGACCGCTTACCGTGTCAAACAGCGCACGCGCTTCACGGTAGACCCGATCCGTCATTTGCGTCGGCTCACGCAGGGAAATGCGCCGCGTAATCTGCGTAAAATTCGCGCGTTTCAGCTTTAGCGTCACAACGCGCCCCGCCAGCTCTTTGGCCTTGGCGCGATCCGCGACTTGCTCGGAAAGCCGCCAAATATGCCCATCAAGGATATTCAGATCAGCGGTATCATCATGAAACGTCGTCTCTTTCGAGATGCTTTTCACAGGCGCATGGGCAGAGACACGGCGATAGTCTTCTCCGCGCGCAATATGATATAGCCGCTCGCCCGTGCCACCAAAACGCGCAATCAGATCGCTTTTGTCCCAGCGCAGCAGATCATCAAATGTGCGAATCCCCACCTTCTCTAAGGATGCCTGCGCCGCAGGCCCAACGCCCCAAATCATCCGCACTGGTTTGCCAGCCAGAAAATCTGCCGTTTCTGCCGCGCCGATCACCGAGAACCCATGTGGCTTATCGAGATCAGAGGCGACCTTGGCCAAAAACTTGTTATGCGACAGACCTACAGACCCCGTCAGCCCCACCTCAGCGCGCATCCGTTTGATCAGCCGCGCGAGCATCACCGCAGGCGGTGCACCATGCAATCGCTCCGTGCCGCGCAGATCCATAAATGCCTCGTCCAAGCTCAGCGGTTCAATCGCAGGAGTCAGCTCGAGCATCATCGCTTTGATCGCTTTGGACGCTTCCACATAGGCGGACATGCGCGGCTTGATCACGACGGCATCAGGGCACAGCTTCATCGCCTGAAACATCGGCATGGCCGAGCGCACCCCCTTGATGCGCGCCACATAACAGGCGGTCGAAACAACGCCACGCCGCCCACCGCCGATGATCACAGGTTTATCCGCCAGCGAAGGGTCATCGCGCTTTTCCACGCTCGCATAGAACGCATCGCAATCCATATGTGCAATCGAGAGTGTCATCAGCTCAGGATGCTGGATCACGCGCGCGGATCGGCAAGCAGGGCAACGGCTGCCTTGCTCAAAATCCGTCAGACAATCTCTGCAAAGTGCGGGCATCTCGCGGCCTATCTAGGGTGCGCCTGAGGTGCAAGGATAGGCGCTGCGGTCCTCGATTTCAAACGCTTAGCCTTTGTAACTTCACGCCGCCGTGACTATATCAGTCGCAGTTGTAAGGAGTTTTCCATGTCGCTTGACCAAATTGCGCTCGATTTTCTGAGCCAGAACACGTTTATTGTTCTGCTCGCCATTTTCATCATTATCTGCATTCTGCTCGGCGTTCGCATTGTGCCGCAGTCAGAGAAATACGTGGTTGAACGTTTTGGCCGTCTGCGCTCTGTGCTTGGGCCCGGCATCAACCTTATTGTGCCTTTCCTTGATAAAGTGGCGCATAAAATCTCTATTCTTGAGCGTCAGCTGCCCAACGCGACGCAAGACGCAATTACTGCCGATAACGTGTTGGTGCAGGTGGAAACATCGGTGTTCTACCGCATTCTAGAGCCTGAAAAGACAGTCTACCGTATTCGCGATGTGGATGGTGCGATTGCCACGACCGTTGCGGGGATGGTGCGCTCTGAGATCGGTAAAATGGAGCTGGACGAGGTGCAATCGAACCGCTCGCAGCTGATTTCGCAAATTCAGACCTTGGTTGAAAGTGCGGTGGATGATTGGGGAATTGAAGTGACTCGCGCCGAATTGCTTGATGTGAACCTCGATCAAGCGACCCGCGATGCGATGTTGCAGCAGCTCAACGCCGAGCGCGCGCGCCGTGCGCAGGTGACAGAGGCAGAAGGCGCAAAGCGATCTGTCGAGTTGGCAGCCGACGCAGAACTGTACGCAGCCGAGCAAATTGCCAAAGCGCGCCGCATTGCTGCGGATGCGGAAGCCTATGCCACAAGTGTGGTTGCAGCGGCGATTGCCGACAATGGCATGTCAGCCGCGCAATATCAGGTGGCGTTGAAACAAGTCGAAGCGCTCACCGCAATGGGCAGCAGCGCTGGTTCGCAAACCGTCGTCGTCCCCTCTAGCGCGCTTGATGCCTTTGGGGATGCGTTCAAGATGCTTAAAGGAGGGTCAAAGTAATGTGGACATCATGGGTTTTCTGGATGATCGCAGCTGTGGCCTTGGCCATCCTAGAGGTGTTCGCGCCAAGCTTTATCTTCCTTGGCTTCGCCATTGGCGCGGCGGTTATGGGGCTGATCCTACTCATTGGCGGCAGCGCACTGAGCTTGTCAGTTTCCATGACATTTCTGGTCTTCGCCGTAGTGTCGCTGATCTCATGGATCGCGCTGCGTCAGCTTTTGGGCGTGCGCAGCGGGCAGGTGAAGGTCATCGAAAAAGATATCAACGACTAAGCGCGATTGTGCCCAGCGGTGGCAAGCTCGGCGTTAATCGCCTCTGCCGCCGCTTTTCGATCCACCGCATCGCGAATAGGGCGGCCAACGACGATATGATCCGCGCCATCTGAAATCGCACTATAGGGTGTCGCGACACGCTTTTGATCGCCCAGCTCGGCACCAGTCGGTCGCACGCCGGGGGTGACAATCAAACGGCCCTCGGATTCCGGCAGCGCGCGAATGGCAGCGGCCTCTTGCGGCGAGGCAATGATACCATCTGCGCCAGCGTCAAAGGCACGGCCCGCGCGCTCGACCACCAGATCAGGGATAGCCCCGTCACGGATCAAGCAACTGTCAAGATCGCTGCGATCCAATGACGTCAAAATCGTCACGCCTAGAATTTTCAAGTCAGTCCCAGCGGCACCCTCTTTCGCGGCGCGGACCACATGCGGATCGCCATGCACCGTCAGAAAATCCAGATCAAACTGCGCCAATCCACGCACAGCGGATTCGACTGTTGCGCCGATATCGAACAGCTTCATATCCAGGAATATGCGTTTGCCGTGCTCTGCTTTCAGCTCATTCGCCAGTGCAAGCCCGCCACCTGTCAACATGCCCAAACCGATCTTGTAGAACGACACGGCGTCCCCAAGGGTTTCGGCCATTTGCAACCCCTCCAATGCGCTGGGCACGTCAAGGGCTACGATCAAACGATCATCGGACATAAGGGCTCTCCTGCTGAATGGCACTCCTATCGCGTGGAGCGCCGTGCAGGTCAAGCAGATCAGGTCTTACAGAGCAAATTCCTCTGGCAAAACACCGGGCGCGAACTTCATGTAGGATTTGGAAATACGGTATTCCGGCATCAACTGCACTTGGCGCAGGGCTTCGGTAATATAGGCAACAACGGGATTGCGCTTGGTTGCGTCACGACCTGGTTTGATCTGGCAATCAAAGATCACATCACCTGTGTCGGTTACAAAGGCCACTTTGCCAGCGCCGCCTGTTTCGGGCGAAAATTCCTGCGTTGGTGTGATGTCGATACGCTTTACGATCATTGTTCTTCTCCTGTGGGTGCCCCTACTTTGGAGGCGATGAATTGTTAACTGCTAAGACCTTAAAGCGACGAATCTGGGCGAAATGTGTCCAAATGCGCGTTAATTGCGTGGCAAGGGGGTCTTGATACAGGTTGCTCAGCGCCCCACATATTCACCGAGGCCCGACACTTTCGCACGCTGCCAAGCAGGTGCTTCCTGATTTCGGGTGCTTTATAAGGAGTAAACGACATGGACCTTAACAAGTTCACAGAGCGTTCGCGCGGGTTTATCCAAGCGGCGCAAACCATTGCTCAACGCGAGGACCATCAGCGCCTGACGCCCGAGCATATTCTCAAAGCTTTGATGGATGATGATCAGGGGCTTGCCTCTAATCTGATCACCCGCGCAGGCGGTGCGCCCAAGCGCGTGCTCGAGGCGGTTGACGCCTCTGTCGGCAAAATTGCCAAGGTGAGCGGCGATGCGGGTCAGGTGTATCTTGATGCGCAAACCGGCAAAGTCTTGGCCGAAGCGGAAAAGCTTGCCACCAAAGCCGGCGACAGCTTTATCCCAGTAGAACGCATCTTACAGGCTTTGGCGCTGGTAAAATCCAAAGCGCGCGAAGCGCTGGAGGCAGGCGCAGTCTCGGCGCAGTCCCTGAATGAAGCGATCAACGATATTCGCAAAGGACGCACCGCCGATAGTGCCAGTGCTGAAGAGGGCTACGATGCGCTCAAGAAATACGCGACGGACCTCACGGCAATGGCCGAGCAAGGCAAGATCGATCCGATCATTGGCCGCGACGAGGAAATCCGCCGCGCCATGCAGGTGCTCTCGCGCCGCACAAAGAACAACCCGGTGCTGATTGGTGAGCCCGGCGTTGGTAAAACCGCGATTGCCGAAGGGTTGGCGCTGCGTATCATCAATGGTGATGTGCCGGAATCCTTGCGCAACAAAAAGCTCATGTCCCTCGACATGGGTGCGCTGATCGCTGGCGCGAAGTATCGCGGTGAGTTTGAGGAACGCCTCAAAGCGATCCTCTCCGAAGTCACCACAGCCGCTGGCGAAATCATCCTGTTCATCGACGAAATGCACACGCTTGTGGGCGCAGGCAAAGCCGATGGCGCGATGGATGCGTCGAACTTGCTCAAACCCGCCCTCGCGCGCGGCGAGCTACACTGCGTCGGCGCAACCACGCTGTCTGAGTATCGCAAACACGTTGAAAAAGACGCCGCTTTGGCGCGTCGTTTCCAGCCTGTGATGGTCGAGGAACCGACGGTCGAGGACACCATCTCCATCCTGCGCGGCATTAAGGAAAAGTATGAACTCCACCACGGCGTGCGCATTTCTGACAGCGCGCTTGTCGCCGCTGCAACCCTCAGTCATCGCTACATCACAGATCGCTTTTTGCCAGACAAAGCCATCGATCTGATGGATGAGGCAGGCAGCCGTTTGCGCATGGAAGTGGATAGCAAACCAGAAGAGCTTGATGCGCTGGACCGCGAGATTATGCAAAAGCAGATCGAGGCAGAAGCGCTTAAGCTAGAGGATGACAACGCCTCAAAGGATCGGCTTGAAACCCTCGAACGCGATTTGGCTGAACTGCAAGAACGTTCCTCCGAGATGACCGCGCAGTGGCAGGCCGAGCGGGACAAACTTGCCGGTGCACGCGAAATGAAAGAGCTGCTGGACCGTGCGCGCGCTGATCTCGATATCGCCAAACGCGAGGGCGATCTCGCCCGCGCAGGCGAGCTGTCTTACGGCGTTATCCCAGAGCTTGAAAAGATGCTCGGCGATGCGGAAGGGCGCGAAGAGAGCGGCACGATTGTCGAAGAAGCCGTGCGCCCAGAGCAGATTGCCAGCGTGGTCGAGCGTTGGACGGGGATCCCGACCTCGAAGATGCTAGAGGGCGAGCGCGACAAGCTTTTGCGCATGGAAGACGCGCTGCATGGCCGCGTGATTGGTCAACATTCTGCCGTCACCTCTGTGGCAAACGCCGTGCGCCGCGCGCGTGCGGGCTTGAACGACGAGAACCGCCCGCTAGGCTCGTTCTTGTTCCTTGGGCCAACTGGCGTGGGTAAAACAGAGCTGACGAAAGCCGTCGCAGAGTTCCTCTTTGATGATGACAGTGCCATGGTGCGCATCGACATGTCTGAGTTCATGGAGAAACATTCGGTTGCACGACTCATCGGCGCGCCTCCGGGCTATGTGGGCTACGATGAGGGAGGCGTGCTGACCGAAGCAGTCCGCCGCCGTCCGTATCAGGTCGTGCTCTTTGACGAGGTCGAAAAGGCGCATCCAGATGTGTTCAACGTGCTCTTGCAGGTGCTTGATGATGGTGTGCTCACCGATGGTCAGGGCCGCACGGTGGACTTCAAGCAAACGCTGATCATCCTTACCTCCAACCTTGGGGCGCAGGCGCTAAGCCAACTGCCAGAGGGCGCCGATGCAAGTGATGCCAAGCGCGATGTGAACGATGCTGTGCGCGCGCACTTCCGCCCCGAGTTCCTGAACCGCCTTGATGAGACGATCATCTTTGATCGCCTTGCACGCGGTGACATGAAGGGGATCGTGGAGATCCAGCTCAAACGCTTGGACAAACGACTTGCCGCGCGCAAGATCATGCTTGATCTGGACGATGCCGCGAAACAGTGGCTTGCCGATGAGGGCTATGACCCTGTGTTCGGTGCACGGCCTTTGAAGCGTGTGATTCAGCGTGCTTTGCAAAATCCTTTGGCGGAGATGTTGCTCTCAGGGGATGTCAGCGACGGCACGACAGTTGAGGTCAGCGCAGGCGTTGAAGGGCTGATCATTGGCGACAAAGTGGCCAGCACCAATCGCCCCCGCCCTGACGATGCAGTCGTGCATTAAGTCAGGTCTGAAACACTCTGTGTTTTGACCTTCGAACGCGAAAACCAGACAACGGCCTCGCAACCCCAAGCGCGAGGCCGTTTCCATGCACATGCCCCCTGATCTGGTGATCTTCGACTGCGATGGCGTCTTGGTTGACAGCGAGACAATCACCAATCGCGTCATGCAGGTGAGCCTTGCAAAATATGGGCTCTCTATCGAATTTGACGATCTTATCGCCCTGTTTGTTGGTGGCACCATGCCCGGTGTCATGGAACGCGCGCGCGATATGGGGGCGGACCTGCCAGATGCTTGGCTTGATGAAATTTACCCTGAAATGTTTGACGCGCTCAGAACCCAAGTGGAGCCGATCAAAGGCGCAATCGCTGTGCTCGATGCGCTGGATAGCGCAGGCATTCCTTACGCGATTGGCTCTAACGGCCCGCATGAAAAGATGAACATCACTCTCGCGCGCTGCGGCATGGCCGAGCGTTTTAAAGGGCGCGTTGTCTCGCGCGTGGATGTCGCCGCAGGCAAACCTGCGCCGGATGTCTATCTGAAAGCAGCCAGCGATGCAGGCATCGCGCCAGCGCGCTGCGTGGTGATTGAGGACAGCGGCACAGGCGCGCAAGCCGGCATTGCCGCGGGCATGTTCACTATCGGATTCCACGAGGAAACACCCAAAGAGCGCCTTGCACCCATTTGCAATGCACTATTTGATGATATGGCTGATTTGCCAAAGCTGCTTGGCCTATGAAACAGGGGTGCAGGCGGTCATGGACCTGCACCCCCTCTTCCGCGCTAGACGTCTGCGTGAGTGGGTTAACCTAGGCGGAAGGGCTCGGCGGGCGGGCGTGTGCCTTAGCCGTCGAGATCAGGAAGAACGCCAGCTTCAATCGCGTCCTTTAACTCTTGCTCTGTGAGCAGCCCGTCGCCGTTGGCGTCCGCCAAAGTGAACTGATCTTCGTTGATCTCTGGATAGGCTGCTTTCATTTCATCCATGCTGAGCATCTTGTCCGCATTTGCGTCTGCGTCGGACATTGCAAAGCTTGCGGTTGCAAGGGTGAGTGCCGTGAGTGTGAGTGTGGCTTTGAGGTACATAAGTGTCTCTCCGTTTGGTTAAGCGCGCTGAAATAAATGCGCAAACTCACCATCGGATTAAGCGTTCCTAAATGCATCCTCGAGATGTTCAGGTTAAATTTTTCGGCCATAGGTTGCGTGTTTTGCCATGCTTCATAGGCAAGCCTTCGCCCGCCCAAATCGCAACGCATCCTAAGTGGCAGGTTTTGTCCGATCCCCTAAAAAACCGGCACAAAAGCGCCAACAATTTTAGCGATGGCCTACTGACTATAGAATAAAGTCATCAGCATTGAGTGTGAACGCTGATTCATCCTCTGCAGTCACGGAGAAGATATCTCCATCCCCCCCGTAACCCGTCATAATGAATGAGATATCGTCGTGGCTTCCTCCGCCAGATATTAAATTGTGGAACCATGTTCCTGCAATCTGGCTTATATCAATCAAGTCAACACCATCCTCAAAATCGGTGATTTTATCAAACCCACCGTCTTCGCGAATGATAAAGACGTCAGCCCCAGCGCCGCCTGTCAGGATATCATCATCACTTGGAAGTAGTTCATCCGATTGCGGATCAATCGTGCGTTGGCCGCCATCAAGCGTATCGTTCCCAGCGCCGCCATCAAGGGTGTCATGCCCGTCTTGGCCGCGCAAAAGATCATCGCCAGTTTCACCGCTCAGCTTGTCATTACCAGCGCCGCCCTTGAGCATGTCGTCGCCTTCACCGCCGAGCAGAATGTCCTCTCCTGTGCCGCCAAACAGCTTGTCTTGATCCAAGCCACCCAAAAGCCAATCGTTGCCATTGCCGCCTGCAAGCGTGTCATCGCCGACGCCGCCAACAAGCGAATCGTGACCGTTCTGCCCTTTTAGCATGTCGTCGCCATCACCGCCCTCAAGCGTGTCATGGCCGCTACCGCCTTTCAACGTATCATTGCCTTCGCCGCCTTCAAGCAGATCATGCCCTGAGCCACCCAGCAGCATATCCTGGCCTTCCTCACCCTTTAGCCAGTCATTACCAAGCTGTCCGAGCAACAAATCATCGCCAGATTCACCGCTCAAGGTGTCGTCACCAGAGCCGCCTTTGAGCATATCGTTGCCTTCACCGCCCAGCACAACATCATTGCCTTTAGCACCGTAGAGCACGTCATCATCGAGGCCACCCTCTATCCAGTCATTGCCGTTGCCGCCTGCGATCATGTCGTTGCCTTCGCCGCCAATCAGCGAGTCATTGCCATTTTGGCCACGCAAAACATCATCGCCCAAGCCGCCATTCAAGGTGTCATCGCCATTGCCTCCTTTAAGCGAGTCGTTGTCGCCGCCGCCGGACAGCAGGTCATTGCCGGACCCGCCATGCAGCATATCCTCGCCCAGACCGCCCTGTAGCGTATCTTTTCCGTTACCGCCAAGCAGCACGTCGTTTCCCGCTTTGCCTTTCAGCAAATCGCGGCCGCCATTGCCCTCAAGGGTGTCATTACCAGAACCGCCATCGGCGGTGTCATGGCCGTCGCCGCCTTGCTGCAGATCGTCGCCGTGTCCGCCGATAAGGACATCTTCGCCCGCCTCACCCTTGAGCCAGTCGTTGCCGCCATTGCCCTCAAGCGTGTCTTTACCTGCTTCGCCATCTAGAATGTCGTCGCCAGCGAGGCCCTGCAAAAAATCATTGCCTTCGCCCCCCAAAATGACGTCATATCCTGCACCACCAACAAGGGTTTCGTCATCACTATTACCAATTGTAAAATTATAATTGGGCATGGGATTTCCTAAGATTGCTCACATAAAATTGCGTGCAAGCCTAACATAAATCTCAGGTTGCCCTAGCGGAAAGATGGGTATTTTGGGACATAAATTGAGCAAGTATAACTACGGGCGCTCTCGCGCCCGTACAGTTCACTTAAATCGAGTAGAATTGTTTACATTTTTGGCATGATGACTGCGTCGATAACGTGAATCACCCCATTTGAGGTTTCGATGTCCGCTGCGGTGACAGTAGCGCCGTCTACAGTCACGCCGCCCTCGGTCATGATCTTAACGTCGTCGCCTTGCAAAGTTGTGGCCATCATGCCGTTGCTCAGATCGGCTGCCATTACTTTGCCGGCCACCACATGATAGGTCAGGATCGCGGTGAGCTGATCTTTGTTCTCTGGCTTTAGCAACGTTTCAACCGTGCCCTCTGGCAAGGCCGCAAAGGCGTCATCAGTTGGCGCGAAGACGGTGAAAGGGCCATCGCCTTTTAGCGCATCCACAAGGCCAGCGGCCTGAACGGCAGCGACCAACGTGCCAAATGTGCCAGCGCTCACGGCTGTATCAACGATATCTTTAGAGTGCCCATCTGCAAATGCAGGGCCAGAAATGAGAGCAGCGGCAGTCAGTGCGAGGTAAGTTCTACGAAGCATGTGTTCATATCCTATTCAAGATTTAACCAATACCGAACTTGGTATCGAATAGGGTACGCCAAAGCGCAGCGCTTAGATCAGCGGGGTTTTTCGCCGATGCTGCTTGACGATTTGCCCGCCGCGCTAAGCCACGCCAGTCTCGCGTGACCACTCACATTTATGTCATGCACTGTTAGATCGATGTTATTGATCCACCTTGGTTTTCACGTATTTCTACCCGTCACATTCCTGTGCATGCCCTTGTGCGTAAAGCGCGAATTGAACAGTATCATGCGAGTTGGGCAATCACTGGGAGAAGCGTGATGGGTTTTGCAATGAATGTGCTGGATACGCTGGCAATCCTTTTCGCCTTTGCGGTGGGATTGGTTGTGCTGATTGCAGCAATCGTGTTTGTGCTGGATCGGTTTCAAACCGAAGATGCCATTCGGCGCAATTATCCCGTCATCGGACGCTTTCGCCATCTGTTCTCGACGCTTGGCGAGTTCTTTCGACAGTATTTCTTCGCCATGGACCGCGAAGAATTGCCGTTCAACCGTGCACAGCGCGAATGGGTGAAGCGCGCGGGCGAGGGTAAAGGCAACACAGTCGCCTTCGGCTCAACGCGCAATCTGAATGTCGTCGGCACGCCTATTTTTGCCAATGCGGCCTTTCCGCCACTCGATGAGCAGGTCACCCATTCCGAGCCTTTGGTGATTGGCGCTGAAGCGCGCAAGCCTTTTGCCGCGAAAAGCTTTTTTAATATCTCTGGTATGAGCTACGGCGCTATCTCTAAACCTGCGGTTCAGGCACTTAGTTACGGTGCCAAAGAAGCGGGGGTTTGGCTCAACACGGGCGAGGGCGGTCTTAGTCCGTTTCATCTAGAGGGCGGCTGCGATGTGGTCTTTCAGGTTGGCACGGCGAAATACGGCGTGCGCGATGAAAACGGAGCGTTAAGCGATGAAAAATTGCGCGCCGCTGCGGCGCATGACACGGTGCGCATGTTCGAATTAAAGCTCGCCCAAGGCGCAAAGCCCGGTAAGGGCGGCATTCTTCCGGGTGCGAAAGTCACCAAAGAGATTGCCGAGATTCGCGGCATTGCTCCTGGCACGGACAGCCTTTCGCCGAACCGCCACCTTGATGTGAACGATTGGGGCGATCTGCTCGATCTGATTGGCCATATGCGCGAGGTCACGGGCAAACCTGTAGGCATCAAAACCGTTGTCGGGACAGAGGCAGGCATCCAAGGTTTGTTTGACGAAATCAATCTGCGCGGCGCGGCTTCTGCGCCTGATTTTATCACTATCGATGGCGGCGAGGGCGGCACTGGGGCCGCGCCCATGCCGTTGATTGATTTGGTGGGCATGTCCATTCGAGAGGCGCTGCCGATTGTCGTGGATATGCGCAATGCTGCTGGGCTTCAGGACCGTGTGCGCATTATCGCGAGTGGCAAACTGGTCAACCCCGGTGATCTGGCTTGGGCGCTGGCGGCTGGCGCTGATTTCATCACCTCTGCGCGCGGTTTCATGTTCTCGTTGGGCTGTATTCAAGCGTTGAAATGCAACAAGAACACTTGCCCCACAGGCATCACCACCCATGACAAACGTTTTCAAAAAGGGCTGGTCGTCGAGGACAAATACAAACGCGTTGCGCGTTATGCCAAAAGCCTTGTGAAAGAGGTGGAAACAATCGCGCATTCCGTCGGCGCAACCGAGCCGCGCCAACTGGGCCGGCACCATGTGCGCTTGATGCAAGACAGCGGGCGCTCCGAGCTGATGTCGGATCTCTATCCGCCGGTGAACCCCGTTTCAGTTGCCGCCGAGTAGATTGCGCAGCCCATTGCCAAGTTCGCGTTCCAACGCGTTCTTGGCCGCGTTTTGCAGCTGCTGTTGCTTGGCTTTATCCAGCTTCAGCTTGTCCGCCGCACGTTGCGCTGCTTTGCGCGCTGCCTCTTCGACCTTGGCTTTCGCGCGATCCTCTAGCTTTTTCGCCTCTGCCTGCGCCTGCGCGCGGAGCTTCTCTTTCTCTGCTTCGGCTTTGTCGCGCAGCTTTTGCTTTTCACGCTCGATCTCTTGGCGCGCTTGTTCTTCAAGCTTTTTGCGCTCGTTCTCTAGGTTCAGCGCGGCTTTCAGATCGGGGCGCACGGAAATATCCGACCAAGGCCCTTTGATGCGCACCGGGATATCCACGCGCTCGCGCGCTCCCACGTTATTGACCACAGGCGTGAGCAGGTAATCGATGCTCTGCGCGCCAAGGTTCACATTGCCCTCGCCGCGCGCTTCGACGCGGCCTGTTACAGCCGTCAAATCATCGCTGCGCAGATTGCCCTTTGTCAGCACACCACTGGCTTGCAGGTTTTCGAACGACGTAAGCCGCGCATTTGCGTTGCCTTGCAGGATCATCCCCTCAAGATCGACGCCAGCAACTGTACCGCTTGGCACAGACATCGCGATTTCACCGCTGAGCGATTTCATAATCGTATCCAGCGAATTACCAATCCCGAGAAACTTAAGGGTGAGATTGCCGTTGCCATTAACCTTGTCGATGTCCGCAAGGGCCGTCAGCAAAGGTCCAAGCGCGACCGAATTTGCCCGCAAATCACCGCCAACAGACAGACCATTGCGATTGTTCGCAACGACTTGCCCGCCAAAGCGACCCTGATACGCGCTGAGATCATTGATCGACACCACGGCGCGGGCGCGATCAATGTTCACACCCAGATCAGCCGCGCCAAGTTTCAACGTGCCTAGATCAATCGAACTCGCGCGAAGGTTAATATTTCCGTTTAACGCACTCAGCGCGCTGGCATCGATGGGGTCCTTGGACCAGCCTGAACCTGCTGAACTCTCAGTGCTTTCCCCGTTGTCAGCTGACAATGCGCTGAGATCGAGATCGCCTGCCTGCAAAGTCGCGTTAATATTTGGCACGCTCCCGGCCAGGTTCACAGAGACCGCGCCGCTGAGGGTGTTTTGATCAAGCGAGACATTCAGAGCGCTCAGATCAAGTTGGTTGGCGTTGAAAGACAGCCCTGTGCTGGCTTTGATAGCTTGCCCGAACCCCTTGGGCAGATCAGGCGCGCTTTGCCCCAGCGCGCGCATCAGATTGGCGGTGCTGGGCACATTGGCGTTTATCGTGCCCGACACAGTCGGAGCGCCACCCGCAAGCGCAATCTCCAGCGCGCCAGCGACGGTGGCTCCTGCGATAGAGGCACTGAGATCGCGCAAGGTCGCGTTTATGTTGCTGCCTTGGATGCGTGCAGTGACGTTGGATTTCAGCGCAGGCGCGGCATCAGGCGAAAGCCCAAATTTGCGAAGCGGTTGCCCCACAAGCGCAGCTGTGCGCGCGGCGTTTGGCAAGTTTACAGCAAGGTTTGCCGCGATATCTGGCACGTTGTCTTTAAGGTTAACAGTCGCATCGCCTGAAATCTGTGTGTCTTCCAATGTGGCGGACAACCCAGTGAGTTTGGCCGCGATATCGCTGCCATTGACAGTAAGCACGATATTACTTTTGACGTCAGGATTAAAACCATCGTTCAGTCCGAAGTTCGCGGGCGCTTGCCCCAGCATGCGCATCAACTGGCCTGCGTTTTTGACGTCCGCCACAAGCTTGGCCGTCACCTGCGGCGCGCCCAAAGCGATGACAATATCCGCATCGCCAGCGACTGTGCTCTCCTCAAGCCCCAACGCCATTTTACGTAGGGCAAGGCGGGTGCCGTCAAAGCTGACTTGCGCATTCACGCTGGCGTTTGGGTTGAAATCAGAAGCAAGGCCAAAGCTGGCGGGCTCTTGCCCCAATGCGCGCATTAGAGCGCCAACCTGAGGAATTGTGCCGTTGAGCTGCAACGCGGCTTCGGGCTTGATAGAGGCGATGCCCTCGAACGCAAGATCAGCGCCAGCCGCGTTCAACGTGCCGCGCAGCGTGGTTTGGGCGCCGCCCAATAGCCCCATGACGTCAGCGACAGTCGTGTCGAGTTCGATGCGATCCGCAAAAGGCGTAAGGCCCAAGGCCAAATCGACTGGACCGCCAAGATTGGGCCAGCGCAGGTCGATATCAACGTCTTTCAGGTTTTGATCGGTGCCAGTGCGGTGATCGATATAGCGCAGCGCGGCATCGGTGATGAGCGCTTGTTCAAGCGAGAGATCAAAGCTTTGTCCTTCGCTCGCCTCACCTGCGACTGGCTCGGGAGGTGCATCATCGCTTGGCAATAAGTCCCAATTGCTGCGCCCATCTGCAGCGCGTTCGAGCACGATCTTGGGGCTTTTCGCCTCTAGCTTCGTTATCCGAATGGTGCCGCCAATCAGCGCGGGCACATCAATGCCAATGGCAAGGCTGTCACTTGTCAGCAATGGGCCGTTCTTCGCCCAATCGGCGCTGGCGATACTGGCAGGACCCGTGGTGACGCCAAGCGTCGGGTATAGGCTAATCGAGGTGTCAGAGCTGATCGACACCGCGCGCCCGGTCTGTTTGCTCAGCTGGTCTGCTGCGATGCTGGCAATCCGCTCGCCCGGCAACATCAGTAAACCTACAATAGCTATAGCGACCGCCGCTAGGACGATCACGATCAATCGGATCAAGAAACGCATTTGGCTGCTCCGCCTATTTTTGCTTGATTCTATGGGGGTGCTTGGCGTGCTGCAACCTCAAGCGCTGTAAATTCAAGGTTAAGGCGATAGATTGCCTGCGCGCGCGCAAGCGCATATAGCTCGCCTCATGACACAAAACCCTCCTTCGCTTCGCCCTGATCTTGCCCCCGCTGCCAAACTCGACGGCACCTCGCGCCCCGGCCAGCCTCGGATTGGCATGGTTAGCCTTGGATGTCCCAAGGCGTTGGTGGACAGCGAGCGTATCCTGACCCGCCTGCGAGCTGAGGGGTATGGGATGTCGCCCGATTATAGCGGCGCGGATGCGGTGATTGTGAACACTTGCGGCTTCCTTGATAGTGCCAAGGCCGAAAGCCTAGAGGCAATTGGCGAAGCGCTGCAAGAGAATGGCAAGGTGATTGTCACCGGGTGTTTGGGCGCAGAGCCTGAGTATATTCGCGAGCATCATCCGAATATTCTGGCGGTCACAGGGCCGCATCAGTACGAGCAAGTCCTCGACGCTGTGCATGGTGCCGTGCCGCCCTCGCCGGACCCTTTTGTGGATTTGCTGCCTGCCTCTGGTGTGTCGCTGACACCGCGTCATTACAGCTACTTGAAGATTTCCGAAGGCTGCAATCACAAGTGCAAGTTCTGCATTATTCCAGACATGCGCGGGCGTCTTGCTTCGCGGCCTGCGCATGCGGTTTTGCGCGAAGCGGAGAAGCTGGTGGAAAGCGGTGTGAAAGAGCTGCTGGTGATCTCGCAAGATACCTCTGCCTATGGGCTCGATCGCAAGTATGATGTGAACCCGTGGAAAGGCGGCGAGGTTCGCTCGCATATCACGGATTTGAGCCGCGAAATGGGTAAGCTCGGCGCTTGGGTGCGGCTGCATTACGTTTATCCTTACCCCTCTGTTCGCGAGTTGATCCCGCTGATGGCGGACCCTGACAATGGTCTTTTGCCTTATCTCGATATTCCGTTTCAACATGCCCATCCCGATGTGTTGAAACGCATGGCGCGTCCTGCGGCAGGGTCCAAAACGCTGGATGAGATTGCTGCCTGGCGCGCGAGCTGCCCTGACATCACTCTGCGTAGCACTTTTATCGTGGGTTATCCCGGTGAGACGGAAGCAGAGTTTCAAACCCTGCTTGATTGGATGGATGAAGCGCAGCTCGACCGCGTCGGGTGCTTCCAATACGAAAACGTCGAGGGCGCGCGCAGCAATGCCTTGCCAGATCATGTGCCAAGCGAGATCAAGCAAGAGCGCTGGGACCGTTTCATGGAGAAAGCGCAAGCGATTTCAGAGGCGAAGCTGGCTGCGAAAGTTGGCACGCGCATGGATGTGATTGTTGATGAGATCGACGAGGACGCCGCCACCTGCCGCACCAGAGCGGACGCACCCGAGATTGATGGCAACTTGTTCATCGATGAAGGCTTCGAGCAGCTAAACGTTGGCGATATTGTCAGCGTGACCGTCGATGAAGCGGGCGAATATGATCTTTGGGGTGTGCTTAATCCTTAACGCATTAAGGGTTTGCTAACCTTTCTTTCTTAGACAGTAACCATGTTGCTGCGTTTCATACTCCTTCTTTGCACCGTCAGTCTGTTCGCTTGCGGGGCGCAAGAAAACCCTGCTGTTGAGGTCATCTGCCAGCTTGAATCCTGTGAAGGCGGTGCTGATAGTGCTGAAGTTTCAGTTGCCGCGCCGACCTCTGTCAGCATCGCCGCGCCCACAAATCAAAGCGAAGCGTTGAATGGCAGTATAATCTCCGCTGAGTTTGACGAGGCGTCTCAGGTTTTCACGTTAACTGCGCTCGGTCTTGATACCCAGTTGGCGCGTTTTCCAAGCGCTGATTTCGGCAACATGCTTGCGATGCGCAACGTTGACGGCGTGCATAACGCCTATTTCGCGCAGGGCGACGGCACAAAGCTTGTGGTCTATTCCGGTGGTTTTGCAGGTAGCGTGCGCCAGCTTGCGAGTTTTGGGCGGCTTGGCGGCACAGAGTTGCCTTTGACCGGCGCGGCGCAGTTTAACGGCGATTACGCAGGATTTACCTCTACGCGTCGAATCAATGGCCACGCGCAGATCGACGTGGATTTCGCAGCGGCAAAGATTGGCGGGCGCATCACAAATCGCACTTTCCGCCAGCGCCCAGACAATGCGGCTGATCTGGTGAATCCGCTCAGCACCTTGGTGTTGGAGCAAACGGATTTGAACACAAATGGCACGTTTGGCGGCGAAACTGGGGGCGGGCAGATTGTGAATGGTCAAGTGCTGTGGAACCCTGCGAGCGGTAGTTTCACAGGTTTGATTGGCGGCACCTCTGCTGGTGAAGTTGTTGGGACGGTGGACGTGACGCACCGCACGCCGACGGGTGGCGGTTTTGAAGAGGTCGGCGGTTTCCTTGCGACGCGCTAAGCTTTGCGGCTACTAAGGGCGCAAACGCCATAAGGAGCAGTAAGCATGAGCACGCAGATCACCGTTGAGGGCCATTCCTTCGAGATTATGACAGAGCAAAAGGGCGGCGCGTGGCGCGTGGAAGTGGTGAACAGCGCCAAGAGCGCCTTTGCCTTTGACCGGGCATTCGCAAGCGAGGAAGAGGCGATTGCCCATGCGAGCGATGCGTTGCAAAGCACGGATATCAATACGTACTTAGGCTAGCGCGTCGCGCACGCGGGCTTGGAGATGCGGGATGGCTTTGGGGTGATTTAGGTAGCGTTCGATTGGCATCATTTGCCAGTGCTGGCCTTCATCCCCGAATTTGATTTGTTCGATTTCTGGCGCTTTCAGCGGCGCTGCAAAGAACCAGTTTGGCAAAGCTGGATTATCGGGGTTTTCATAGGCGCGCTGCCAAGTGACACGGCTTGGCGCAATGCGCAGCGCGAACTCTTCAAACGTTTCGCGCAACGCGCAGTCGATGGGGGTCTCATCGTTTTCTGCCCCGCCACCGGGAAGATCCCAGAGGGCGGGGAAGGGAATGTCGGGCTTGTCATCGCGAAGATATGTGAGCAGCGCACCTTGGTGGTGGAGCAAGATCTTCGCCCCACCAAAACTGCGCTTAGCGCTCACCCCATCAAGACCTGACCGAACTCATCACGCAGGTTGCGTTTCAGCACTTTGCCCGTCGCATTGCGCGGGAGTGCATCGGTAAAGACAACCATGTCAGGCTTTTGCCAGCTGGCGATTTTGCCATCGAAGAAGGCAATAAGATCCGCAGGATCAGGCTCGCACCCTTCGGCTTTCACCGCGACCAGCACAGGGCGTTCGTCCCACTTGGGATGCGCTGCACCGATCACCGCCGCCTCTAGCAGATCAGGGTGCGCAACGGCGATGTTTTCCAGCTCGACCGAGCTGATCCATTCGCCGCCGGATTTGATGATATCCTTGGAGCGATCACAGATGGTCATGTAGCCATCGGGATCAATCCGCGCCACATCGCCTGTGTCGAACCAGCCATCTCGCAGCTCTTCGACCTTTTCGGGCTTGAAATAGCCGGAAATCACCCAAGGACCACGCACCAGCAGATCGCCCTGAGCTGTGTCATCATGGGGCAAGACGTTGCCGTCGTCATCGACGATCTTGATGTCCATCCCGAAGGGCGGACGCCCTTGGTTTTCGCGCAGCTTGTGCTGGTCTGCGATGGGAAGGCTTGCATGTTTCGCAAGGGGTTTGTTGGAGGTTCCAAGCGGGCTCATCTCGGTCATGCCCCACGCGTGAACAAGGTCGACGCCGTATTCGTCACGGAAGGTGTCAATCATGATAGGTGGGCAGGCAGAGCCACCAACGACCGTGCGTTTGAGACTGTCGAGCGTGCTGCCCGCGTCTTTCGCCGCCATGAGCAAACCTTGCCAGATGGTTGGAACCCCAAGGGCGACATTGACTTTTTCGCTATCGATCAACTTAAGCAAGCTAGAGCCATCAAGGCCCGGACCCGGCATCACCAAACGCGCGCCAACCATGGCGGCAGCATAAGGCGTGCCCCATGCGTTGACGTGGAACATTGGGACCACAGGCAGCACGATGTCCTGCGCGCTAAAGCCGATGCAATCGGGCAGGGCAGCGGCGAAGCTGTGCAGCACAGTGGAGCGATGCGAATAAAGCGCGCCTTTGGGATTGCCTGTGGTGCCAGAGGTGTAGCACAGGCTGGAGGCGGTGTTTTCGTCGAAATCGGGCCATTCGTATGCGGCGTCGCCCGTTTCGATGAACTCGTCATAGAACACCAGCTCTGGGATCTGCTCTAACGCGGCTTCATTGCGTGCGCCCATCAAAACGATGGCTTTCAGCGTTGGCATCTTGTCGCGCAGTGCTGCTGCGAGCGGGAGGAAGGTGGCATCGATGAAGAGCACTTCGTCTTCGGCATGATTGACGATGTAGACCAGCTGTTCTGGAAACAGACGCGGGTTGATCGTGTGGCAGACAAATTGCCCGCCAGAGACGCCAAAGTAGATTTCCAGATGGCGGCGATTGTTCCACGCAATCGTGGCGCAGCGGGCGGAAGGCTTGAGGCCCATTTTGCTCAAAGCGCTCGCGAGTTTCAGTGAGTTCTGCTGCACTTCGCCCCAGTTCGAGCGCACAATCGTGCCGTCGGTTTCAACCGAGGTGATCTCTGTCGTGCCGTGATATTTGCCTGCGTGATCCACCAATGATGAAATCAACAGGCGGTCTTGCATCATTTGACCTAGCATCTTTTCTCTCCTCCCAGAGTTTGAAGCAGAGAGTGAAGTCTGGGCGCGGATTGTCAATCCTTTTGGGGCGGATGCGACGGAAGGTCAGGAGCAGCTTCAAGATAGGCATTCACACAATCCTGCACGCGTCGAAAGCGATCCCCGCCCAAGTGTGTGCCGCCATACCATCGGGTCACGACGATCAGATGATCGCTCAGCTCTGCACGCTCTAACATGCGCAGGATAATCGCGCCTGCGCCGCTTTCACCATCGTCATTTTTGATCGGGCCAGTGTCAGAACAAAGCAGCGCCCATGTGTTATGGGTCGCTTTGGCGAAACGTTTGTTGCGTTTCAGCTCTTTGATCAGTTTCAGCGCATCGGCTTTGGAGTGAGCAGGCGCGCCGCTGACTGCGTATTTCGAGCCGCGATCTGTGATCACATGGGCGATTTGGAACACTAGTTAAGTGTCGCGGCAGTTCTGCGCACGATATCGATGCGCGCGGCGTTGGGTGGGTGCGTGCCAAGGAAGCGATTGCCGGGGTCAGCGATCTTGGTGAAGAAGGCAGCGCCGAGCACAGGATCATAGCCCGCGCGATGTGCGATGACTGTGCCAAGCTCGTCTGCTTCCAGCTCGAAGTCCTTGGAATAGCCACGCGCGCCGACAGTGGCACCGACTTGTTGCGCGGAATCGATTGCTTGCTCGCCTGCGCCGGTAATCGCAGCGATGCCGCCAAAGATCAGCGCGCCCGCGGTGGCGTTGCGTTGTTGGCGATCCAGATGCGCGCGAATGTGGTGCGCAGCCTCGTGACCCATCACAAAGGCCAGCTCATCCGCGTTGCGCACAGT
>CAYQZI010000020.1:0-13758 GCA_964421835.1 uncultured Planktotalea sp.
GCTGCTGAAGGGGGTTCTAGTGTTATCGATCCAGGGTCGCAAGGGGTTTTTTCAAGGTTTTGTAAAAAAACTCACTATTTCTGTTTTATGCCTTAAAAACAGTGACTTAATCAGCTTCCTCACTCATTTTCCCACGCTCCTACTGCAAGGTTTCACCTGAAAACTCTACATCTGGTATCAAACACCTGAGTCTTAACGACATACGGTGAAAGCTCATCCTACTTCTTTGACAGCGCGCTCAAAACAGACTTGCGCCCATAGGCTTTGCGCAACGCGGGTTTGTGCATTTCGCTCATCGCACGCGCTCGCGCCTGCTGCTGCCCTATACGCTGGGCATTTTGACCAACCCACATTTGCCAGTGAAAATCGCCATCAACTTTATGCGCGACATGTCCCCCGTCAAACTCCTTAAGAGCCGCCGCGTTCAACGCCTTCAAACGCTGCCTTTGTCGCTGCAATTTGTTCTCTTCACCAAGTAACTCAGTTAGCTTCTTGGCTTCGACTTCAAACATTAGATCCGCAAGCTTGGCGAGATCTTCCCATTTCGCACGCGTCATCTCTTTTTTCCTTGCCGCAGGGTTTCGGCAAATCGGATCGCCACAGCAACTGCAGCATAATGCTCGGGTTTGATCTCTTCCCCGACTTCAACCACCGCAAACAAGGCGCGCGCCGTCGGTGGATCAGAGTGAATCGCGACATCAGAATCGCGCGCAACAGAGCGTATCCGAAGCGCGATCTCATCAACTCCTTTGGCGACGCAAATCGGAGCAGACGTGCGCGACCCCTCCCACTTAAGCGCAACCGCATAATGTGTCGGGTTAACGATAATCACATCCGCCGTCGGAACATCCGACATCATCTGCGTAAGCGCGATTTCCTGCGCTTTCATCCGCCGCGCCTGTTTTAGATGTGGATCGCCCTCGCTATCTTTAGACTCGTCACGCATTTCTTTATGCGACATCCGGTTTTTGCGCTGATGCTCCATCACTTGCCAGCCGTAGTCTATCGCTGCGATAGCCGCCGCGATCAGAACCACCAAACTCAGCAGTGATTTGACAAGTTCATAAAGCACCAGAATCGCATTCCGGTCGGTTCCGGCGGAAGAGCCGATAATGACGTCCGAATTCACCCACAGAAAAACCGTTAAGCACAGCGAATAGACACTGAGCTTGACGAAACTTTTCGCAAACTCAAACAGGCCTCCGCGCCCGAATTTGTTTCCAGCATTCTTAATGAAAGAAATTCGAGACAGCTTTGGCATCAACTTGCTAGGGGTGAAGATCAAAGCGCGCTGCGACAGCAGGATCAAAACGATCAAGCAAGCTGGCACGGCGGCAAATAATCCAACAAAGCTTCCCGCGCTATACAGAAGCGGGGCAAACAGGCTTGGGCTGAAATCAAGGTTCAGCTGTGGGTTCATCGCGTGCTCTAGCTCGCTTTGCAAAACAGCGCCAAGATTAGACATCGCGAAAGCACCAACGCTGAGCAAGAACAACCAAACGCCAAAGTAGGAAAGCGCGACATTCACATCGTTAGAGCGCGCGATCTCGCCCTTCTTTCGGGCATCGTCGAGCTTTTTCTGCGTCGGCTCATGACTTTTGTCTGCGGAGTCGTCTTGTTCAGCCATATCGCTACACGCCCATGTTCAAGAAATCGAACATCGCATCGGCCCAAACGCTCAGCATAAGTGGAATCGAAACCGCAAGGAGCACCAGCGCCGCAGCCGTGATCACCGGCGCGCCCACGAAAGCCACCATCAGTTGTGGCATCGCGCGGTTAATTGCGCCAAGCGTCAAGTTGTAGAGCAGCGACAGAATCACAAACGGCGCCGCGAGCGAAAAGGCCAGCTGGAATCCCAAGGCGATCTGCGTGACGCCTGTCTCTGTGATCATCGAAACCTCTGGGATTTGTCCAATGGGAAACATAGAGTATGAGCCGAGCAGATATAAAACGGCGTGCACATGTAGACCAAATGTTAACGCCAAAGTCATGCCAGCCATTGTGATCACATGGCCCATCGCAGGCAGCGGTTCGACCCCGGCGGATCCTAAAATTTGGGAAAGCGATGTCGCCTGCGCCGCAATCGCGCCTGCCGTTTGCAAGCAAAAGACAAAAACCCTCAGCAAGATGCCGAACCAAAGTCCGATCCCCACTTCAATGATCAAAGCGCTCATCCAGAGAAAGTCCTGCTGCACATATTGGCTTGCCTCTGGCACCAGTGGAAAAATGATGATCGCCATAGAGATCGAAATGGCTAGTTTCACGCGTGTTGGAATGGACGCCTCGCCCAGGGCAGGCAAAAGCGCGACGAGCGCTGAGATGCGAAACAAAACCAACAAAAAGCCAAGTGCAATCGGCGGCCAAGTGTCTGGAAGCAAAGTGCTCACGCGGCTGCAACGCCAACGATAGAGGGCACCGCATCGGTTCCTATCTCCTCAAAGGATAAAACTGGTGTTGAAATCCCTCTTGCTGAGATAACCGTGCGCAAGAAACGCCGCCGCTGCGTTGATGTGACAATCGCGGGCGAGACTCCGCGTTCTGCTTGCTGGGAAACTTGCTCTGAGACAGAATCGACAAGTTTACTGAAAATCTCTGGCGGCAAAGCAACGTTCGCAACCCCTTGGTCTGCATCAAGCTGATAAGTATTGAACGTTTGCTCCCATTCAGGTGCCAGTTGAATAAGCGGCAAAGTGCCATCTTTACGCTTAAGATTCGCGACAAGTTGGAAACCAAGCGCTTGACGCACAAATTCACATGTTGCCTCTGGGCTGGTGTGAATAGCGCGTAATTTGGCAAGCGTTTCGATAATAACTGGTAAATTTCGGATAGAAACTTGCTCGGCCAGCAAAAGGCGCAAAACGGAATGCAAAACATTCAGCGGCACTTTGTCGGGGATCAGCTCATCAAGCAAGCGGCGGTTGGCCTCGCTTCGCTGGGAATCGCTGAGATTAACCAACTCATCAAGCAAACGCTGAAGTGATTTGAAAGTTAACAATCTGCTAAGATTTTTGCGCAAACTTTCAAGAATATGGGTCGCGAGAATTTCGCAAGGTGACACGATGGTTTGACCGGAAAGCGCAGCCGCTTCTTGTGCGGAGTGATCAATCCAGACCGCCGGCGCGCCATAAACCGGTTCTGTCACAAGATCAGAATAGTTCTGCTTGGCCTGTTCTTCGACCAGCGCAAGCAAGCGATCGGAATGCAAAATGCCCATCGCGTGTTCAACGCCTTGGATGTTTATCCGATACGACCCCCGAGACAGGCCCGGATCATCAGTCAATCGAATTTCCGGCATGACCAACCCGAACTCTTTTGCCACATGCAAACGCATATTTCGAATTCTAGCGTCGAGACCCGTTCCCGGATCCAGGACCATATCAACCAAGTCAGAGGAAAACTGAACGTGGATGTCATCAACGTCCAAAATATCGGCCATTGTTTCTTCCTCAACGACGGCCTCTTCCTCCGCGTCCTCAGAATTTGCTAAATTCGAAGTGTCGTGTTTCTTGTTCATCACCCAAGCAGCGGCAATGAGTGCAATCCCGCCTAGCAAAAAAGGGATCATCGGCAAACCGGGAACGAGCGCGAAGAGAACCATTAGTAAGCCAACGGTTAACAATGCCGCCGGGTGCTTTCCAAGCTGGGCAAATAAAGTCAGGTCGGTGGATCCAACTGCCCCCCCGCGCGCCAACAAGAGCGCCGCTGCAATGGAAATAATGACCGCGGGGATTTGTGAAACCAAGCCATCTCCAACCGTTAAAATCGCATAGGTTTCAAAAGCTTGCCCAAGCGGCATCCCGTGCACGACCGCGCCCATGATCAAGCCCATTACAAAGTTCAGTAACGTGATTAATAACCCCGCAATCGCATCACCTTTAACAAACTTCGAAGCTCCGTCGAGCGAGCCAAAAAACGTGGTTTCTTGTTGATCTCTCTCACGGCGTATTTTTGCTTCGGCGTGATCAATCGCACCGGCAGACATATCGCTATCGATGGCAAGTTGCTTGCCCGGCATGCCATCAAGCGCAAAGCGTGCGCCAACCTCTGCCATTCGCGTAGCGCCTTTGGTTATGACCATGAAGTTCACAATCAAAAGTACGCCGAACACCACGAGGCCAAGGAAAACGCTGCCTCCCATTACAAAGCTAGCGAACCCTTCGATCACGCCACCTGCGGCACCGGTCCCGGTATGACCTTCACCGATAATAAGCTTGGTTGATGAAATGTTGAGCGACAAACGAAGCATTAAAGTTGCGAGCAAGATCGTTGGAAAGGATGAAAAATCCAGAGGCCGCTCGACAAACAGGGTAATCGTAAAGATGAGAATCGCTAGACCAAAGGAAATAGCGAGCCCCATGTCGAGCACGAAAGCAGGCATTGGCAAAATCATCATTATGATGACCGCCATTAACGCCAAAACGAGCAAAATGGTTGGGTTGAAACTAAGCTTCACAGTCAAAACCTTGAAGCGACTTTTGCGCGAAAGTCATTGCGTTTCACTTGGAACAAGCGAACCCAGGCGCGTCTTTAAGTTTACAGTTTGCAAAAGCGGATAAGAATTTGGCTTGCGTGACGCAGGTCGTTTATCAACCAACGGGGCCGCAACTGATATCGTCTCATTTGGATCGTAGTGTTGCGAAATCCGGTTTCGGTATGCTTGCGCAAGGGTCTCTGTTCGCGAATGATAAGCACCAACCGCGGTAGTCCAATCCCCGAACTCGACGAACAAAGATTTTAGAAAGTTCGCGGCATAAAGCGTATTGCTTCGGGGTGAGATCATTTCATCCAAATTGACAAAAGCTTCGCCATGCCAGCGGTAATTCAATTGAAAGCACCCAACATCGAAGCGCGTTTCACTTTTAGAAATTTTTTCCAAAGCACGCTCTAAAAGCTCTTCTTTGTTTGAAAGCCAATGCCCAACCCCGCGAATATTTATCGCCCAAGGCCAAGGTTGAATATCACCGTTTTGCGCGCGCCCTGTTTCGACCTTTGCGACGGCGAGCAAAAGAGGAGCAGGAACCCCCGTTTCTTGCGCCGCAAAGCGAATTGCCTCCAAACATTCATCAGAGGCAGATGCCTGTGCAATTGTGCCAACAACCGTAGAGAATAGAGCAATAAAAATGGCTACGAGACCATCTAATAATCGTCGAGAAGCCCGCAAATAAGGCGGTAGAAAACGCTCCTTTGGCCCAAACACACAATGCTTCATTCACTCACCTGCCTCTCAATTTGAAGCAAGTTTAAGAACAACACCTTTATTTTTAGTAACTATAATCCATTGGAAAGCAGCTGAAGCGCGATATTTTGCGATGACACGCTTTGAATTTGGCTCATCTGTTCTCGAAGTAAGAACCGATCTACGACCTGTTCCCTAAGTGAAGCATCAGCCAAGTCATCGACAGACTTCGTACCGAAGTTCGAAAAGGATCTTTCTTGAAAAATCTCTAACTGTTTGTCGATGTCCAACTGACCAAGTGATTGAGGCAAGCCCAATGCTGTTTCCACGACGCTGCGAAGCGGTGGATTACCCATTAATATGAACCACTTCGCTGTGTCGCTCACTTCTAGTTCTGCAATGCGATCAAACTCGTTCTCTGCATTAAGAGCAAGGCGCATGTTCTGATCTTGCTCACCGACCGCAACAGAAAAAGCCTGCTCTGCATAACTTTGAGTGATCTCCTCTGCCTTTGCTGGGAGAACCCCCGTGAACCGGCTGAGCCCATCCAGCGCAAAATCTGCTGCCAACCTTTTGTAGCGGCTGTCTGTTAACCGGTTCGCAAGAGCGTCAGAATCTGTCGCACCCTCGCTCAAGATTCGCTCGACAAAGAAACGGTTTTCCAGATCGTCCTGCAAGCCGAAGGCACCCAGGGCGACGGTTAAAACTTGACGATCAGATACCACCGCCTCCGCGGTTTTTAGCTCGGGCGCCTTTTGTTGGAAGCCGGATATGAGGCGGCTTTGCTGAGCACTTTGCGCAAAAATTTCAAGCTGCTGAGGTAAACTTCGTTGTAGATTGCGCCAAGCAACCAAACCTGTCCCAACAACAATAGGTTGAAAGCTCATGTTATGACCTCAAAGATCTGGCTTTTGAAAGCAGCTGCCCTTCGATCGGAAGCATCAATCGGATCGCTTTAAGCGCACTATAAAACCTGTTTTCAGAGAGTGCATTTTGCGCACTGGCGAGCTGTTCTTGACAGTACCCATCTTGAAAAACCTGAGAAAGTTCAAATATTTGGGTCTCTATTTGATGAGCGATATCTGAATAATCGCAGCTCCCTGCCAAGATCAATTGAAGCTGATAGCACAAGCGACTGATCGGCGTGGTCGCATTCTTTGGATGAATAGCATCTTTAAGACGAAGCACATTTGCGCTTGGGGTGATTATGGAAAAGCGCGAGCGCCGCACATCGTTTTCAAGGACAGCGCCATTTATAAGCACTCGTTCGTTTGGAGCCAGTTTCAAAACCAAACCCGCCATTTCATGCACTCCCCTTTAAGCCATGCAGAGCCGCAATACTTGTTTCAAGCAGCGGTAAAATCGCGGAAACTCGTGATAAAACCTTGCCGAGGTGGAGAGAGGCAAAAGTATCATCGGCATGATAGCCAACAACAGCCGAGCCATCAGCCAGCATTGCACCCAATTTACCAGGTGCGATTTCACTTTGTATGTTGGAAGCCCCCATGTTGATCGACTTGCGAGTCTGCAACGCAAACACCGCTCTTTTGGTCGTCAAGACATTAGACATCGTTATATCCTTTAGGCTTTGTCACGTTGCTCCAATCTTCGTTCCCACCCCAAAACGGAGCGATCAAACGCGCATCCTGATAGTGCTGCAGTTTCAACTTGAAGTCGCGCACCCTCAGTTTCTGAGCGCTTCTCACTTTTGGATTGAATGTCCTAACAGGACCCTAATGACCGACGCCTAAGCAAATGTAATTTATGTCTAATTTTAGCTGCGTTTTGACAGACCACCCGACGTTTTTGCCGCGAAACGGATGTGTTGCCCATCGGGGCCGTAGGTACGCAGTCCGCTCGACACATCTGTAATATCTTTAGTGCGATTTATGGCTTTTCGCATACCCGCAATCGCGCTCTGAGCAAGATTTTGGTTGCGGAACAGCCGATCTCGGAAAGTGATAAAACTTTCCAATTCCCGGACGGAAAGCTCGCTCATACGCTCCAAAAGGCCTAATTTTTCGCGCCCAAGGGTCTCGATCTGATCGAGGCTACCGGAAAGCAAGGCATGGTATTCTTGCTCTAGCACCGATTCGAGCTTGTCGGTCAGAGTAGCCACGCTCAATTGGAATTTCCCTTTGAAAGAGCGCGATCGAAGTGTTTTGCCAAACCTAAACCGCCCGCCTTAACCATTTCACGCGCTTGTGCCTCGCGTAAAAAGGACGAAAATTGATCTTCGCCGATCCCCCCCCCGAACGATGCAGATGTCTTGCCAAGCCCGCTCACTTTTAACATTTCTGACAGGAAAATAGCCTCTAGCTTCTGACCAGTGGTGAGGTTCGGCGCTGAATTTCGCGCGAGCGCAACGCTATCGTTGAAACCCGGTTGACCAATAATCTGCATACTCATTTTAGATACTCCATCTCTCTAAAGTTTGATGTGTTTGGTCAGAAATAGTCGATTCCGGTAAACAACTGGTAACTGTTGGCGACTTAAAAGGGCACATCGAAAGACCGGAGCGCCTATGCACGTATTGCTGGATCAAAATTTAATATTGTTATCAACAACGCCTAAAAGCGGTGAGCTTTTGCCATTGGCGGAAGCGTCAACAGAGCATCCAGTCGCGTTCAAGACATTTCTAGATGAACTGGCTGTAGATGAGGTCCTAATAACAGAGCAGGTTCAAACGGCTTCCCCAAAAATTACCAAATCCAAGGACGGAGCAGACGAATCAGCTGATTTGCCTGATGAGGCGATTGAACTTGATCAAACGCTGGTTCCAACTTTCTCCAACACAATAGAAAAGCCGCACGACGCGCGTTCCTTGATGAATGCACCTCTTCAGACGGGCGACGAACAACCTCAACAAATCCCCGATAATACGTTCACTTTAGAAGATAGTGTGCAAGCTCGCAGAATCACTGAACAACAGGAAATGCCGCCTAAAGTCATGAAAAACGTCCAAAGCGTTTCACATGCTGAGGTTGAACAAAACGTCGAACTCTATCACCCAGCAACACCTGTTTACCAAGTTGCCTTTAGCGATAACCTCATTCCAAAGGATAAGGTTGAAGCTTTGGTGAAGCCCCTCGTACAAAACGCTCATACAGCCCTCCAAACGCCCTCAATAGAAGCGAGCGATGGGCGTAAGATACCTGTCATTCAAAATCTTACGGGCGAGCAAAGTGCGTTACTCGTAAAGAGCCCAGAGCAAGTTGAATCGCGTCCGATTCCTGAAATGTCCTTGCCTGCTACAGCGATTTCTTCAAAAGAGTCGCAGCCTCTAAGCCCCTTGGCCTTGGTCGCCTCAAGCATTGAAGAGACCAACAACAGTTACGTGGCGCAGGTGGCTGAGCCCAAATCCACAGAAGTAAATTCAATGTCAGTTCCTACTCAGATTCGAATTCCTGACCAAACGTCGGGCGGTTTAGAATCAGAGGTCGGAATACCTAAGCCTATTGGAAATTCATCTCAAAATCTCAGCGTTGCGTTCCAAACGCCCGCCCCGATCCCTTCGCTAATTCAGGCAAAAATAACAGATCATCCAATTCATCCCTCGCGGCAAATAGGCTTAATGCACGCCGAAGAGATGCCGACGCATACGCCCCGGAAAACCAACCAACCGCAAATTTCAATCGCTCCAGCAGATGCTCCGATGCGGCCTATACCCGTTGCCACTTTCGCAAGCTCGCAGATACTGTTTCAAGAACCAGATCAGCCTCCGTCAATTGAAGTTGGTTTACCGCCAATTGCCTCTAACTCCGTACAAAGCTCTGCGCCCTTGAACACGGCGAGTTCTGCGACCATTCACTCTGTTCCGATCAACACGCTTGCACAGGCGATCGAGCCTTCGATTTTGCTGCGTGACAGCGGTGGCAAGATTGATGTGACGCTAAAGCCAGAAGACCTTGGGCGACTCACGGTTAAGATCGAACCAACTGCCAATGGCACCCAGATCATTTTTACTGCAGAGCGTGCCGAGACCCAAGATTTAATGCGCCGCCAAATCGACATGCTGCAACAGCAATTTAAAAATCTTGGACACGAAAACCTAACGTTCTCTTTTTCGTCGAATGAGCATGACGCCAGAAATACTCCCCCGCAAGGGCAAGGCGATGGGCCCCGAAATACGACGCACTCTGAAGAAGACACCATAGTGTCTTCAAACACTCAAAGCATTTCCGGTGGTTTGGACATAAGGATATAAAGTATGGAAACTGTCACCAACATCTCGCAACCTACCCCGCTATTTCCTTCTCAAACGACTGATGTTGAAACGTCGTCTGGCTCTGCTTTGAGCAGCGATTTTGAAACCTTCTTGAAGATGCTTACAGTTCAAATGGAAAACCAAGATCCGCTTAATCCTGTTGATTCAGCGGATTATGCCGTTCAACTCGCTACGTTTTCCTCCGTTGAACAGCAGGTCCTAACAAATGATCTGCTGACAAATCTTACGGCAAACATGGCTAGCGGCGGCATCGGTGCGCTGGGTCAATGGGTGGGTATGGAAGTCAGAGCAGGGGACATCGCCAAATTCAGCGGCAATCCCATCGATCTTGCCACGCCAGAACCAGGGGATATCGATCAACGCTTACTGGTTATTCGCAGCGAAAGCGGAGAAATCGCGACCCGGCTAAATGTTCCGATTTCGGGCACAGATTTAACTTGGGACGGGTCCTTCGCGGACGGCAGCCGCGCGCCGGACGGCATTTACCAATTTGGCATTGAAGGTTTGAAGAGCGGGGTCGTGCAGTCAAATGATCCCATCACTGCCTATAGCCGTGTGCGCGAAGCTGTGATCGATAACGGCCAAACCTTACTCGTTCTCGAGGGTGAGATTGTGATTTCGCCCGATGAAGTCACTGGCCTTCGCGATCTTGACTAGATCCAAAGCCATTGCACGATCAAAACTAAGAAGGCGCTAAAGAAACCGCCAGCCACAAACCAAACGCTGCGGCTTTGCGTTTTGCTGGCCTCTTTAAGCGGTGGTTCGTCAGCTTGTCGAAGCAACGCGGCTTCAACCAAATCAGGCAAACGGGGGCCAAATCGCGAGAGCACTTTGGCAGTTTTGCCCAAGTCTCTCAAAACAGCGGCAGGCCCAATACTGCCTTTAATATACTCTTCGACAACAGGACGCGCAACTTGCCAAATATTCATATGCGGATCAAGCGAGCGCGCGACACCTTCCACAACAACCATTGTACGCTGCAAAAGGATAAGCTCTGTTCGTGTTTCCATGCCAAATCGTTCTGTCACATCGAAGAGGTAATTCAACAATCGCCCCATCGAAATATGTGTCGCGTCCATGCCAAAGATCGGCTCGCCAACAGCGCGCAATGCCCGAGCAAACTCTTCAACATCGCGGTCAGCCGGCACGTAACCTGCCTCGAAATGAACCTCCGCGACACGTTTGTAATCGCGGCGAATAAAGCCAAAAAGGATCTCTGCATAAACGCGGCGCGTATATTCATCTATGTGCCCCATGATGCCAAAATCATACGCGATGATATCACCGTTTGGCGCAACCTTCAGATTGCCTTGATGCATATCCGCATGAAAATATCCGTCGCGCAAAGCGTGTTGCAAAAACAACTCCAAAACGCGCGATGCCAGAACTGTGCGTTCATGCCCCGCCGCATCAATCGCCTCGTTATCACCCAAAGGAACGCCATCGGCCCAACCAAGCGTCATGACGCGGCGCGCAGAAAGATCCCATTTCACAGCGGGCAAAGTAAAACCCACATCCTCGCCAGTGTTCGCCGCAAACTCAGACGCGGCAGAGCTTTCGAGCCGCAGATCGAGTTCCCCCATCACAACGCCTTCAAAATGGGTGATCACCTCCATCGGACGCAGCCGTCGCGAAGCTGGAGAAAGCAACTCAATCATTTCAGCTGCCAAATAGAACGCATCAATGTCTTTCTGAAATGCTTTTTCAATGCCGGGTCTGAGCACTTTCACGGCCACAACCTCGTCGGTGCCTGCGATTTTCGCCTGATGCACCTGCGCGATTGAGGCCGCTGCGACGGGTTCGCTGAACTCCGAGAACACAGCATCTGCTGGTTGGCCTAACTCCTCAGCGACCATCTCTTTGGCTACTTCAATTGGAAATGCAGGTAATTTGTCCTGCAAAACGCGCATTTGAACGGCAAGCTCTTCGCCAACCACATCGGGGCGCGTCGATAAAACCTGACCGAACTTGATGTAGGCAGGGCCCAGCGCCGTCAGGGCACGGGGGGCGGGTGGCATATTTACATCGCCTTTGTAGCCAAGCCATTTGAAGGGCCAACCCAATGTGCGTGCTAAAATGCGCAAAGGGCGCGGCGCATCCATCGCATCAAGCACAACGCCCATCGCACCGGTGCGTTCTAAAGTTGCGCCCGTCACAATGAGACGCCAAATATTATGCGGTCCGCGCATTGTTTAGATCTTCCAGCCAGAATGCAGCGCCGCGATGCCCATGGTCAGGTTGCGGTACTTCGCATTCTCAAAGCCCGCTTTACGCACCATATCCAGAAACGTATCTTGATCAGGAAATTTTCTTATAGATTCAACAAGATACTGATAACTCTCTGCATCATTGGCAATCAACTTACCCATTGGGGGAATGACGTTGAAGGAATAGCGATCATAGGCCCACTGCATCGCAGGATTGGGAATTTGCGAGAACTCCAGAACCATCAAACGACCCCCGGGTCGCAAAACGCGAAACGCTTCGTTCAGGGCTTCTTGCGGGCGCGTCACATTTCGAATGCCAAAGCTTATGGTGTAAACGTCGAAGCTATTGTCTTCAAATGGCAATGCCATCGCATCACCGACAACCCAATCGAGAGAATCGACCATCGCGCCAGCTTCGGCGCGTTTGCGACCCTCGATTAGCATAGGCTCGGTCAAATCGAGCACAGTTGCATGACCACTGCCTGCCCGCTTCAAAAAGCGGAACGAAATATCACCAGTTCCGCCAGCAACATCAAGCAAGCGCTGACCCGCGCGCGGCGCGAGCCAATCCATCATCGCATCTTTCCAAACACGGTGGATACCCATCGACATAACGTCGTTCATAATGTCGTACTTGGATGCGACCGAATTGAAAACGCCCTGAACACGGCCTGCTTTTTCAGTCTCGGGAACCGTTTGAAAGCCAAAATGTGTGGTCTTAGATATCTGATCGCTCATGATAGTCGCCCATCCTTTTATTTGACCTTTGTTATAGAGCGCTGCACACCCGATACAATGCGCCCTTTTGGCTCGCTCGAAGCAATGAACGAGGAAGTGAAATGCCCGAATTACCAGAGGTCGAAACCGTCAGGCGCGGACTTGTTCCTGTGATGGAGGGCGTGCGCATCGCGAAAGCGGATGTAAACAGGCCGGATTTGCGCTGGCCTTTCCCAGACCGGATGAGCGAACGCCTGAGCGGAGCCACAATCGAAAGGCTGCGCAGACGCTCCAAGTACATCCTCGCGGACCTCGACACGGGCGAATCGCTGCTGATTCATCTGGGCATGTCAGGGCGAATGCTCATTTCTGGCGCAAAAATTGGGCAATTTACCCATGATCATCCCCCAGCCGAGAAACATGACCACGTCGTATTTCATATGGAGAATGGCGCACGCGTGACCTTCAACGATCCTCGTCGTTTTGGTGCGATGGACTTGCTGGACACCAAAACCGCCGATAGCCACAAACTTTTGGCATCTATTGGACCTGAACCGCTCGGAAACAGTTTTGACGAAGCTTATTTGATCGATGCTTTCAAGACCAAAGGCAGCCCCATTAAGAACGCGCTTCTCGATCAAAGCATCGTCGCCGGTTTGGGAAATATCTATGTCTGCGAAACACTTTACCGCGCGCGCATCTCGCCAAGCCGAAAGGCGAACAAGATTTCGAAACCTCGGGTTGCCTGTCTTGTTCCGATTATCAGACAGGTCTTAAGCGATGCCATTACGGCGGGCGGCTCTTCGCTTAAAGACTTCCGTCAAGCCAGCGGCGATCTTGGGTATTTCCAGCATAGCTTTGATGTCTACGGGCGCGAAGGAGAGCCTTGCAAAACCGAATGTTGCGAAAGCTCAATCAAACGGATTGTTCAATCAGGACGCTCAAGTTTCTATTGCCCGAGCTGTCAAAGATAGCTTGAAACGCGCCGCGCACATGGTAATCACTCAGGTCTGAGCGCAACAACAGTGAGCGAACCACATGGCCTATGAAACGCTGATCGTCGACATCGAGGATCACGTCGCCCTCATTCGCATCAATCGCCCAGAGGCGATGAATGCTTTGAATTCACAAGTCTTGAGCGAACTAAGTACCGCGCTTTTGGATGCGGACAAAAATGACAAAGTCCGTTGCATTGTTTTGACCGGATCGGACAAAGCCTTTGCCGCTGGTGCGGATATCAAAGAAATGTCTGAGAAGACGTTTGTTGATATGTTCATGTCCAACTTCTTTGCCGACGAAGGCGACACAGTGCGCGCGACTCGCAAGCCGATCATCGCCGCCGTTGCTGGCTACGCGCTTGGCGGCGGATGTGAGTTGGCTATGATGTGTGACTTCATTATTGCGGCAGACACTGCGAAGTTCGGTCAGCC
>CAYQZI010000020.1:13858-17554 GCA_964421835.1 uncultured Planktotalea sp.
CGCAGTTATGAAACGACGCTCAGCGAAGGCATTCTTTTTGAACGCCGTTTGTTCCATTCGCTCTTTGCGACTGAAGATCAAAAAGAGGGAATGGCCGCCTTCCTTGAAAAGCGGCAAGCACAATTTCGGGATAAATAAACCACCAAGCCTCTTGGGCCTGTTGACAGGAAGATGAGTCGGCCCTAAAGACCCGACTTCAAGATGAAACCGAACCCAAACAGTGGGACGATGATTTATGGCAAATTCGCCTCAAGCTAAAAAGCGCGCGCGTCAGAACGAAGCACGTTTTCAAGTCAATAAAGCGCGTCGCTCGCGCATCCGTACTTTTCTGCGCAAAGTAGAAGAGGCGATCACATCCGGTGACAAAGACGCGGCATCCGCTGCTCTTCGTGACGCGCAGCCTGAATTGATGCGTGGCGTGACCAAAGGTGTGTATCACAAGAACACAGTGGCGCGCAAAATGTCCCGCCTTTCCGCACGCGTCAAGGCGATTGGCTAACTCGAGCTTTTCAGCTCTTTTTTGAAGTTTCGATGTAAGCGCCACCTGATACAGGTCGGCGCTTTCTTCGTTTTTGTCATATCCTTGTAACACTTCTGTGCGATTCTCCCTCTCGGAAATTTGATCTTCGCGCGTCAAGACATCACTCGGCGGCGCGTCATATTTTGCGCCGGACCTGTTGCACCGCGTCGCCGAAAGAGATTCTTTTTCCCTATTCAATGAGTCAAGGACATAGATAAGTTGCCGCCTTGCAGGCCAACTTGCTAGCTATGTAAAGCGATTCACGTCGCCTCAGAATCAAGCGCTGGATCTCTTGCTTGTCATCGTAAGCCAACGATGACGGATGGTAGAAATGCGGCAGCACTCACATGATCTTGAGGCTCGACATCAAAACGCGATCTGGAGAAGGGGACTCTCTGGAACGTCGGTTGTCGGATTTTGTTTGGACAGTTTGCTCTGTTCAAGCATGTGGCGCGTCATTTCGGGGCTTGCTCGCGCCTCGAGAGATCGCAAAAGAAGGTTGGGATAAGAAAGAACAAATATGACGCTCGACGACTGGGGACAGCTGCAAGACACACTACGGGCATCCGTTGGCAAAAATAACTACACGAATTGGATCGGCCCTTTGTGTTTCGTTGGCGCAAAGAATGGTGTCGCAAGTTTTAGCGTTCCGACCAATTTTCTTGGCAACTACGTGTCGCAGAACTTCGGCGACATGATTGTCTATCAAGCCCAGCAAGCCGGGCACGACATCCAGCGCGTTCACTTCGCGGTCTTGAAATCCGGCGCTGCCGAGACAAGCAAACAGCACGCGACCCAAGCGCCCAAGCCTGACGTGCACACAACGGCCCCCAAGTCCTCGAAAATTCCTGATGCGCTCGCGGGCGCACCGCTCGATAAGCGCTTTACCTTTGACACCTTTGTGGTCGGCAAACCAAACGAGCTGGCGCACGCCGCCGCACGCCGTGTCGCTGAGGGCGGTCCAGTGACCTTTAACCCCTTGTTTTTGTATGGTGGCGTTGGCCTTGGCAAAACCCACCTGATGCACGCGATTGCCCATGAGCTTCAGGCGACCCGCCCTGATCTCAAGGTGCTCTACCTCTCCGCCGAGCAGTTCATGTATCGCTTCGTTCAAGCCCTGCGCGAGCGCAAGATGATGGACTTCAAAAGCCTGTTCCGCGCGGTTGACGTGCTCATGGTAGACGATGTGCAATTCATCGGCGGCAAGGACAGCACGCAAGAAGAATTCTTCCACACGTTCAATGCGCTGGTGGATCAAAACAAACAGATCATCATTTCCGCAGATCGCGCTCCGGGCGAAATCAAAGGCCTAGAGGATCGCATCAAGTCGCGTTTGCAATGTGGTCTTGTTGTGGACCTACACCCGACCGACTACGAACTGCGTCTTGGCATCCTTCAGTCCAAGGTTGAAATCCAAAAAGCTCAATATCCGAATCTACATATCGACGAAGGCATCATCGAATTCCTCGCGCATCGCATCAGCACCAATGTGCGCGTGTTAGAGGGTGCTTTGACTCGCTTGTTCGCTTTCGCTTCGCTTGTTGGCCGCGAAATCACGATGGATTTGACCGTTGATTGCCTCTCTGACGTGCTGCGCGCCTCTGAGCGCAAAATCACCGTCGAGGAAATTCAGCGCCGCGTGTCAGAGCACTACAATATTCGCTTGTCCGAGCTGATCGGCCCCAAACGCGTGCGTAACTTTGCACGCCCCCGTCAGGTGGCGATGTATCTTTGCAAACAGCTGACAAGCCGCTCCTTGCCGGAAATTGGTCGCCGTTTTGGGGGCCGTGATCACACGACAGTCATGCACGGTGTGAAGCGCATTGAAGAGCTGAAAATTCAGGACGGTCAAATCGCGGAAGACATCGAGATGCTCCGCCGCGCTTTGGAAGAATAAGCCACAGCACGAACAAACCCTCACGCCTTTGTTAGAAAGGGCTTGAGGGATGCTCTGTTTCAGGTAATTTGGCGCTCCGATACGTCCTCTAGGAGCCGAGACCCATGAAAATCAGCATCGAACGCGCAACGCTGCTTAAAGCCGTCTCGCACGCTCAATCCGTGGTAGAGCGCCGCAACACTATTCCGATCCTTGCCAACGTGCTTATCGAAGCAGAGGGCGCCGAAGTACGCTTCCGCGCGACGGATCTTGACATCGAAGTTGTCGACAAAGTCGAAGCCATGGTCGAACGCGCTGGTGCTACGACCGTTTCCGCAACGACTTTGAATGAAATTGTTCGCAAGTTACCCGATGGCGCGCAGGTCACACTGACCGACGATGGCACTTCAGGGCGCCTGACGATCGAAGCAGGTCGCTCGAATTTCTCCTTGGCGACGTTGCCAAAAGAAGACTTCCCAGTGATGGCGACCTCTGAGTACACGGCAAATTTCTCTGCGCAAGCAAGCGTTTTGCGCCGTCTCTTTGATAAGTCCAAATTTGCGATTTCGACTGAAGAAACGCGCTACTACCTCAATGGCGTTTACATGCATATCTCTGATGCTGAGGGTGGCAAAGTGCTGCGCTGCGTCGCGACGGATGGGCACCGCCTTGCGCGCATCGATGCTGACCTACCAGAAAACGCCTCTGAAATGCCCGGCGTCATTGTACCCCGCAAAACAGTTGGCGAATTGCGCAAACTCCTGGACGAAGACGACATGCAAATCGCTGTCTCTGTGTCGGAGACAAAAGTGCGCTTCGCGACGCCTGAGATCACACTGACGTCCAAAGTCATCGACGGCACTTTCCCCGACTACACGCGCGTTATTCCACAAGGCAACACCCGCAAGCTTGAAGTGGATGCCGCTGACTTTGCCAAAGCGGTGGACCGTGTCGCAACTGTTTCGTCCGAGCGTTCGCGCGCTGTGAAACTCTCGCTTGATGAAGATCGCTTGGTCCTTTCCGTCAACGCTCCAGATAGCGGTGCTGCCGAAGAAGAGCTGGCCGTTGCCTACGGCGATGAGCGTCTTGAGATTGGCTTTAACGCCAAATACTTGCTCGAAATCGCGAGCCAAGTGGACCGCGAGAATGCTGTGTTCCTCTTTAACTCTTCGGGCGATCCAACCTTGATGCGTGAAGGCAATGACACCAGCGCTGTCTACGTCGTCATGCCGATGCGCGTCTAACGCACCATGAGCACGCTCGCCCTAACCGAGCTGACACTCTCCCATTTCCGCTCGCA
>CAYQZI010000020.1:17654-25666 GCA_964421835.1 uncultured Planktotalea sp.
ACTTATGAAAAAACCATGCGCGAGCGTAACAAGCTGCTCAAAGAAAACGTGCGTGACCCAATGTGGTATGGCGTCCTAGAAACCCGTTTGGCCGAAACGGGTGCTGTGATTCATGAGAACCGTGTTCAAACGCTCATTTTCCTCAGTGAAGCCAAGGCTCAAGCCGAAACCCCTTTCCCCACCGCTGATCTTGAATTGACCCATGCGGAAGACGCCATGCCCGTCGATAGCGCTGATCTGAAAGACGCGTTTGAGGCCAGTCGCTTTCGTGATCTTGCTGCTGGTCGAACGCTTGTTGGCCCTCATCGCGCTGATCTTTATGGTGTTTTTACCGCAAAGGGCGTGCCAGCCAAGGACTGCTCCACGGGCGAGCAGAAAGCGCTGCTTATTTCACTTATCCTCGCCAATGCGCGCGCGCTTGCAGCGCAAATCGGTGCACCGCCTATCCTTTTGCTAGACGAAGTCGCCGCCCACCTTGATGCAACCCGCCGCGCAGCGCTTTATGCAGAGATATCAGCCCTTGGTGCTCAAGCGTGGATGACAGGGACTGGCGCAGAGCTTTTTGATAGCCTCTCAACTCAATCTGTGCACCTCGAAGTGACTGAAACTCAAGGCGTCAGCGAGACGAGAATCATCGACCTTAATTAAGCCAGGTGCTGCACACAAAATATAGCTGTTGCGCGTGACATTCCCCCCAAAGATTAGTATAAATCTCTGAAATAATGAGGGGGTTTTCGCATGTCCGAGACCGAGCAGAACAATGCCGAATATGGCGCCGATTCCATCAAAGTTCTCAAGGGCTTAGAAGCCGTTCGAAAACGCCCAGGCATGTACATCGGTGATACGGATGACGGCTCTGGTTTGCACCACATGGTTTACGAGGTCGTGGACAACGGAATTGACGAAGCGTTAGCCGGCCATGCGGATGCTGTGAACGTCAAAATCCATGCGGATTCATCCGTTTCGGTCAGCGACAATGGACGCGGTATTCCCGTTGGCATCCACGAAGAGGAAGGCGTGTCCGCAGCAGAGGTCATCATGACCCAGCTCCACGCGGGCGGTAAATTCGACAGCAATTCCTACAAGGTTTCCGGCGGTCTACACGGCGTGGGCGTTTCGGTTGTGAACGCGCTCTCCAATTGGCTGGAGCTGCGCATTTGGCGCGACGGCAAAGAACACGTCGCACGGTTTGAGCATGGCGATACCGCCGAGCATCTGAAAGTCGTCGGCGATGCTGGCGGTCAAACAGGGACCGAAGTTCGCTTCCTTGCCTCTACGGACACTTTCTCTAACCTCGAATACTCGTTTGAGACGCTCGAGAAGCGCCTGCGCGAACTTGCGTTTTTGAATTCAGGCGTGCGCATCATTCTAACCGACGAGCGTCCCGTCGAACACTTGCGCACAGAGCTTTACTATGACGGCGGCGTGAAGGAATTCGTCAAATACCTGGACCGTTCCAAGTCCTCAATCATGCCCGAGCCCGTCTATATGATCGGCGAAAAGGACGACATCGGCGTCGAAGTCGCCTTGTGGTGGAACGACAGCTATCATGAGAACGTTTTGCCCTTCACCAACAACATTCCGCAGCGCGACGGCGGCACGCATATGGCTGGTTTCCGTGGAGCGTTGACGCGGACGATCAACAACTATGCGCAGACCAGCGGTATCGCAAAAAAGGAAAAGGTCAGCTTCACAGGCGACGATGCGCGCGAAGGACTGACCTGCGTGCTCTCTGTCAAAGTGCCTGACCCTAAGTTCAGCTCTCAGACGAAAGACAAGCTCGTCAGCTCCGAAGTGCGTCCCGCGGTTGAAAGCCTAGTGAACGAAAAGCTTTCTGAATGGTTCGAAGAGAACCCCGCAGAGGCGAAAATCATCGTCAGTAAAATCATCGAAGCCGCACACGCCCGCGAAGCCGCGCGCAAAGCACGTGAATTGACCCGTCGCAAGACGGCGATGGATGTGAACTACCTTGCGGGCAAGCTTAAGGATTGCTCAGAAAAAGATCCGTCCAAAACCGAAGTCTTCCTCGTCGAGGGTGACAGTGCTGGCGGCTCCGCGCAGACGGGGCGTGATCGTCAAACGCAAGCGATCCTGCCGCTTAAAGGTAAGATCTTGAACGTCGAGCGTGCGCGCTTTGACAAGATGCTGAACTCTCAAGAGATCGGCAACCTTGTGATGGCGCTTGGCACGGGCATTGGGCGCGACGAGTTTAACATCGAAAAACTGCGCTACCATAAGATCGTCATCATGACGGATGCGGACGTGGATGGCGCACATATTCGCACACTGCTGCTCACCTTCTTCTATCGTCAGATGCCAGAGCTGATCGAGGGTGGTTACCTCTACATCGCGCAACCCCCGCTTTACAAAGTCGCGCGCGGCAAATCAGAGGTCTATCTCAAAGACCAAGCAGAGATGGACAATTATCTCATTGAGCAAGGCATCGAAGGCGCGGTTCTGCGTCAAGGCAATGGCGAGGAAATCCTTGGCCAAGACCTGCGTCGCGTTGTCGATGAAGCACGCCAGCTTAAGCGCGTGCTTGATGCCTTCCCAACACATTATCCGCGTCACATTCTTGAGCAAGCCGCCATCGCAGGTGCCTTTGTTCCGGGTGTTGTGGACAGTGATTTGCAAGGCACCGCTGACCTTGTTGCGAAACGTTTGAACCTGATCGCGCTTGAATATGAGCAAGGTTGGCAGGGGCGCATCACACAAGATCACGGTATTCGCCTCGCGCGTATTTTGCGCGGCGTTGAGGAAGTGCGCACGCTTGATGGTCCGATGCTACGCTCTGGTGAAGCGCGTAAAACGGGCAGCTTTACGAAAAGCCTACAGGATGTTTACGAACTACCCGCGACGCTTGTGCGCAAAGAGCGTAATCAGGCCATTTACGGCCCCCTCGATCTGTTGAACGCGATCTTGCAAGAGGGCGAAAAAGGTCTGTCTTTGCAGCGCTACAAGGGCCTCGGTGAAATGAACCCAGATCAACTTTGGGAAACCACTTTGGACCCTGATGCGCGCACCTTGTTGCAGGTCAAGATCGACGATGTTGCTGAAGCGGATGATCTGTTCACCAAACTTATGGGTGACGTGGTCGAGCCACGCCGCGAGTTTATCCAGCAGAACGCGCTGAACGTAGAGAACCTCGATTTCTGATCAAATAGAAACGCGTGCACCGGAGCCAGCGAAGATATCGGCAACGATAGATGAGTGCTCCGCACAAGTCGGGAAAGCTTATGTCACAGATCACCTTGGTTCGGCACGGTCAGGCCAATTCGGACAGCTCAGACGAGCAAGGCTACGACAAGCTTAGCACGCTTGGCCACGTGCAAGCCGAATGGCTTGGCGCGCATATGCGCAGCACGCATCAGGCGTTCGACAGCGTGTATTGCGGCACGCTGCGCCGTCATGTTGAAACCGCCGCTGGGATGAAGGCCGAGCACCATGCGCCGATCGTCCAAGACGCACGCTTAAACGAGTTGGCCTATTTTGATCTGTCCAAGGCATTTCAAATTTATAGCGGCAAGCCCGTTCCGACCCAGCAAGAGGAATTTGCAGCACATATGCCGCAACTCTTTGACGCTTGGATGCAGGGCCAGCTCAAGGATATCCCCGAAAGCTTCGCCCACTTTGAAGACCGTGTTAGCCGCGCGATTGAAGACATCAGCGCGCGTGCTGATCGCGCTTTGGTTATCACCTCAGGGGGCGTTATCGGCTTGATGACGCGAATGGTCCTCGATCTGAGCACCGAAAACTACGCCCGCACGTGTCTATCGATCATGAATTCTTCGACACATCGATTCACCAAGATCGGCCCCAAAATTTCGCTTTCGCAATTCAACAACATCGCTCATCTTGAGCAGGTCGGGCGTCACCACGCACAAACCCATATCTAAGGAGCCGCACCCATGACACATCTTTGGGTCCGCGCAGAGCAGCGCGAGAACGAAGAACGCGTTGGTCTTACGCCCGAGGGTGCCGCTCAATTGGTAAATGCAGGTCTGCGCGTAACCGTAGAGGAAAGCTCGGTGCGCGCGATTTCCATTGAAGGCTATGCGCAGGCAGGCTGCGAGATTGCGGTTGAAAACAGCTGGCCCGATGCGCCAAGCGACGCGATAATCTTTGGTCTTAAAGAGCTGCCAGAGGACGGCACGCCCCTGCCCCATCGCCACATCATGTTTGGTCATGCCTATAAGCGCCAGCCTGCGGGGCGCAGTCTGTTGGATCGTTTCAAAGCAGGTGGCGGCACGCTTTATGATCTAGAATATCTTGTCGATGACACCGGGCGCCGCGTCGCCGCTTTTGGCTATTGGGCAGGATACGCAGGCGCAGCCGTGACGCTGCGCTGCTTTATCGCTCAGCAAAGCGGCGGTATCGCTGGCCCTGTCGGTGTGTTCAAAAGCTCTGCGGCCTTGCTCAGTGATTTGCAAAAACAGATGGCGCCGCTCGATCAATCGGCTCTGAATGCGCTGATCATCGGCGCGCTTGGGCGTGTTGGAACAGGCGCGAGTGATCTTTTGACCGCGCTCAATATTCCCGTCACCAAATGGGATATGGCCGAAACCGCAAGCGGTGGACCCTTTCCTGAGGTGCAGGAGCACACGCTATTTCTGAACTGCATTCTTGCCCGCCCCGGCACGCCCGTCTTCGTTCCTGCAAACGCGACGACAGAGCCACGCGCGCTGCGGGTGATAGGCGATATCGCCTGCGATCCTGGTAGTGATTTCTCGCCCATCAAGGTTTATGACCGCACAACCGATTGGAACGACCCTGCCTTGCGCGTACATAGCGCGCCGCCGCTTGATGTGACCGCTATCGACAACTTGCCCTCCATGCTCCCCGTCGAAAGCTCAGAGGATTATGCAGCGCAGCTTTTGCCCTCTTTGCTGACCCTTGCGCAGCTCGACAGCGGCGTTTGGGCGCGAGCGGAAGCCACTTTCAACGAACATCTATAAAGGATCGCCAACATGACAATTCATTGGTGTGGAACAGGTCTTTCGGCCATCCCGGGTTTGCGGCGCTTGATTCATGCGGGCCATAACGTCACCGTTTGGAACCGCACGCTTGAAAAAGCAAAGGATGCTGTTGGGGATTTGACGCAAGACATCCGTGTCTTTGACATTGACGCAGTTGCTGATGCGTTGAGTGCAGGTGATGTAGTCGTGTCTATGTTGCCCGGCGATTGGCATGTGCCCCTTGCGCAAAAGGCGATTGACGCAGACGCGCATTTTGTCAGCTCTTCCTACATTGCGCCTGAAATGCGCGACCTTGATGCATTGGCGCGCGAAAAAGGCGTGGCCCTGGTCAACGAAATTGGCCTTGATCCGGGCATCGATCATCTCATGGCGCACCACTTGATCGAAACTTACCGTGCGAGCAACGCGCTGGACAAAGACGCCGAGCTGTCCTTTATTTCCTATTGCGGCGGCATCCCGAAACATCCCAATCCGTTTCGCTACAAATTCAGCTGGTCGCCACTTGGCGTGCTGAAAGCCCTGCGCTCTCCGTCTAAATCCATACGTGATTTCAAAGAGTTCAATGTCGCCCGCCCGTGGGATGCGATCACACAGTGCGAAGTGCCGCTGCCGACGCCGGAAAGCTTTGAGGTCTATCCAAACCGCGATTCACTGCCGTTCATGGGTCAGTATCACTTCGATTCTGACTGGACCGTCAAAGAGTTCGTGCGCGGCACCCTGCGCCTCAATGGTTGGGCGGAAGCTTGGTCAGAGGTGTTCGCCGAGATCGAAACGCTTGAGGGGCCAAGCGGCGAAGCACGCCTGAAAGAAATGTCAGATCAGTTCTGGGCCGAGAACGCTTATGACGAGGGCGAGCCAGACCGCGTCGTGCTGTGCGTCGCCCTAAAGGCAGAGGTAAACGGCACTACCACTTGGCATCAAAGCTATGTTCTGGACGCTTGGGGCGACGCGAATGGCTCCGCGATGGCGCGGCTTGTTTCTATTCCGCTCTCTCTGGCGATTGAAGCTGTGATTGACGGCAAAATCGGCGCAGGCGTCAGCGCCGCGACAGATGACGCTGATCTTTTGCCGCAATGGCTTGCCGAAATCGACAGGCTCGCGCAGCATTTGACCATCGTGGATCATCTGTAATTTAGCATGGGTTTCAAGCGAACAGGCGGTAATACATCCAGTCGGGCATGAACTGGCTCAGCCTGAACACCCATGAAAACACCCGCGGAAAGCTTTTCTTGAAGTCGTTCGTATTCATCAACTCGAACATCTCGCGCGCCGCATCTTCCGGCTCCATAATGAAGGGCATTTTGAACTCGTTCTTTTCCGTCAGCCGCGTCTTGATAAATCCGGGATTTGCTAGCTGCACGTCAATCCCACTTCCGCGCAGGTCTGCGTACATGCTTTCAGCCAACGCCATCGTCCCGGCCTTTGACGCCGCATAGCCAATCGCGCCGGGCAAGCCGCGAAAGCCCGAAAGCGATCCGGTGATCACCAAATGACCTGTTCCGCGTTCCTGCATCATCGGCATCACAGCGCCCATGACGCGCACGGCGCCGGTAAAGTTGATATCGGCCATCGCTTCGGCCGCCTCGCCGTCCCAGTCTTGCGCTTTCATCGGCCAATAGACGCCCGCCAAAAAGACAACGCCATCCACATCGCCAATCGCTTTCGCAGCCGCTTCGACGCTTGCGCGGTCCTGCACGTCAACAACCTGCGAGGACGCCCGTCCGGGCAAATCCGCCACAAGCGCATCCAGCTTATCTTGCGAGCGTGCTGAAACGATGACTTCGACCCCTGCGCGCGCCAATTGATGCGCCAACGCTGCGCCTAACCCTTCACTGGCCCCAACAAGCCAATACCGCTTACCAACCCAATCTCTCACGCGACTTCCTTCTTTCTCATTGTTGCGACCAGCTCTGCGACCTTAAAACCGAACTTGCGAAACTGGCTGCGGTTCACGATGGAGCCGTTCGGCGCCAAATACATCCAATCAATCGTGTCCAGCACATGCCCACCTGCTTCATCTGGCAATTGAATGCGATATTTCAACTGCACAGCAGACCCTAATTGCGTGCCAGAACCAGTGCCAATGACATCAGGTGCCTCTGCTTTGATGCCGCCATCATTGCCCAGCGTCAGGTGCCATTCGCGGTGCTGCACAGTGCCGCTGTCATAGCGAAACTCTTCACGCATATACCCTTTGTTACCGTCCCATTCTGCCTCGAAATGTCCAACGAACCGCGAGGTCACACGTCCTGTGGGGCCATAAATCACCCCTTCGCATTCAATCGGGCCATTGAGGTGTTCGCGCAGATCAAACTGCGGATCATTTTTGGCATAATCCAGCGGGCTTTGCGCCGCGAAGTCCATGTATCGGCTTTTGAGATGGTTCAAAACCAGCATCAAAACGACGCCAAGCAACACGTAACCAATCGTTTCCATATTCTATCCCTTCTCGAATTTCGTTGTCGCAAGCAGCGCAATCGCAAGGCATTTCAGCCCGCAGGGCACCGCTGCGTAGAGGATCGTCAAGAGCCAAAGCGCGCTTTGGGTATTTTCGCCGCCAGAGGTGAACCCAGCGCGCTCGAGCATCGGAAGCAAAAGCACCGCCGCAAAGGCAAGCGAGAGTTTCGACACCAATGCCCAAAGACCAAAGCCTTCGGCTGCATTTGGCGCGATCTTTGCCATGCGGGTGGCGAACGCCGCAGGCAAAAGGGTAAGGTCCGCGCCCATCGCAGCGCCTGTGGCGATGCAAACAAGCGCGAACAGAAGCGTGTCGCCAGAGCCAAGCGTGATCGCAATGGCAAAGGCAAGAACAGCAAGGATCATCGCGCACAAAAGCACGGGTTTGATCCCGTGTTTCTGTGCCAAAAATCCCCAGATCGGCGCAGCCACAGCGGCGCTGATAAAGAACAGCAAAAGCAGCACGCCCTCTTGGCCGGGCGCATCAAGGCGGCTCTCGACAAAGAAGAGGAACAGCGTGGAACTGACCGCGACGGGCGCAGCGTTTACCAAAGCGATCAGCAGCAAGCGCCGCGCTTG
>CAYQZI010000021.1:0-25579 GCA_964421835.1 uncultured Planktotalea sp.
GTGGGGCTTGAGACTGTGGATAAGTCGGTGCTGCCCGATGGGGCCTATGCGGTGGAGCCGGGCCTAAATGCCAACGGTCAGCGTAACATGTTTGGGCGCGTGACCTCCACTTACTACTCGGCCAATCTCGAGCGCGGAATCGCGATGGGGCTGGTGAAGAACGGACCTGATCGCAAGGGCGAGGTGATTGATTTTCCCAAGACCGATGGCACGATCATCAAAGCGAAAATCGTTGATCCGGTGATCTATGACAAGGACGGGGAGAAGCAAAATGTTTAAGGCTGTCAGCGCGTTGCAAGGCGCTTCTTTCACAGATGGCATCGCTGAGGTGCATGAATTGGGTCTGCATGGGATGATCACCTTGCGCGGTGATCTCAGCGACAAGAAACTGATCAAAGCAGTGAAAGCTATTGCTGGAGCGATGCCAAAGCCGCGTGAGATTGTATTCAAGGGCGATCAAGGCGCGGCTTGGATGAGCCCTGATGAAGTCCTGCTGATCTGCGCGCATAGCGATGCGCTCAGCACGATCAGGGCGCTGAACAAGGCGCTTAAGGGCACGCATTTTCTAGCGGCCAATGTCTCTGATGCGCGCGCTGTGTTTGAGGTGTCGGGCGCTCATGCACGCGAGGTCTTAGCAAAGCTTGCTCCTGTCGATTTCGCGCAAGGGGCATTTGAACAGGGCATGTTCCGCCGCTCGCGCTTGGCGCAGGTTCCGGCAGCGTTTTGGATGCACGACGAGGACCGGTTCCGCATTGTGTGCTTTCGCTCTGTTGCAGAGTATATGTTTGATTTGCTCAGCGTTGCGGCTCAGGCTGGCTCGGAAGTCGACGCGCTTTAAGCGACGTTCTGCTCGGCAGTGGGCATCGCATAGAAATCGCGTTGAACTTTACATCTTGGGGTGGCTATCTTGCGTTACCCCCTGAGGTTGAGTGCGCTCGCCTGTCTGTTTAACATATGTAGGACCCTATGAATTTTCGTTTTTTGATAGTGCTGTTTGCCTTTTACACCGCATTTATGACCTCCGCTCAGGCGGCGCAAGAAACCTATAAATGCGAGCTGGATAACTACAAAGAACCTGACAAACATGGTCGTGCCTCTTTCATTAACGGTCCTGTGTATCTTTGGATTGAGACCGGTCAGAAAAAAGCCCATGCCTCCGATCCCGTCTCTTATACAGTGCACAAACAGCCGATTGAGGTGAAAGTTCAAAAGAACACTGACAAGATTTTTCGCGCCAACTGGATTTTGGATGGTGGCAGAGACACAAGAGGGCGGACAATTCCGAAGTTTAGATATTCTTTGATCCTGAACAAACAGACCAGTGTGATGCAGTATTACGCGGACCCCGTTGGCTTTAGCAATTCCTTTAACTCTCAGGGTCGATGCACGCTTGCGCGCCTGAAAGCACTGCCCAGCAGCTAAAAACCGCACGGCGCCTCTTGACGTTTGGGGCGGGTGGCACTCTATCAGGTCTTAGACATTTTAACAGAAAGGCCGATCCTCATGGCATTCGAACTTCCAAAACTTCCCTACGCACATGACGCTTTGGCGGACTTTGGCATGTCCAAAGAAACGCTCGAGTATCACCATGACCTGCACCACAAGGCCTATGTCGACAATGGCAACAAGCTGATTGCGGGCACAGAGTGGGAAGGCAAATCCCTAGAAGAGATCATCACGGGCACCTATGATGCCTCTTCTGTGGCGCAAAATGGTATCTTCAACAACATCAGCCAGCTTTGGAACCACAACCAGTTTTGGGAAATGATGGGGCCAGCGCAATCGGCGATGCCGTCCGAGCTGGAAGCAGCGATCAAGGAGAGCTTTGGCTCGGTTGATGCGTTCAAAGAGCAGTTCGCAGCCGCAGGCGCAGGCCAGTTCGGCTCAGGCTGGGCTTGGCTTGTGAAGAACGCTGACGGCGGCTTGGCGGTCACGAAAACAGAAAACGGCGTGAACCCGCTTTGCTTCGGTCAAACCGCGCTTTTGGGCTGCGATGTTTGGGAGCATTCCTACTACATCGATTTCCGCAACAAGCGCCCTGCCTACCTCGCCAACTTCATGGACAATTTGGTGAACTGGGAGAATGTTGCCTCACGTATGTGAGACAGGTTTCTTTATGAGATTGAAAGGCGCCGCTCATCGCGTAGGGGCGGCGTTTTTTGCATTTACGGGACGCTCCGCGGGGAGTTTTTAGGCAAGATGAATGCGCGGAACTAAGAGAGCAATGTCAGCGCGTGTTCTGGTGTGGCGGCGGTTTTGAACAGGGTTTTGACGTTTGGCTTGGCGAAGCCTTGGGCGATCACATGATCCAAGAGTGCGAGCAGGGGGTCCCAATAGCCCTTTGTATTGATCAGCACGATAGGTTTTTCATGCAGCTCTAATTGCGCCCATGTGAGGACTTCGAAGAATTCATCAAGAGAGCCAGCACCGCCGGGCAGCACGGCAATCGCGTCTGAGTTCATGAACATCACCTTTTTGCGCTCATGCATGTTTTCGGTGATGATATAAGAGGTAAGATCCGTTTTACCGACTTCCCAATTGACCAAGTGCTGCGGGATTACGCCAAAGGTGGCCGCGCCGCCGTCCTGCGCTGCACGCGCAACGCGCCCCATGAGGCCCACATCACCAGCGCCGTAAACGAGGCGCATGTTGTTTTGCGCAATCAGCGCGCCGAGCGCGTCAGCGGCCCTGCCATAGTCCGGATCGATCCCATCGGATGCGCCACAAAAGACACAAATTGAACGTTGCTGCATCACAAGATCCTTATTTTCAGTGTTTTGACCGCTGAGGTCTTGTTTGCTATACACGCGCAAATCCTGCTGCAAAAGCGGGCATATCGGAGATGGGTTACAATGAGTAAGCTTGCATTCCTGACATCGGGAACAGGGATCACGGTTGGTGCCGGAACTGTTTTGGTCGGCGCAGTGGCTGTCGCCGGATATGTGAGCGGTGCCTTCACGCCTGCACCAGTCGTGATAGATGAGCCCGTTGAAGTAGCGCTCAAAGCCCCTGACGCAGAACTTGCAGCGCCGAAAGTCGCCGCCATCGCCCCTGCGCCCAAAGCCCCGAGTTTTGATGTGGTGCGCGTAGAAACCGACGGCGCGGCGATGATTGCAGGCAGCGCAGAAGCTGGTAGCACGATTGCCATTCGTTTGAACGAAGATGTCGTCGCAGAGGTGAAGGCGGATAGGTCGGGTAAATTTGCGAGTTTTGTGGCCTTGCCAGAAAGCGAGGAGGCGCAGATTTTAACGCTGGATGATGGCTCTGACACTGGTTCAAAACAGCAGGTCATTGTTGCGCCGATGGTTGTGCAAGCGCCTGTGATAGAGGTGGCGAAGGAAACGGAAGAGGTCGCAGTAGCCGAACCGCTTGAAACGGTTCAGGTTGAAGTGGCTATCGCAGACACTGTGCCCCCAGTGGTTGAAGACACCGTTGAGATTGTCAAAGCAGAGATCAAACAAGCGGCGCCGCAAGCGCTAGACGTAAAAGTGCAAGCCGAGCAGGTGCCAACAGCGCTAGCGCCAGCCGTGGAATTGGCTAAATTGGAGCCTGAAAAACAAGAACCGCGCGTCGCCTTGCAGGATGACCCTGCGCAGGAGAGCGCGCCGGTAATTGTTGCGAATGTGCCAGAGGTGGTCGCGGAGCCAGAACAAGTCGCGGCTCTTGAGGTTGTGGATGTTCCAAAGGAAATCGCTGAAGCTAAACAGGTTGTGGCGACGGACAAGGTTGACGTTCAAGTAAAAACCGCTGTGCGAGAGGAGCCGGAAGCCGCGCAAGCCAAGCCAGTTGAGATCGCCAACGCACCGCGCGTTGTTGAGGTTCAACCGGTTATTGACGCCGAGCCGCAGATTGAAGCTGAGCCAAAGATCGAAGCGGAAATAAAGCTTGAAGCGAAGCCAAAGCCTGAAGCCGAGCCAAAGATCGAAGCCGCACCTAAGATCGAAGCCGCGCCTAAGATCGAAGCGCAGGTTGAAGTCGCCGAAGTGGCCGCGCCAACGTCAGAGCCAACGCCGACACCAGAGCCGCAAAGACCTGTTGTCTTGCTGGCGACTGACGAGGGCGTGCGGGTTTTGCAGGCACCGAATGCGCCTAAGCCGGATGCGATGACGGCTTTGCTTGGCTCTATTTCTTACGATGATTCTGGTGATGTGGCTTTGACAGGGTCTGGCGGCGGTGAATTTGTGCGCGTCTATTTGAACAATCGCCCTGTTGCGACCTCGCAAATTGCGGCGAACGGTGATTGGCACATGGGTTTGCCTGCGGTTGATACTGGCATTTACACGCTGCGCGTAGATGAGTTGAATGAGGCGGGCGATGTCGTGGCGCGGGTTGAAACGCCTTTTAAGCGCGAAGAGCCTGAATTATTGGCTGCCGCAACTGCGCCTGAAAAACTGATCCAAGCGGTGACAGTGCAGCCCGGCGCAACGCTTTGGGCGATTGCGCAAGAGCGCTATGGCAGCGGCACGCTTTACGCGCGCGTGGTCGAGGCAAATGCCGAGAGCATCAAAGATCCCGATCTGATCTATCCGGGGCAAGTTTTCACGATCCCAGAGTAACCGTTAACTGGTCATTCTGCGCGCGCGTGCTTATCTGTTAGGTCCAAAGCTAAGGACGCCGCGCGATGAGACAATTGACCCCAACAGATGCCGCTCTTTCCAAAGAGCAACGCGAGTCGGGCTGGCGGGTCATTCGACGCGTCGCGCCTTATCTTTGGCCAGCGGACAAGCTGTGGGTCAAACAGCGCGTTGTGCTTGCTTTGGCAATGCTTCTGCTTGCAAAAGTCGTCGCTGTTGGCACGCCTTTGATCTATGCGCGCGCGGTGGATGCGCTCTCGGATGCGGGGGCACCGGATTTGGCCGTTGGCGCCGTGGGCTTGACGATTGCCTATGGTTTGGCGCGGCTGATGTCGAATGGCTTTCAGCAATTGCGCGATGCGATCTTTGCCAAGGTCGCGCAGGGGGCTTTGCGCGCGCTTGCGCTCAAAACCTTTGAACATATTCACCGTCTGTCGATGCGGTATCACATCGGGCGCAAGACAGGCGGGCTGAGCCGCATCATCGAGCGCGGCGTCAAAGGCGTGGAGTTTCTGCTGCGCTTTTTGCTGTTCTCGATTGGGCCGTTGGTGCTTGAGCTGCTGATGATTGCTGGTATCTTGTTCTTTTTGTTCGATGTTTGGTATTTGGCGGCGGTTTTCGTGACGATTGCCTTTTACGTTTGGTTTACCTTCGCCGTGACCGAGTGGCGTGTGAAGCTGCGCAAGCAGATGAATGATCAAGATACGGATGCAAACCAAAAGGCGATTGATAGTCTTTTGAACTTTGAAACGGTAAAGTATTTCGGCGCCGAAGCGCGAGAGGCGCGGCGCTATGACAGCGCCATGGCGCTTTATCAAGAAGCGGCGCTAAAGACGTCGTATTCGCTGGCGTTCTTGAATTTTGGACAGGCGTTTTTGATCACCACAGGGTTGGTTGTGGTGATGGTGATGGCCGCGATGGGTGTGCAGAATGGCACGATGAGCGTTGGCGATTTCGTCATGGTCAACGCTTATATGATCCAGATCACGATGCCGCTGAATTTTCTTGGTACGGTGTATCGCGAAATTCGCCAGGCTTTGGTGGATATGGGCGAGATGTTTGATCTGCTCGAGCAGCCGCCGGAAGTGGCCACGAAAGCAGGCGCGGCAGATCTGAACATCGGCGGCGGGCATGTGTCATTGAAAGATGTGCATTTTGGCTACGATGATGAGCGGCCGATTTTGAAAGGCATCGATCTGGATGTGCCTGCGGGGCAGAATATTGCGATTGTCGGGCCCTCCGGCTCGGGTAAATCGACGATTGGGCGGCTTTTGTTTCGCTTTTATGATGTCACAGCAGGCAGTTTGCAGATTGACGGGCAGGATGTGCGTGATGTGACCCAAACCAGTCTGCATGATGCAATTGGTGTGGTGCCGCAAGATACGGTGCTGTTCAACGACACGATCCGTTACAATATCGCTTATGGCAAGGATGGCGCGAGCCATTCCGAGATTGAAGAGGCGGCGCGCGCGGCTCAGATCCATGAATTCATCATGGGCTTGCCTGATGGGTATGAAACAACTGTGGGCGAGCGTGGCTTGAAGCTGTCGGGCGGTGAAAAACAGCGTGTGGGCATTGCGCGCACTTTGTTAAAGAACCCGCCGATCTTGCTGCTTGATGAGGCGACCTCGGCGCTTGATAGCGGCACGGAGCATGAAATTCAGGACGCCTTGGCGCGCGCCGCAGAGGGGCGCACGGTGATTACGATTGCGCACCGTTTGTCGACGATTGCGGATGCGGATCGTATTGTCGTGCTTGCAGACGGGCAGATCGCGGAGCAGGGCAGCCACGCTGAATTGCTCGCTTTGTCAGGGCGTTACGCGGGTCTGTGGCACCGCCAGCAGTCAGAAGACGCGGCATGACGTAGGGTGCGTGAGATCACGCACCTTACTTTTTCCGTTATTCCGCAGCTTTTAGCGGTGAGACCATAATCATGCTTGGTGCCGCCTCGGGGGCGAGCTCTTCTTCAGCGTCGTCCTCTTCATCCCAAAGGATCATGGGCGATTTCACGCGGCGCGCCTCACGCTGCAGCGCCCAATCGCGCGCAGCAGCGCTAGAGCGGCCCATCGAAAGCCGAGCCAGCAAGCGCGCGATCCAGTGCAAATAGGTCGTCGCCCAGACCCGAAGCGCCAGCATGGAGGGCGTGAAGATCAGCGTCAGCACTGTCGCAATGCCAAGGCCAAAGACCACCGCCGTCGCAAGCTGCTTCCACCACAGCGCAGTCGGACTATCCACCGAGAAGCCACCGCCAATGAAATCAAGGCTGAGGCCGAACATCATCGGCGCAAGGCCAGCCATGGTCGTGATTGTGGTCAGCAAAACTGGGCGAATACGCGCTTCTGCGGTGCGCACAATCGCCTCTAATCGGGGCATATAACGTGAATACTCTTGATAGGTATCGATCAGAACAATGTTGTTGTTCACCACAATACCCGCAAGCGCGACGATACCTGTCCCTGTCATAATGATCGAGAAAGCCTGATCCATCACCAGCATCCCGATCAGCACGCCTGTCGTCGAGAGGATCACCGCAAGCAGGACAAGCACAGAGTTATAAAAGCTGTTGAACTGCGCCAATAGAATGATGAACATCAACCCAAGCGCACCGGCAAAGGCGGTCGACAGGAAGCGTTGGCTTTCCGCCTCGTCCTCTTGATCGCCGGTCCATTCAAAGTCCACGCCAGCGGGCAGCGGGTCCGTGTCGAGCCACTCGTTCAGCAGCTCGATCCGCTCGTTCGGGGTGATTGGCACCTCTTTGAGTGAGCCATCCTCGCCAACAACCTCTTTGGTAAGTTCGCTCGCAACCGCTGCTTTCACATCGAAATAGCGCTTTTGATCAATGCGGTTGATCTCGGCGAGTTTGTTGACCGGCTTGCGCGTGGTGAAGTTGCTGAGCGGCACCAAACCATCGCGTGTGCGTACTTTGAGCGTATCAAGCGTGCTAAGCACGCGGTCTTCTTCGGGGAGGCGTACACGAATTTCGATTTCTTCATCCGAGCTATCAACGCGCATGGTATCAAGCAAAATGCCGCGTGTGACCAGTTGCACCATGCCGCCAACCGTCGCCACGTCTGCGCCATAGCGACCCGCTTTTTGAACATCCACATCAATCTGCCAGTCAATGCCGGGCAGGGGACGCGTGTCTTCAATCAGCGTGAGCCCTTCTGTTTGATCAAACTGCGCCCGCGCAAGGGCCGTAGCGTCGAGCAGATCGTCCCAGTTTTCGCCTTTCAGGCGCAAATGCACAGGTTTGCCAGAGGCCGGACCGCGCGCTTGCGCGAGGATTTCAATTTCGATCCCCGGGATTTGCTTGAGTTGCTCTGTCAGCTCGGCAATGACCAAATCGCCATCGAGTTCGGGGCGATCGCGGCGATTGTCCCATGGAATAGTCTCTAGCTGGATTTGTCCGATCGTTTCTTTCGGGGCAGAAGCACCAGAGGCATCCGTGTTCAATCCTCCTTCACCCGCAAAGGCAAAGGCGCTTTGAACGCCCGGGTGGCGCAGCACGACTTGCTCGGCCTTGGCAACCAGCGCGTCTTTTTCGGTCAGCGAAAGGTTGCCGCGCGCAAGCACATAGACGATGGCCTGCTCGGGTTCGCTTTCCACGAAAAACTCAACACCATTGTTGTTCTCGCCGAAGTAGCTGAACGTGCTCATCACAACGAATCCAACCGCGGCAATGCTCACAAGCGGCATGACCGGATTGCCAGTCAGCGCTTTGATCACCAAACCAAATAGCGTGCGGCGATGGCCCGCTTTGATCTTCGTGCGCTGACGCTGGAACTTTGCAGCGCCAAGGGTGATCGAAGAGGCGAAGGCCCCAAACAGGAACAATGCGATGCCAGGAAGCGCTCCGACAAAGCCCTCGCCAATCGGTGTGCCGCCAAAAAGATAGCCGGGGTTTAGCACCTGCATCGCGCCCAAGAACACAGAATAAAGCGCAGGCGGCACCAAGATCGCGCGCACGATCCAAGGGAACTTGGCGCGCAGCGCATCGGATGTATTGCCAAAGACGCGGCTGAGGCGGCCTGTGACACCGCCCATAACCGGCAGATACACAAGCGCGACAACAAGCGAAGCGGAAAGAACAAAGATCAACGTAACGGGCAGCATGCCCATGAATTGGCCCGGAACGCCGGGCCAGAATAGCATGGGTAAAAACGCGCAAAGCGTCGTCGCGGTCGAGGACACGATGGGCCAGAACATGCGCTTGGCCGCTTCCACATAGGCATCCATCGGGCCAGAGCCATCCGCGATGCGTTTATCAGCGTATTCGACCACCACGATGGCGCCGTCCACCAACATGCCCACCGCGAGGATCAGGCCGAACATCACAATGTTGGAAATGGTGACTTCCATCACCGCAAGGAAGACAAAGCACAAAAGGAATGAGGTCGGGATCGCAAAACCCACAAGCAACGCAGGGCGGGTGCCAAGCGCGGCCAGAACCACGATCATCACCAGCGCAATCGCGGTTAGAACCGAGCCTTCTAGCTGGCTCACCATAGAGCCGACCGTGCGCGATTGATCGTTTGACGTGCCCACATCGATAGAGGCCTGCAGCGCTTCGGGCCACTCTGCTTTTGCGTCCTCGACGGTGGTTTTTACCAGCTCGGCGGTGTCGATCAGGTTAAAGCCTTTGCGCTTTACGACCTGCAACGCGACAGAGGTTTCGCCGTTAAAGCGCGCTGTTCCGATGCGGTCCTCGAATGTCAAAGAAATGTCAGCAAGATCGCCAAGGGTGACAACTCGGTCGCCATTTACCTTAACAGGCAGGCCATAGACGTCGCGCTGATCATCAAAGGACGAGGGGATTTTAACCGCAAATGTACCTTGCGCAGAGTCGATTTCACCCGCTGCAATCAGCTGGTTGTTGTTCTGCACAACGCTAATCAGCTCGCCTGCGGTGACGTTATAGGCCTCAAGGCGCAAAGGATCGATAATAACTTCAAGCATCTCATCGCGGTTGCCCGCAATGCCCGCTTCAAGCACGGCGTCGAGTGCTTCGATGCGTTCTTGCAGGTCTTTCGCGGTTTTTGCCATCGTGCGCTCAGGCACATTTCCAGTTAAGTTAACGATAATGATCGGAAACTCGGAAAAGTTGATTTCGTTGATGGAGTAGGTTTCTGCGCCCGTTGGGAATTTGCCCTGCGCGGCATTCATCGCGTCGCGCACATCGGCCATGACCTTGGTCTTGTCCCAGCCAAACTCGAACTCAAGCGCGATACCAGCGTAGCCCTCCGCGGCGGTGCCTGAGATTTGCTTTAGACCGTCAAGATCCGCAAGTTCCGTTTCCATCGGTTTGACAAGCAAGGTTTCGCTGTCAGCGGCGGAAATGCCGGGGAAGGGGACAGAAACAAAGAGCGCAGGAATTTCGATATCCGGCTCGCCCTCTTTTGGCAGACCCCAATAGGCAAAGCCCCCCGCAAGCAGCGTCAGGGCGATAAAGGCGATAACCATGCGGGCGCGTTCAGCGGCCCAATCGACGATACCAGTCATTGCTTTGGCTCCTCATAGCTCGGTTCGACCGAGACGCCGTCTGTTACGTATTCTTGCCCAATCGTGATAACATTGGCGGTGTCGGGCAGTCCTGCGACCCAAACGCCCTGTGCGGTGTCGCGCAGCAGCGTCAGATTGGCGAATTGTGCGGTGCTGTTTTCATCCACCGTGCGCACGCCCAGATCGCCGTCATCATTCAAGGTCAGCGCGGACTGCGGCAGCAAATGCGCCTTGGCACCATCTGCGGCGACAATGATTTCAGCGGTTTGACCATCGCGGATTTTAAGATCGCCGTTGGGCACTTGGATTTCAACGCGAAAAGTTCGCGTTGTTTGATCGGCAGAGCGGGACAAGAAGGTCACGCGCCCCTGCACCTCTTGCCCGCCCGCAAGACGCGCACCTGCCAAAGCGCCGATTTCAACGCGGTCCACTTCGGTTTCAGGCACAAAGCCAACCAGTTTCATCGGATCAAGCTGCAAAATAGTGGCGCACAAAGTGCCCGGCTGCAAAAGGCTGCCAAGCTCGGCGCTATCCGTTTCCAGCAGCCCCTCGAACGGCGCGGTGATTTGCAAACGCTCGATGTCTTTCTTGACGCCAGCAATCGCGGCTTCGGCGCTTTGGATGCCTGCACCGGTGCTTTGTAGGCCACTTTTCGCCGATGCCACCGCCGCTTCTGCGGCGCGCACGGCGGCTTGCGCAGAGGCCACGCGCGTTTCAGAGGCAAAGCCCCCCTCGCTGAGCTTTGCGGCGGCATTGTCATTGATTTTCGCTTCATCAAGGCGCGCTAATGCTTCATCAAGCCGCGCTTGCGTTTCAGGCACGCGCGCTTGCGCTTCTGCGAGGCGGGCATTTGCCTCTGCAAGCGATGCTTCGCGGGTGCCAACGTCGATTTGGCACAGCAATTGATCGGCGTTGACAAACGTTCCTTTGCGCAGCGGCTCGGACACGACCTGCCCAGAAGTCTGCGCGCGCACTTGAACCGAGCGCGTCGCTTCCGTTTGACCGCGCAAAATAACGGCGCTGTCGATCTGACGCGCCTCGGATTTAATCGCGATCACACGAATAACATTGGCTTGCTCTGCGTCATCTGTTTGCGCATCGCCGTCGGCCGTTTCGGAGGTCTGGGGCGCATCCCCTTGAGCGAAGACCAAGAGCTGCTCGCGCTCAAAAACCAGAAAATAAAGGAAACCAGTCACCAAAATGGCGGTGATCAAGGGAATGAGTTTCATTTGCGGGCCATCCTCAAATCGGTCTTTTTACACGATAGTGTCATCGGTATTGATATCTGCGCTCGACATAGGCGTGTTCTTGCAAAGTGCAATGTCTTATAGGCTATACGCTAAACTCGCGAGTTCAGATCACTTTTTTCCGCGGCGCTTTCGCAACATATTCTAACGATTTTGCAAACAGCGTCACTGCGCCAAAGTGCGCGCGCCACATGGCAAGGGTGTGACGGCCCCTTGGCAGGGCTGTGACATCGCGATATGAGGGGCGAAAAGGGGCTGGCAAGAAAGTTGCGGCACATGAAGATTAGGGCAGGCGCATGAGCGATACCGACAGTTTTATTGAAGAAGTCAGCGAAGAGGTCCGCCGCGACCGTCTTTATGGATACATGCGCCGCTATGGCTGGATTGCTGTTTTGGCAATTTTGGCTCTGGTTGGCGGTGCGGCTTTGAACGAATACAGCAAGTCACAAGCGCGCGCAAAAGCGCAGACCGCTGGCGATGCAATCCTAGCGGCGCTTGAAGCGGATGAACCCGAAGCGCGTGTTGCCGCCCTTGAGGCAGTGCGCGATCAGGACATCACGCAGGGCGCAAAAGCTGTTGTATCTTTGATGCAGGCCGCCGAGCAGGGCGCGGCGGATGACGCTGCGGGATCGCAGGATGCGCTGGAAAAAATCGCGGTTGATGGCAGTTTGCCAGAAATTTACCGCCAGATCGCCTCTTTCAAAGCAGCAAGCCAAAGCGATGGATCTCTAAGCGTTGAGGATCGCCGTATTCGGCTGGAAGCGCTGAGCGCGCCGGGCATGTCTTTGCGCCTGTTGGCAAGCGAGCAGTTGGCGTTGATTGATATTGAAACAGCCGACACAGACGCGGCGCTCGAAAAACTGCAAAGCATCGTGGTGGACGCGGAAGTGACAGCAGGCTTGCGTCAGCGCGCGACACAACTCATTATCGCCTTGGGCGCCGAGCCCGAGGTCCTACCAGGGCAAAATTGAGCAATAGGTGAGATCTTCGCCGAATATACAAAACCCGCACCAGACGGGTTGCACTATCAAAGGGGGCTTTGAGCGGTGACACAGACAAAACTCATCATGGCTGGAATAGCGGCGGCCATTCTCGCAGGTTGCGCAGAAGACGACGTTATTCTTCCGGGCAAACGCGAAGATTTGCGAGCGCCGTTTGGCGAAACCTCGGAGCAGCGGGTTTTTGCGCAGAACGTAGCGCAACCGATTTCGCTCGCGAGCCAAAGCAGCAATGCCAACTGGCAACAGCGCATTGGCACACCTGCAACGCGAACAGCGCATCCCGCATTGGCCAGCGCGCTGACAGGCATTCAGTGGTCAGCGCCAATTGGTGCAGGCGATAGCCGCCGATACCGCGTCACGGCCGATCCTGTGATCGCCGATGGGCGCATCTTTGTGATGGATTCGAAAAGCACTGTGACGGCCTTGTCGCTGAGCGGCGCGAAGCTGTGGTCGGTGAACCTTACGCCTGATCGGGACAACGAAACTGATGCGGCGGGCGGCGGGCTGGCTTTCGGGGATGGCAAATTGATCGTCACTTCGGGGTTTGGCAAACTGCGCGCACTTGATCCTGCGAGCGGCTCTGAGCTGTGGACACAAGACCTGTTGGCCCCAACCACAGGAACCCCCGCGATTTCGCGTGGCCTTGTCTATGTGGTTGGCGGCGACAATGTCGCATGGGCTGTGAACGCGGACTCGGGCCGCGTTGTTTGGCAATTGGAAGGCTCAAATGGCGTTTCGCGCGTTTCGGGCGGGCCCGCGCCCGCGGTTGGCGAAGACCTGGTCGTCTTCGCCTATGGCACGGGCGAGTTGCAAGCGGCCTTTCGCAAAGGCGGAACGCGGCGTTGGGATGCAGCCGTGGCGGGCAATAGGCGCGGAATCGCGGCAACAACCGTCAGCGATATCACCGGAGATCCGGTGATTGCGGGCGATACAATTTATGCAGGCAGCTATTCTGGCCGCATCGTCGCGCTAAACAAAGACAGCGGCGCGCGGCTCTGGACAGCCAAAGACGGCGCGCTTGGGCCGGTCTGGCCTGCGGGTGGCTCTGTGTTCGCAGTAACAGATCGCAACGAATTGGTGCGCCTTGATGCAAGCACAGGCGAGCGGATCTGGGGCACGCGTTTGCCGTTCTTTGTGAAAGAAGTCCGCCGCCGCAGTGTTGAAATAGTTGCACATTATGGACCTGTACTTGCGGGCGGGCTGGTGCGCATTGGCTCCAACGATGGTTTGATCCGCAGCTATGATCCGCAATCTGGCGCGCTTGTGAGTTCGGTTGAGGTGCCAGGCGGTGTAACAACGAATCCCGTTGTGGCGGGAAACACGCTCTACGTTGTGTCGCGCAAAGGTGTGCTACACGCTCTACGTTGAACAAAGGTGCGTGTGGTCACGCACGCTACGGCGGCCCTTTTATAAAGCGCGGTTCTGGGTTAGAGCGGCGCTCTGATCCTTCATTTGGAGCTTTTTATGAGCTTTACACTCGCCATTGTGGGCCGCCCGAACGTAGGGAAATCCACGCTGTTCAATCGCCTTGTCGGCAAGCGCCTTGCGTTGGTTGACGATCAACCGGGCGTCACACGTGATCTACGCGAGGGCGAAGCGCGCCTTGCGGACCTACGCTTTACGGTGATCGACACTGCGGGTCTTGAAGAAGCCACCGACGAAAGCTTGCAAGGCCGCATGCGCCGTTTGACCGAACGTGCTGTGGATATGGCCGACATTTGCCTGTTCATGATTGATGCGCGCGCAGGGGTAACGCCTGCGGATCAGGTTTTCGCCGAAATTTTGCGCAAGCGCTCGGCTCATGTGGTTTTGGCCGCGAACAAGGGCGAAGGTTCCGCCGCAGATGCAGGTGTGATCGAGGCCTATTCGCTTGGTTTGGGCGAGCCCATTCGCCTGTCAGCCGAGCACGGCGAAGGTTTGAATGATCTTTACACGCAGCTTATGCCCATCGCCGATGGTTTCGCCGAGCGCGCTGTCGAACAAGCGCCGGAAATTGACGTGGCTTTGGATGAAGAGGATGAATGGGACGAAGCAGCGCCCTTTGTCATGCCAACCGCAAGCAAGCCGATGCAGATCGCTGTGGTGGGGCGTCCGAATGCTGGAAAGTCTACACTTATCAACAACATACTCGGCGAAGATCGTCTGCTAACCGGGCCAGAGGCTGGCATCACGCGCGATGCGATTTCGCTGCGCACGGAGTGGCATGGAACGCATATTCGCATCTTTGACACCGCAGGAATGCGCAAAAAAGCAAAGGTGCAAGACAAGCTTGAAAAGCTGTCCGTCTCTGATGGATTGCGCGCGGTAAAATTTGCCGAAGTGGTGGTTGTTTTGCTGGATGCTGCGATCCCCTTCGAGCAGCAGGACCTGCGCATCGCAGATCTGGCCGAGCGCGAGGGTCGCGCGGTGATTGTTGCGGTAAACAAATGGGACATCGAGGACGACAAACAGAACAAGCTGCGCGATCTGCGCGAGAGCTTCGAGCGTCTTTTGCCGCAATTGCGCGGTGCGCCGCTGGTGACGGTTTCCGCCAAAACAGGTCGCGGGCTGGATCGTTTGCACGACGCTATCCTGCGCGCTTACGAGACTTGGAACACGCGAGTGCCGACGGCTGCTTTGAACCGCTGGCTTGCGGGCATGGTTGAGGCGCATCCTCCGCCTGCGCCCGCCGGCAAACGCATCAAGTTGCGGTACATGACGCAGGCCAAATCGCGCCCGCCGGGCTTTGTTGTGATGTGCTCTTTGCCGGACAAAATGAGTGAGAGTTATTCGCGCTATCTGGTAAACGGACTACGCACTGACTTTGATATGCCGGGCACGCCGATCCGGCTTTATATGCGCTCTCAGAACGATGCTAACCCGTTCAAAGGACGCAAGAAACCGGGGCAATCGCGCTTGCGCAAGCACCTTAAGAGCACGCCGAAAGATCGTTAACGATTGCGGCGTGGCGCAATTTAGCGCGCACCGAGCAAGACAGCTGCGCCGCCCACGGCAAGCACACTTTTGGCGATCGAAACCGAAAAAGATCTTGTTCCGCCGCTTGGATAAAACTTTAATTTCACAAATGACTATAAGAGAGATGGTGACGGCGGCCCACTTTTTTCAAGATAATGGCAGTGGTTTATACGAGCACGCCTGCCGCGTTTAGCTTGGTTTTGCCGCCAAGATAAGGCGCAAGGACGCTTGGTAGGTTAACAGAACCATCGCTTTGTTGGCCATTCTCGAGCACGGCAATCAAACAGCGCCCAACCGCGAGGCCCGACCCATTCAATGTATGAACGAACTGCGGTTTTCCGCCGTCCTCTGGCTTGAAGCGTGCGTTCATGCGGCGCGCCTGAAAATCACCGGTGGTCGAAACGGAGCTGATTTCACGGTAAGCATTTTGACCTGGCAACCACGCTTCAATGTCGAAAGTCCGTTTTGCACCGAATCCCATGTCGCCAGTACATAGAACAACCGTTCGATAAGGAATTTCGAGCGCTTCGAGCAGCCCCTCAGCGCAGCCAAGCATCCGTTTTTGCTCCGCATCGCTTTCATCGGGATGCGTAATAGACACCATTTCGACTTTTTCAAACTGGTGTTGACGCAGCATTCCGGAAGTATCGCGCCCCGCGCTGCCAGCTTCCGAGCGAAAGCAAAGCGTGTGGGCGGTCAAACGGATCGGCAGCGCGCTGCTGTCAAGAACTTCGCCTGCAACGGAATAGGTTAGCGGCACTTCAGATGTTGGCACCAACCACCACCCATTCGTCGTTTGGTAACTGTCCTCGCCGAATTTTGGCAATTTATCCGTGCCATACATCGCATCATCGCGCACCAGCACAGGGCTGTTCACTTCGGTCAAACCATTGTGATCCACATGGGTGTCGATCATAAACTGCGCCAATGCTCGGTGAATGCGTGCGACGGCACCTTTCAACATTACGAAACGCGCGCCAGATATTTTGGCAGCAGTGTCAAAATCCATCGAAGCTGCAACACCAGAAAGCTCAAAATGCTCTTTCGCCGTGAAACTAAAGCTCTTTGGGGTACCGGAACGTTTGACTTCGACATTGTCCTCTTCATCAGTGCCATCCGGCACATCGTCCGCGGGCAAGTTGGGAATGCGTGCAAGCATATCCGTCAGGCGCGCATCCTCTGCTTTGGCATCTTCGTTGAGTTGCGCGACGGCGGCCTTTTTTTCGGCCACCAACGCGCGCAGGCGTTCGAACTCTGCCTCATCCCCCGCTGCTTTGGCTGCGCCGACCAGTTTAGAGGCCTTGTTTTGCTCTGCTTGCGCCTGCTCGGCGGCTTGTATTTTTGCGCGGCGCGCGCTGTCAATCGCCAGGACTTGCGCTGACATCGCCGCATCGCCACGCCGCAAAAGCGCCGCATCGAAGGTTTCAGAGTTTTCACGGATCGCGCGAATATCATGCATGTCATTGGTCCTTGGCCGAGTCGCAATTACCGCACGTTATGCCCGAGCCGCGTGGCAGGGTGAAGCGCCTTTGATCTAATCAGCACAGGTTAAGATAGAGTGAAGAAAAAACGCTGCCTTCGAAAAATTTTTGCGCGCGGTTTAACGTTTTGGAAACCTACGTTCGCTAAATATGGGAAAGAGCAACGGAAAAAGGACGGTTTATGGCGAAATACTAAGCATTTGCAGCATCGCGCTGTGATTTGCGAAAAGCGATGATTTCTTCTTGCACAAAGTCGCGGAACACCTGGATGCGTTTGGATTGGCGCAGCTCTTCTGGGTAAGCAAGAAAAACAGGCACTTCGTTTGATCGTAAGTCAGGAAGCACGCGAACGAGTTCAGGGAAATCTTGGGTGACGTAATCGGGCAATACACCGATCCCAAGGCCATGCAGAACAGATTGAAGCACACCGAAGTAGTTATTTACGGTTAACATAGAGGGGACATCATAGGCGAGCAGATGCTGGACGAGCTGAAGGCCAGCTCCAACTTGAACCGTTCTTGGATTCTGGCAGATCAAGCGTCGATTTCCGATGTCCTCAATGCTTTTGGGCATTCCATTTTGCGCGACATAGTCGGGCGATGCATAAAGCTGCATGTGGACTGTCATCAAACGCTTGCGGATCAAATCGGCTTGGCTCGGCTCTTTCATACGAATGGCAACATCTGCTTCGCGCATAGGCAGGTCGAGCACTTTCTCTTCCAGCATCAAGTCAATCTTGAGATCAGGATACTTTTCGTAAAGGTGCGGCAAGCGCGGTGCGAGCCAGAGCGAGCCAAAACCTGTGGTCGTTGTGACGCGGAGTTCGCCGAACACTTCTTCTTCGCTGTCTTTGATCCGTGCTTCTGCTGCATCGAGACGCTTGATCATCGCTGAGGTTGCGTCAAAGAGCAGCTCGCCTTGCTCGGTCAAAATGAGGCCGCGTGCATGGCGATGGAACAAAGTGGTGTTCAAGCTTTCCTCAAGGCCGCGTATCTGCCGCGACACCGCAGATTGCGACAAATGCAGTTTGTCGCCCGCATGGGTCAAGCTGCCGACATCTGCAACGGCATGAAATATTCGCAGCTTATCCCAATCCATGACGATAACTTTCTGTCTGGTACATTTACGCTTTGGTAATACACTCCTATCCGAGCGCGCTGCGCTTATCAACGCGCCGTCACTTGAGATTTCACTAGTAAGGTCAGCTTTTATGACCTAACGTGGGTGCAAGTGACAGACGTGTATGCCTTGGGAGGGACCGACATGAGCCTGCAAACCACATCTTTGAACGACAAATTCGATTTGGAAAAAACTCAGGTCTTGATGAACGGCACTCAGGCTTTGGTGCGTTTGATGTTGATGCAAAAGGCGCGGGACGAAGCGGCAGGGTTGAACACGGCTGGATATGTCACCGGATACCGTGGCTCGCCGCTCGGAGCCGTCGATTTTCAGATGACCCGAGCGGCCAAACCACTCGCTGCAGCAAACATAAAATTTGAAGAAGGTCTCAATGAGGATCTTGCGGCGACGGCACTTTGGGGTGCACAGCAAGCAGAGCTAAGGGGCGAGGGAAAATACGAGGGCGTTTTCGGTCTTTGGTACGGCAAGGGGCCGGGCGTTGATCGCACAGGCGATGTTATGCGCCATGCAAATATGGCTGGCACCTCAAAAAACGGCGGCGTGATCATGGCGATGGGCGACGATCATACCGGCGAAAGCAGCACGGTTCTGCATCAATCCGAATTTGCCATGATCGATTCCTATATGCCCGTGGTCAGCCCGGCCGGCGTGCAGGAAATGATGGATTACGGGCTTTATGCCTACGCGCTTTCGCGCTTTGCAGGCGTTTGGGTTGGCCTCAAAACGATGAAAGACACGGTCGAAGTCACATCTGTCGTCAATGGCGATCCGCATCGATTGCAGTTTGTCGAGCCTGCGTTTGAGATGCCAGAGGGGGGCCTTAACATCCGCCTTGTCGATGATCGCACGCTGCAAGAGGCGCGGCTGACCGACTACAAACGTCAAGCTGCCGAGGCGTTCAGCCATGCCAATAAAATGGACAAAGAGGTGTGGAGCAAAACGGGCGCCAAGATTGGTTTTGTCGCCGCTGGCAAAAACTGGCTTGACCTTATTCATGCGCTCTCTTTGCTTAATATTGATGAGGCGGAGGCGCAGCGTATCGGGCTAAGTACCTATAAAATAGGGCAAACTTGGCCTATGGATATGAAGGGCTTTAATGAATGGGCTGCTGATCTGGATCTGATCGTTGTCGTTGAAGAAAAGCGCAAGCTGATAGAAGTGCAGATCAAGGAGGCGCTGTTTGACGCACCAAAGCGCGCGCGCGTTTTTGGCGAGCGTTGGAATGACAAGGCGCTCTTCCCTGTGCGCGGCGCGCTTGATCCGATGATGATTGCGCAAAATCTTGGCGATATTTTGCTGGACGAGGGCTGCGCCACAGATGGCATCAAGGCAGGGCTTGCAACATTGGACGAGGCAAAGCGCGCCGACAATGCGCCAGAGCTTGCGGCGCGTTTGCCCTATTTCTGCTCGGGCTGTCCGCATAATTCATCGACGAAAGTCCCAAGCGGCAGCCGCGCTTATGCGGGGATTGGCTGCCATTTCATGGTGCAATGGATGGACCGCGACACGCTTGGCTTCACGCATATGGGCGGCGAGGGCGCGAATTGGATCGGCGAAGCACCGTTTTCCACACGCGAACATGTGTTCCAGAATATTGGTGATGGCACCTATAATCACTCGGGCATCCAAGCCATTCGCGCCGCCGTCGCCGCTGGCACGACGATGACCTATAAAATCCTTTATAATGACGCCGTCGCGATGACGGGGGGGCAGGGCAATGATGGTGGCCTTGATGCGCCGCGCATCGCGCGGGAGGTTGCCGCGATGGGCATTCAAAACATCGCGGTTGTTTATGACGATAAGGAAGATGTGGACAAAAGCGCCTTCCCGAGCGGTATGGCGATGCATGAGCGCGCCGAGCTGCAAACCGTGCAAGAGGCTTTTGCGAAAACCACAGGCGTGTCCGTCATTTTGTATGTGCAAACCTGCGCCGCAGAGAAACGCCGCCGCCGCAAGCGCGGGCTGTTTCCTGATCCGGACAAACGCGTGTTTATCAATCCTGATGTGTGCGAAGGTTGCGGTGATTGCGGCGTGCAAAGCAATTGCGTGTCGATCGTTCCGCATGAAACCGAATTGGGGCGCAAACGTGCGATTGATCAATCGAGCTGCAACAAGGATTTTTCCTGCGTCAAAGGGTTTTGCCCGTCTTTTGTGACGCTAGAGGGTGCGACCCCGCGAAAAGCGGCGACCGCTGCGCTGAGCCTGCCCGAGCTTCCGCTGCCAAAATTGCCCGTCATTAACGGCACTCATAACGTCGTGATCACAGGCGTTGGCGGCACTGGCGTTGTCACGCTTGGCGCGGTGCTTGCGCAAGCGGCGCAACTTGATGGTAAGGGTGCGGGCATGATGGAGATGGCGGGCCTTGCGCAAAAGGGCGGCGCCGTGCACATTCATTGCCGCCTTGCCAATCGCCCTGAAGATATCTCTGCCATTCGCGTCGCAACGGGCGAAGCGCATGCCTTGATTGGCGGCGATTTGGTTGTGAGCGCAGGTGCTGCTACCCTTGGGCTGACCAAAGAAGGTCAGACAGGCGCGGTGGTCAACAGTCACGAGATCATCACAGGCGATTTCACACGCAATACGGAATTCAAACTGCCGGCCGAGCAATTGCAGCTCTCGCTCACTGCGCGGCTGCGCGAGCGTGTTGATCTCTTCGATGCTTCAGATCTGGCGCGTGTGGTGCTTGGGGATGCCATTTTCTCGAACATGCTGGTCTTTGGCGCAGCGTGGCAGCAAGGCTTGATCCCGCTCACATTAGAGGCGATGCAAGGCGCGATCCGCTTGAACGGCGCGGCGGTTGAAAAGAACCTTTATGCCTTTGACGTGGGTCGCTGGGCGGTTTTGCACCCGAGTGAGGTAGAAAACCTGCTCGCCCCGAACGTCGTCTCTTTGCCCAAAACGCTCGAGGAAAAGATCGCCTTTCGCGCGGATCATTTGGTGAAATACCAAAGCAAACGTCTTGCCAAACGCTATCGCAAACTGGTGGAGCCGATTGAAAACACGGATCTGAAAGAGGCGGTTGCCAAGGGCTATCACAAACTGCTGTCCTATAAAGATGAATACGAGGTCGCGCGGCTGCATCTGATGACGGCTGAAAAGGCGGAAGAAGCCTTTGAGGGTGATCTCAAGTTTACCTTTCATCTTGCCCCGCCAATGCTCAGCAAAATTGGCGCAGATGGTCGGCCAATGAAAAAGGAATATGGCGCTGGCATGCTGCGCGGTTTCAAGCTGCTTGCCAAAATGAAACGCCTGCGCGGCACGCCGCTGGATCCTTTCGGGCGCACGGCGGAACGCAAGATGGAGCGCGCGTTGATTGCGCAATTTGAAAGCGACATGAAAGCGCTGTTGCCCAAGCTTGGACCCAATACGCAGGATGCTTTGATCGCGCTTGCAGAATTGCCGCTGTCGATCAGAGGTTTTGGCCCAGTCAAAGAAGCCAACGAGCGCAAAGCAGCCAAACGCCGCGAGGAACTCTTGAGTGTGATCAATGCGGGCGGCACGGATATGGCACAGGCTGCGGAATAACGCGTATAGATTTTTGCAAACTGGGCGCGTATGAGTGCGCGTGAAACGACGCGCATTCGGTGGAGTGGCAAGATGGCAGTAGGGATTTTCGATAGTGGCCTTGGCGGTTTGACCGTGCTTGATGCTGCGCGCGCGCGCCTGCCGGATGTGCCTTTCGTCTATTACGCCGATAGTGCCCATGCGCCTTATGGCGTGCGCGATTCTGATGACATCTACAAATTGACCAAAAAGTCGGTCGAATACCTGTGGGAGAACGGCTGCGATCTGGTGATATTGGCGTGCAACACAGCCTCAGCGGCGGCGCTGCGGCGGATGCAAGAGGCGGGCGTGCCCACTGGCAAACGGGTCTTAGGCGTGTTCGTACCGCTGATCGAAGCGCTGACAGAGCGGCAATGGGGCGATAATTCGCCGCCGCGCGAAGTGGCTGTGAAGGAAGTGGCGGTTTTTGCAACCCCCGCCACCGTGGCCAGCCGCGCGTTTCAACGCGAATTGGCGTTTCGCGCGATTGGCGTCGACGTAGAGGCACAGGCCTGCGGCGGTGTGGTCGATGCAATTGAGGACGGCGATATGATTTTGGCCGAAGCCTTGGTGCGCAGCCATGTGGACGCGCTCATGCGCAAAATGCCAAAACCGCAGGCGGCCATTTTGGGCTGCACCCATTACCCTTTGATGGAAACGCATTTTCAGGCGGCTTTGGGCGCAGATGTCAAAGTCTACTCGCAAGCCAGTCTTGTGGCGGAAAGCCTTGCCGATTACATCGAGCGGCGCCCCGATTTCATTGGCACGGGCAAAACCCATCGCTATTTCACCAGCGGCGATCCCGCGCGCGTAAGTGATCGCGCGACCCAATTTATGCGACGAGAAATTTCTTTCGAACAGGCTTGAAGCGTCAAGCGTATCCGACAGGTATTTCTTTAGAAAGATCAATGACATGACACAAAATATCGCAATTCTTGGTGCCTCTGGCTACACAGGTGCTGAACTGATCCGGCTTATCGCAACCCATCCCAGCATGCGCATCACAGCGCTTTCGGGCGAGCGTAAAGCAGGCCAACCACTGGCGCAGGTGTTTCCTCATTTGCGCCATCTTGATCTGCCCGATTTGGTAAAGATTGCGGATATCGATTTCAGCGATATCGATCTGGCGTTTTGCGCGCTGCCTCATAAAACCAGCCAAGAGGTGATCGCCAAACTCCCCCGTGATCTTAAGATCGTTGATTTGTCAGCGGATTTCCGTTTGCGCGATCCAGAGGCGTATGAGCAGTGGTATGGCAACCCGCATAGCGCTGTGGATATCCAGAAAGAAGCGGTTTATGGCCTTAGCGAATTTTACCGCGCAGAGATAAAAGACGCGCGGCTTGTGGCCGGAACGGGCTGCAATGCGGCGACAGGACAATTCATACTTCGGCCTTTGATTTCGGCAGGGGTGATTGGCCTTGATGATATTATTCTCGATTTGAAATGCGCAGTCTCCGGCGCCGGGCGAAGCCTAAAGGAAAACCTGCTACATGCGGAATTGTCCGAGGGCTATCACGCTTATGCGCTCGGCAGCACGCATCGCCATTTGGGTGAGTTTGATCAAGAGTTTAGCAAACTTGCAGGGCGCGAGGTGCGGATTCAATTCACGCCGCATTTGCTGCCTGTGAACCGCGGTATTCTGGCGACGTGTTATGTCTCTGGCGATGCGCAGACGATCCAGGATACCTTGGTTGCGCGTTACGAGGATGAGCCGTTCATCGAAGTGCTTCCCATGGGTGAAACGCCCAGCACGCATCATGTGCGCGGCAGTAATTTCTGTCATATTGGCGTGGCGGCGGATCGGATCGAGGGGCGCGCGATTGTCGTGGCGGCGCTTGATAACCTGACAAAAGGAAGCAGTGGGCAGGCCTTGCAGAATGCCAATCTGATGTTAGGTCTGCAGGAAACGGACGGGCTCATGCTCGCGCCGTGCTTCCCCTAATCGAGCGGAGAGTTTGCTATGGCAATGACAGGTCTCAAGAAAAAGCGCCGTATTCAGGTGGTTGCGCTTGCGGCGGTTGCGCTAACGCTTTCGACGGTTCTGATTGGCTATGCGATGCGCGATGGCATAAATCTGTTTCGCGCGCCCAGCCAGATCATCGCCGAACCACCGCAGCCAAACGAGGTGTTTCGCATCGGCGGTTTGGTTGTTGAGGGCTCTATCGAGCGCGGCGTCGGCGAAGTGATCCGCTTTGCCGTGACCGACGGCGGGGCGAGCATTCCTGTGACCTATTCAGGCGTATTGCCGGATCTTTTTGAAGAGAACCAAGGCATGGTTGGTATGGGAAAATACATTAACGGCGTCTTCGAAGCCTCTGAAATTCTTGCGAAACACGACGAAACCTATATGCCCAAAGAGGTTGTCGATGCTTTGAAAGAACAGGGCGTTTATCAAGAACCCGATGCTTGAGCGCGCTCTGCGCTAGCGTTTCGTTAACCAAGCCGCGCGCATTGTGACCCTTGTTTTTTGCAAGGGAGCAAGGGCGATGAGTACTTTTGAAAATGCTGATGTGCGCGCTTTGGCGGCTGAAATCGTGCAGCGCGAAGGCGGGTATGTAAATGACCCCGACGATCCGGGCGGAGCGACGAATTTTGGCGTAACAATCCACACCATGCGCCGCCTCGGCCTTGATTTGACTGGTGATGGCCGCGTGAGCGCGGCGGATGTGAAACGCCTGAGCCAAGCGCAAGCGATAGACATTTTTATCCAGCATTATTTCGAGAAACCGCGGATCGCAGGGCTGCCTCAAGCGGTGCAAGCCAGCGTGTTTGATATGTATGTCAACGCAGGCGGCAATGCGGTGAAACTTTTGCAGCGCTTGTTGGTGAAGATGGGGTTTGAGTGCCATATTGACGGTGTGATTGGCCCCATGACAATTGCGACTGCGACCCGCGCTTATGATCTGGCGCCCGATCATTTTAGCGATGCCTATGCGATTGAGCGGCGCAATTATTACTTTCGCCTTGCCGATAAACGCGCGGCAAGCCGCAAATATGCGCGCACGCGGGCAGGGGGCAAAGGCGGCTGGATCACCCGCGCAGAGAGTTTTTTGACCGCAAAATATCACCTCTCGCAAAGACAATTTCAAAAAAGGACTGCAAAATGGGCTTGATTGATCGCATCTTCGGGATGGTTTTTGGCGGCGGCACCAACATAATCCGCGACACCGCCGAAGTTTTTGTGGAGAACGCCGAAAAAGGCGCCGCGCGCGAGGCGGTGATGCGCGGCGATGCTTTGGCGCAATTTGCGGGCGAGTTCGCGGTGCAGCAACGCGGGCTGTTTGACCGCTTTATGGATGCGCTCAACCGCATTCCGCGCCCTGCTATGGCGCTTGGCACACTGGGGCTTTTCGTGGCGGCAATGGCGGATCCGATCTGGTTCGCCTCGCGCATGCAGGGCATTGCGCTGGTCCCGGAGCCGCTTTGGTGGCTTCTCGGCGCAATCGTTTCTTTCTATTTTGGCGCGCGCCATCAGGTGAAAACCCAGCAATTTCAAAAGCAAATTGCCGCGTCGCTTGGCAATACGCCAACTGTGCTGAACAGTCTCAAAGCGTTGGATGCGATGCAGGACAAACCCGCCCAGCCCAAGTCGTCAAAGCTGCCACAGGCGTCGCAAAAACCGCAAACGCCGCGCGCCCCCGCGCCAAAACTGGCGAACCACTTTCCAAATAATGCGGCTTTGCGCGATTGGGCCAAGACGCGCAAGTGATCCCGCGACAATGTGAACTTTTGAAAGACGCGATTATTATTGGCGAGCGGCAGGGCGCGCCCTATACTCACGCCCATGATTACAGAACTCGGACACTTCGCCCTCATCCTCGCGTTCCTTATTGCGGTCGTGCAAGCCATCGTGCCCTTGGTCGGCGCGCACAAACATTGGTATGGTTGGATGGCCGTCGCCGAACCCGCGGCCAAGATGCAATTCCTGTTCACGGCCTTTGCCTTTGCGGCGCTCACCTATGCGTTTGTAACCTCTGATTTCTCTCTGCGGTTGGTCTGGCTGAACTCGCATTCGGCCAAGCCGATGATCTACAAGATCAGCGGCGTTTGGGGCAATCACGAGGGCTCGATGCTGTTGTGGGTACTGATCCTCACGCTCTTTGGGGCCTGCGCCGCATGGTTTGGCGATAACCTGCCAC
>CAYQZI010000022.1:0-4168 GCA_964421835.1 uncultured Planktotalea sp.
AATGCTTTGGCGGCTGGACTGCCTGAAGAAAGATGAGCGATTTTTCGAGAAAAATCAGATGCCTCCGGCGGGGATATTTGTGGAGAGAGGAAGATCATGTCTGAGCCCTGGCTTCATATCGTAGGAATTGGCGAAGACGGGATGGACGGTCTTGCCCCTGCCACACGCGCGGTTGTTGAGGCGGCGGAGATTATTATCGGAGGTGATCGCCATCATCGCTTGAGCGCGGCGGTTCAGGCCGAACGTGTCGCTTGGCCCTCCCCCTTTGATGCGCTGATTGATGTTTTGGAGGGGTTTCGCGGCAAACGTGTTGTTGTCTTGGCGACGGGCGATCCTTTGTGGTTCTCCGTTGGCGCGCGCATTGGTCGCGCAATTGATCCAAGCGAGATTATTTATCATCCGCAACTCAGCGCGTTCCAATTGGCTGGCGCGCGCATGGGCTGGTCGATGCCGGATGTGGAAACGCTGACAGTGCATGGCCGCCCTGTCGAGCAGATGATCGCCTATATCCAGCCGGATATTCGTTTGTTGATCCTGACCACCGGAGCGGAAACGCCTGCGCAGATCGCTCAATTCTTGACGGAGCGTGGATTTGGGCAAAGCAAACTGACGGTGCTTGCGGCGATGGGCGGCGCGGATGAGCAGCGCTTTGATGGGATTGCAGCTGAGTGGTCGCATGAGGTGCCTGCGTTCAATACGATGGCGGTTGAATGCATTGCTGCGCCTGATGCGGCCCTTTTGCCACGTGTGCCGGGTCTTGCGGATGAGTTGTTTCAAAGCGACGGCACAATGACCAAGCAAGAGGTGCGCGCCGCAACCTTGGCGAAATTGATGCCCATGCGGGGTGCGCTTCTTTGGGATATTGGCACGGGTTGTGGATCAGTCGCGGTCGAATGGATGCGCGCTGCGCGCTATGCCCGTGCGATTGGGATTGAACCCCGCGCAGACAGGCGTGCAATGGCCGCTGCGAACGCATTGGCGCTGGGCGCGCCTAAGTTGGAATTGATCGACGGCAAAGTGCCAGAAGCTCTGAGCGGATTGGCCGCACCCGATGCTGTTTTTATCGGTGGTGGCTTATCCGAGGCAGTGTTTGAGGCCGCTTGGGATGCTTTGCGCCCGTTGGGACGCTTGGTTGCGAATGCGGTGACACTGGAAAGCGAAGCGGTGCTGATTGGCTTGCATAAACGTCATGGGGGCCAGTTGGTTAAGCTGCAAGTCAATCGTGCGGAACCTGTTGGGCCGTTGACGGGGTGGCGTCCTTTGATGCCTGTGACGCAATGGAGTTTGATCAAGCGATGACTGGCAAGCTTTATGGCGTTGGCCTTGGGCCGGGCGATCCTGAGTTGATGACGTTGCGCGCGCACCGTCTTATCGCTGCTGCGACTGTTGTGGCCTATCCCACGCTTGCCGGGGCGGCGAGTTTCGCGCGCTCTATCGCGGCGGATGTGATCCCTAAAGCGGCGCGCGAAATTGTGATGGACGTGCCAATGAGCGTGGAGCGCGCCCCTGCACAAGCCGCTTATGACAAAGGTGCGGCGGAGATTGCACAGGCTTTGGATGCTGGCGAGGATGTTGTTTGCCTGTGCGAAGGCGATCCGTTCTTCTATGGCTCCTTCATGTATCTTTTCGCGCGTTTGTCCGAAAAGTTTGAGGTCGAAGTCGTGCCCGGTGTGACCTCCATCACGACATGTGCTGCGCGCGCCGGTAAGCCGTTGGCGGCGCGCAATGAGCGCTTGACTATATTGCCCGGACCTTTGCCCGAAGCAGAATTGCGCACGCGCATTGAAGGTGCGGAGAGCGTAGCGATCATGAAGGTGGGTCGTCATTTGGCAAAGATCAAAGGTGTGATTGACGCGCTTGGGTTGACGTCGCACGCAGTTTATGTGGAACGCGCAAGCCTGCCGGAAGAGCTGGTTTTGCCGCTCTGCGATGCGCCTGAGAAAGCGCCCTATTTTTCGATGATATTACTGACCAAGGGAGCCGATCCGTGGCTATAAGACCCGTTGTACTGGCGCTTTCGCGCTCTGGTGAAGCCACCGCGCACCGCGTAGCGCAAGCGATTGATGCTCAGGTGCATGGGCGCGAAGGACGTGTCGAAACGGCGGACGCGTTCTTTGCCAATGCGCTGGATCATGCGCGCGATTTGTTTGCGGCGGGCGTGCCAATGGTTGGGGTCTGTGCGAGCGGCATTTTGATCCGTGGTGTCGCGCCTTTGTTGGCGGACAAGCGCGCGGAGCCACCCGTTGTGTCAGTCAGCGAGGATGGATCTGTTGTCGTTCCCTTGCTGGGCGGACATCGCGGCGCGAACCGATTGGCGCGCGAAATTTCCGAGGCGCTGGGCGGCGTTGCGGCTGTCACGACAGCGGGGGATGTGGCGATGGGTGTCGCTTTGGATGAACCGCCTTTGGGATATGAGCTGGCCAATCCTGAGGATGCCAAGAGCGCGATGGCACAGATGCTTGGCGGCGCTGGCGTGCAGGTTGTGGGCGAGAATATTTTTGATCTTGAAAGCACAGAAAACGGCGTTGCTTTGCATGTGAGCGAGGCACCTGTTGAGAGGTCTCAGAGCGCTTTGGTCTATCATCCCCAGAGGTTTGTTCTGGGGCTTGGTTGCGCGCGTGATGCGGATCCGCAGGAAATGTGGACACAGGTTCAAACGGTTTTGGCGGAAGCTGGCGTTGCCGAAGGGTCGGTTGCCGCAGTGGCCTCTATTGATCTGAAGGGCGACGAGCCTGCGATGATTGACGTGGCACAGCGCCTCCGCAAGCCTTTACGGCTTTTCTCGGCAGAAGAGCTGGAAGCGGAGACATCGCGTTTAGAAAACCCCTCTGATGTGGTGTTCGCAGAAGTTGGCTGCCATGGAGTAAGTGAAGCGGCGGCTTTGGCGATGGTTGGGGCTGAAGGGGCTTTGCGCATCTCGAAACGCAAGACGGCGAATGTCACGGTGGCCTTGGGGGAAGCTGTTGAACCCCTGGCCGAGCTGAAAGGTCGCGCACGGGGAACCTTGTCGATCGTGGGCATTGGTCCTGGTCAAGCGAGCTGGCGCACGCCTGAAGTGTCGCGCCTGATTGCCGATGCGGAAGAGCTTGTGGGCTATGGGCTGTATATTGATTTGCTCGGGCCTTTGGCGATTGGCAAAGAGCGGTCTGATTTTCCATTAGGCGGTGAAGAAGCACGGTGTCGCTATGCGCTGGAGCAAGCCGGACAAGGTAAGAACGTTGCTTTGGTCTGTTCGGGCGATGCGGGGATTTACGCCATGGGCGCGCTTGTGTTCGAGCTGATGGATCGCGGGGCGGATGAGATGGGCATAACGGACGCGGCGCGCCGCGTTGAGGTCATATGCTCACCCGGTGTGTCTGCATTGCAAGGTGCTGCGGCGCGCGCTGGTGCGCCTTTGGGGCATGACTTCTGTGCGATTTCTTTGAGCGATTTGTTGACACCAAGGGCCGACATTCTGCGCCGTTTGAAAGCGGCGGCAGAGGGCGATTTCGTCATTGCCTTTTATAACCCCGTTTCGAAAACGCGGCGTACTTTGTTGGCGCAAGCGCGCGATATTTTGTTGCAGCATCGTCCGAGCGATACGCCTGTGATGCTCGCGTCGTCCTTGGGGCGGCCCGAAGAACATGTGCGCTATCGACGTTTGGACGAATTGGAAGTGGATGAGGTCGACATGCTGACCGTTGTTTTGGTTGGCTCGTCCAATTCGAAACTTGCGCAGCTTGGGACTGGCCCGCGCATGTACACACCGCGCGGATATGCGCGCAAAATTGACGGCGACTTGAGCGAGCAAGCGTCGTGATTGAGTTTATTGGCGAGGTGAAGCGATGACGGTTTTCTTTATTGGCGCGGGTCCGGGCGATCCTGAGTTGTTGACGCTAAAAGCACAGCGTTTGATTGCTGAATGCCCGGTCTGTTTGTTCGCAGGGTCCTTGGTGCCGGAAGAGGTTGTCGCAGGCGCGCCTGAAGGGGCCATCGTTAAGGACACAGCAGCCATGACGCTTGATGATACGCATGCAGAGATCGTTGCAGCGCATGGGCGCGGAGAGAATGTCGCGCGGGTGCATTCTGGCGATCCGTCCTTGTATGGGGCGATTGCGGAGCAAATCCGCCGGTTGCGCGCAGATGGAATTGATTATCAGATTATCCCCGGCGTGCCTGCTTATGCGGC
>CAYQZI010000022.1:4268-10175 GCA_964421835.1 uncultured Planktotalea sp.
TGCGCGCAGATGGAATTGATTATCAGATTATCCCCGGCGTGCCTGCTTATGCGGCGGCGGCTGCGGCTTTGGGACAAGAGTTGACCGTGCCGGAGGTGGCGCAGTCTATCGTGCTGACGCGCGTGTCGATGAAGAGCACATCGATGCCACCCAAAGAAACGCTGGAGAATTTTGCCGCCACGGGCGCGACTTTGGCGATCCATTTGGGTGTGCGCAATCTGCGCGAGATCGTGCGCGTGCTGTCACCACATTACGGTGAAGAATGTCCCGTCGTCGTGGCCTACCGCGTCGGTTGGCCGGACGAGATGTTCATTCGCGGCACCTTGAAAGACATCCATAAAAAGGTGCGCGCGGAAAAAATTACGCGCACGGCATTGACGCTTGTGGGGCCTGTGCTCGGGAATATTCGCGACTTTAAAGATTCAGCGCTTTATGATCCGAGCATGCCGCATGTGTTGCGACCTGTCGAAGGGGCTCTGCTCGAAGAGCCGATCGATTAAAAGCGGCCTAATGCGCGCTTTGTAGATGCGGCGCTAGGAAGCGCACGATGTCATAGATTTTTCGCGAGATTTCGCCGCCGACTTGGGTGAGTTCGGCTGCGCCTCGCAGCCATTTAGCCGAAACAATGACCTGTTCGTCATAGACCAGCACAGGCATTTCGCACATCGCTTGATTGCAATAGATCACCAGCGCTGCATTGGTTTGATAAGGCGAAAGGACTTGGCAACTGGCCCTTGGGGACGCGGCTGTTTGGGCGCAAAGATAGCTGTCGCTTTTGACTGTCTCTGTGCCTGCTTTCGCAAGCGTTGCGCGATGACGCGCTGCGTTTTGGTCTGCTGCAGCGATGACGTCTTCTGACTTGGCAAGCTGCATTTCCGCAAGGTTCAGTTTGGCGATATCCAGATCAATGGCAAAGCGCGACACCACTGGAATTTTCAGGGCGCGCCCGTCGATGCCATTTTCTGGAACCGCGTGACAGATCACGCTGTCGCGGTGCAACAAATGGGTGTTACTGGCATCAAATGCGCGAAAAATAGTGCCGCCTTTGCGTAAAGTGCCGTTTTGATCGGTGTCGCCGAAATCGACGAAACGATACTTCTTTGGGCAACTCTCGGCGCTAGCGTGGCTAGCGATCAATCCTATGAACAGCGCTGCAAAGAGATGTTGCAGACACCTCATGCTGCTACTGCAAATCGCCAAAGGCTGCTTGCAAACGCTCAACCGCTTCCACGACGCGCGCACGCGGGGTGGCGAAGTTAAAGCGCAGGAAACTCTCACCGCCTTTGCCGAACGTCGGACCGTGGTTTGCCGCAATGCGTGCGTTTTGTTGCACGCGATTGGTGAATTCATCGCGGCTCATCCCTGTGCCCTCAAAATCAACCCAAGCGAGATAGGTGGATTGCATGTTCATCGACTTCAGCCCCGGAATGGCGTTCACGCCAGCATCAAACACGCGGCGATTGCCATCAAGGTATTGCACCAAATCATTGACCCATGTGGCACCCTCGGGTGAATAGGCTGCCTCTGCCATGAACAAACCGAAGGAGTTCGGGCTGAGCCCCAGCGCCATCATGCGTCCAGCAAAGCGCGCGCGCAGATCCGGGTCGGCAATGATCACATTCCCCGAATGCGAGCCCGCGATGTTGAAGGTTTTCGTGCTCGCGGTCATCATCACAAGGCGATCCTCGATGCCAGCGATATTGGCCATTGGCACATGCGTGTGGCCATCAAACACCAGATCATGGTGGATTTCATCGGACACAAGGATCAGCTCGTGGCGCTTGGCGAAGGCGGCGACGGCTTGCAATTCACCCTTGCTCCACACGCGCCCAGAGGGGTTATGCGGCGAGCAGAAGACCAGCATGGTTTCATTGCCGGTCATTTGCGCATCATACGCATCGAAATCGAGCTCGTAGCGGCCATCGACATTGCTCATCTCGCACTCGACTACCTCACGGCCAGCCGCTGTGATGACTTTGGCAAAGGCGTGATAGACGGGGGTAAAGAGCACTACGCCCTCGCCTGTATTGGTAAAGGCATCAACGCACATGGCGGTGCCGTTCACCAGCCCATGTGTGGTAAAGATGCCAGCGGGATCCACATCCCAACCATGGCGGGTTTTCATCCACCAGCAAATCGCGCTGCGGTAGGGCGCGTCATCGCCGTAATAGCCGTAAACACCGTGTTCGTGCATCTTTGCAACCGCGTTTGAGACACAGGTCGGCGGGCGGAAATCCATATCTGCGACCCACATCGAGATACCGTCATCGGCGGAAACACCATAGATCGCCTCCATCGCGTCCCATTTAACTGAATGCGTGCCGCGGCGGTCGATGATTTCGTCGAAACTCATATGGGTGTACTCCTGCTAAGTGTTAACAAGACGCTACCGAATTGCGCCAAATCTGCAAGGGCTGTTGCCGTATACGTGATGCTGGCTTAAATGCTGTTTTATGAAGCTTAAGATTTTGATCCACCCCGACCCGCGGCTTAAGAAAACCTGCGCCGCTGTGCCCGATATTTCGGACAAGTTGCGCACGCTTGCTGATAACATGCTTGAAACGATGTATGCCGCGCCCGGCATTGGCCTTGCTGCTCCGCAAGTGGGCGTTTTGGACCGTTTGATTGTGCTTGACTGCATCAAGGCAGAAGATGCCGCGCCAGAGCCGATTGTCATGGTGAACCCACGCGTGATTGCCGCCTCGGATGAGTTGAATGTCTATGACGAGGGGTGCCTGTCGATCCCCGATCAATACGCCGATGTGACACGCCCCAAAGAGGTGCGCGTGGAATGGCTTGATCTGGACGGCAACCTGCAAGAGCGCGATATGGACGGGCTTTGGGCGACCTGCGTGCAGCACGAAATTGATCACCTTGAGGGCAAGTTGTTCATCGATCACCTGAAACCGCTCAAGCGTCAAATGATCACCCGCAAGATGCAGAAACTGAAACGCGAATTGGCGCGCGGATGAGCGTGTTGCCGATTGTCATGTGGCCGGATGCGCGCTTGTCTGTGGTTTGCGCGCCGGTTGAGGCTATCGATGCCGCGCTTGAGCAACTGATCGGCGATATGTTTGAGACGATGTATAGCGCCCCCGGTCGCGGTCTTGCAGCGCCGCAGGTTGGTGTGATGCAACGGCTGTTTGTGATGGATACGACGTGGAAAGAGGGCGATATGAGCCCCTTGGTCTGTATCAATCCGACTATCTCACCCGTTGGCGATGCGCACAGCACAAATGAAGAGGCGTGCCTGTCGATTGTTGGCGTATCCGCGAATGTGACGCGTCCGGGCGCGATTGAGCTGAGCTATACGGATCTGAATGGCGCACAGGTGACAACGCAATTGGACGGGTTCGCCGCGATCTGCGCTCAGCATGAAATGGATCATCTGGAGGGGCGTGTGATCTTTGATCATCTCACGCGCGATGCGCGCGCGCAGTTGGAAGCGGAATACGAAAGAGTGACCTTATGAGCGTGCGCAAATGTATCCCCTGGCCCGATAAGCGCCTGCGCACAAAGGCCGCAGAAGTGGCGGAGATCACCGATGCCGAGCGCGCGGTTTGGGATGATTTGATCGACACGATGGAAGCGATGCCCGGTGTTGGCATGGGCGCGCCGCAGATTGGTGTGATGCAGCGCTTGGCCATTGTGGACGCCTCGCAAGAGCGCGGCAAAGTGATCCGCATGGCAAACCCTGTGATCCTGCACGCCTCTGTCGAGCTGCGCGAGCATGATGAGGGGAGCCCGAACCTGCCAGGTGTCTCTGCCATTATCAAACGCCCGCGCGCAGTGACGGTGAAGTTCCTCAATGACAAGGGCATCTTGGATCGCCGCGACTTTGTCGGGCTTTGGGCGACGTCCGTGCAGCACCAAATCGATCACTTGAATGGCAAGATGTATTTCGACCATCTGAGCCGCGTGAAACGTCAGATGCTGATCAAGAAAGCGGGCAAGCTATGAGAGTGATCTTTATGGGCACGCCGGAGTTCTCGGTGCCTGTTTTGGACTCTTTGATTGCGGCGGGGCACGAGATTGCCGCCGTCTATTGCCAACCTCCTCGCCCTGCGGGTCGTGGCAAGAAAGAGCGCCCCACGCCTGTGCATGCACGCGCGATTGAGCTCGGGTTGGAGGTGCGTCATCCGATCTCTTTGAAGGGCGGCGATGAGCAACAGGCCTTCGCGGATTTGCAAGCGGATGTGGCTGTAGTTGTCGCTTATGGGTTGATCCTGCCGCAGGCGATCTTGGACGCGCCCGCAAAGGGATGTCTGAACATTCACGCGTCGCTTTTGCCGCGCTGGCGCGGCGCGGCGCCGATCCACCGAGCGATTATGGCGGGGGATGCTCAGACGGGTGTGTGCATTATGCAGATGGAGGCGGGCCTTGACACGGGGCCTGTGCTTTTGCGCGAAGCGATTGCGATTGAGGAGGCGGAAACGACAGGCGCTTTGCATGATCGTTTGAGTACGTTGGGGGCAAAGCTCGTGTGCGATGCCTTGGGGCAGCTTGATGATCTTGTGCCATACGCGCAGCTTGAAGACGGGATCACCTACGCCAGCAAGATCGACAAGGCCGAAGCGCAAGTGGATTGGACGCAGGATGCGTCGCTTATTGATCGTCAGATCAGAGGGCTTTCGCCCTTTCCCGGCGCTTGGAGCATGCTTGAGGGCGCGCGCGTGAAGCTTTTGGCAAGCCGTGTGGTTCAGGGCTCTGGCGCGGCAGGGCAGGCGCTGGATGATGTGCTTACGATTGCTTGCGGGCGCGGCGCGGTTCAGATCACACGCGCGCAAAAGGCTGGCAAAGGCGCTCAAGATGCGCAAGATTTCTTGCGCGGCACAGCAGTGCCAAAGGGCACCCAATTCGGGGAAGGATAAGCGATGTTTCTAGCACTTTTTGGCACAGTCGTGATCGCGGGGATTGTTGGATATATCTCTGAGAAAAGCGGCTTTACGCATAACGGCTATTTGCCCTCGATCATCATCTGTGTGGGCGGCGCGTTCTTGTTTTACTTCGTTTCGATCATGTTTCGCGTCAGTTTTGGCGCGCCGGGGGTGGATGCGATATTGGCGTCTATCGGTGCACTAATCATCGTGCCGACGCATTGGCGCGGGTAGCGTAGGGTGCGTGGTGTCACGCACCTTACTTTTTGAACGGTGCCATTCCTGCGCGTGCAAGTTCATCCGCGCGCTCGTTCTCTGGGTGGCCCGCGTGGCCCTTGACCCACTCCCATTTCACCGTGTGGCGCGCTTGCGCGGCATCAAGTCGTTGCCACAGTTCCACGTTCTTCACAGGCTTCTTGGCAGAGGTTTTCCAGCCGTTCTTTTTCCAGCCATGGATCCAACCCGTCACGCCGTTCTTTACATATGTGCTGTCGGTCACAATCGTCAGCTCAGAGGCACGCTCGAGCACTTCAAGCGCTGAAATCGCCGCCATCAGTTCCATTTGATTGTTGGTGGTCAGCTCTGCGCCGCCACTGAGTTCGCGTTGCTTGAGGATCTCATCCCCCTCCATCGCGCGCATCAAAACGCCCCAGCCCCCTGGGCCCGGATTACCGCTGCACGCGCCGTCTGTGTAGGCGATTAAATCTGGCATTGCTTTATTTCTTACCCTGAAGTGAGACCCAATCAGCCATCGAGCCATCTAACCCCTTATCAGTCCCATGATTGCGGTAAATGATTGTGAGGCCAGCGTTGGTGAAAAGTTCTTCTAACTCATCAGCGCTAAAGTAAGAATATTTGCGCCCAATTCGATCACGCTTTTCGCCGCTTCCTGCTTTCATAGCAATATGAAACACGCCGCCTGATTTAAGCGCGCGCGTGATTTGCTCTATGTGCCCAGCGACAGCATTACGTGGGGCGTGAAGCAGGCTGAAGTTGGCGAAAACACCATCGTACTGATCAATGGCACTAA
>CAYQZI010000022.1:10275-20676 GCA_964421835.1 uncultured Planktotalea sp.
GCGTGAAGCAGGCTGAAGTTGGCGAAAACACCATCGTACTGATCAATGGCACTAAGTTCTTCGAACGTCTCACACCGCGCGTTTACACCCTTTTGCGCAGCTGCCAGTTTGACCATTTCAATGGAGGCATCAGTCGCATCAACTTTAAATCCCGCTTGCGCCATCAGAGCCGCGAAGTGACCAGGCCCGCAGCCAAAATCCAAAAGCAGGCCACCTGTTCGAACTTGCTTAAGGAAAGCTGTCAGATCGATGGCATGGGCATCGTTGCTTGTCAGCTCAGCATACTCACCCGCTTTGGCGTTATAAACGTCTAGGGTTTCTTGATCACTCATGCGAATAGAACTCCGATTAGTAGCGATATGACAACGATCCCGCTCAGGAGTATGCGCAGCGGCATCCACCAGTCTGGCGTTAGCCCCCAGCGTGAAAACATGTAATCCAATGCCAAAAGCCCTACGAAACCTGCAATCAAGTATATACCCGCGCTCGTCGGGCCGCCGCTTGTCATGAAGAAGGCCCAAAGCGCAGGCAGCACTGAAAGCGCATAGCCTGTCGCGGCCTGTTGCCCTTCTGCTTTGGTTGCGAAGCCCCAAAGCACGCCAGACATAAACGACAAGATCACCGCGCCGTAAAAGAGTTGCACGTAAGGGCCGACAAAACGCGGACCGATCAGTTGCGCGCTGGCAAGCGCAAAGTCAGGCAAAACCGAAGTGAGTGCGCCCCAAATAAAAGGGATCGTGCCAGCCAGTCCAAGCAGCAGCGGAGCGCGCGGGATCATGAGGCGTCGCGCAGCACGCGGGGCACTTTGAATTCGACGTTCTCTTTCGCGGTCTCCACGACTTCGACCGTCACATCGTACTTTGCTTTGAAGGCATCGATGACTTCCGTGATCAACACATCAGGGGCAGAGGCCCCAGCGGTGATGCCAATGCTGTCGATGCCCTCCAAAGCGCGCCAATCGATATCTGTCGCGCGCTGCACCAGTTGCGAATAGCTGCATCCGGCTTTCGCACCCACTTCGACCAGACGCTTAGAATTGGATGAGTTCGGCGCGCCCACAACAAGCATCGCATTGGTCTTTGCAGCCATGGCTTTGACAGATTCTTGGCGATTGGTGGTCGCATAGCAAATGTCTTCTTTGTGCGGTCCTTGGATCGCGGGGAAGCGGGCTTGCAAGGCGTCAACCACATCCGCGGTATCATCAACCGAAAGCGTGGTTTGCGTCACAAAGGCCAGCTTTTCAGGATCGCGCACCTCAAGACTTGCAACGTCGCTGGCTTCCTCGACCAAGAGCACTTCGCCAATCGGCAATTGCCCCATGGTGCCAATGGTTTCGGGGTGGCCCTCATGTCCAATCATCACCAACTGAAGCCCATTGGCGGAATGGCGCTCGGCTTCGATATGCACTTTGCTTACCAGCGGGCAGGTGGCATCTACGTAAAGCATCTCGCGTTTCGCAGCAGAGGCGGGCACAGATTTTGGCACGCCATGGGCGGAAAAGATCACCGGGCGATTATCGGGGCATTCATCGAGCTCTTCGACAAACACCGCGCCCTTGTCGCGAAGCGCATCAACGACAAATTTGTTATGAACGATTTCGTGGCGCACAAAGACTGGCGCACCCCATTTCTCAAGCGCCATTTCAACGATCTTGATGGCGCGGTCCACGCCAGCGCAAAACCCGCGCGGCGCTGCAAGATAAAGGGTAAGGGGCTTGGCAGTCATCTTTGGTCCCTGTCAGCAAAAACAAAGCGAGATTGGCTTAGCCAAGAGGTAGCCTGCAATCCCGCTTTGGTCCAGAGGAAGCGGGCGCAGGAAAGAGAAAAGCCGAAGCGCTGGGCTCCGGCTTTTGAAATGCTTATCCAGCTGCGGCCGTTATTGGCTCGCGTTCCATCATCGGCTCGCGCGGGGGACGTCCAAGAACATCCTTCAGCTCATCAAGCTCGATGAAGTTATCCGCTTGGCGGCGCAGCTCATCAGAGATCATCGGCGGCTGGCTGCGAATGGTGGAAACAACAGAGACGCGTACACCCTGACGTTGCAGGCTTTCGACGAGCGGGCGAAAATCGCCATCGCCAGAAAACAGCACGATGTGATCCACGCGCGGTGCAAGCTCCATCGCATCGACGGTAAGTTCGATGTCCATGTTGCCCTTAACTTTGCGACGACCTTGGCTGTCGGTGTATTCTTTCGCTTGCTTCGTCACCATGGTGAACCCGTTGTAATTCAACCAGTCTACCAGAGGACGGATGGGCGAATACTCGTCATTTTCGAGCAAAGCGGTGTAATAGAACGCGCGTAACATCTTTCCACGGCGCATAAATTCCTGCCGCAAAAGCTTATAATCGATATCGAACCCAAGCGCTTTGGCTGCTGCGTATAGGTTCGACCCATCGATGAACAGCGCGAGCCGCTCGTCTTTATAAAACATAAATTGTCCTTTCAGGTCAGATCAGTCGCGCTGTGAGTGTGTGAGTGGTAATGCTAAAATATGCGACGTCTCCGCGTACAAGAGTATGTCCAACCTAAAGTTGAAGCAAGAGTGAAGAGCGTGAAAAATATGGGGAAACAATGGAAAGTTACGTCACCGTTACTTGTGGCGCTTGGCGGCAATGTGTCCTTGGCTGGCGAAAGTCTTGAGCAAACCTTGGCAAAAGCGTTGATAGCATTGGTGAAAACGGGGTTTGCGATTCGCGCGGTAAGCCGATTCTATCGCACGCCTTGCTTTCCGGAAGGGGCCGGGCCCGATTATGTCAACGCGGCTGTTATGCTCGAAAGTTCGCTCAGTTCAGAGGATGCATTGGTGCAATTGCACCGCGTTGAGGCGGAATTTGGACGCGAGCGGGTCCAACGGTGGGGGCAGCGCACGCTTGATCTTGATCTGATTGCTCATGGGGATGCAGTGTTGCCAAGTGTCGCAGATTTCAACGAATGGCGCGCGCTTGACCCAGATTTGCAAGCCAAAGCCGCGCCTGATCGCCTGATATTGCCCCATCCGCGCTTGCAGGACCGCGCGTTTGTTCTTGTGCCCTTGGCCGATATTGCGGCGGCTTGGAGACATCCGGTTTTAGGCCAAACAGTACATCAGCTTTTGCAACAATTGCCTGCACAAGAGATCGCAGAGGTGAGCGCGCTTTAAAGCGCGAAGGGTCTTGAATATCTGCTTGTCAAGCATAGTTTTGGGAACTAAAAGGCGTGGTCTTAAACCCCGCACAAAAACGGAGAAGAAAATGGCCCGCGTTACAGTTGAAGATTGCGTCGATAAGGTCCCGAACCGTTTTGATCTGGTTATGCTCGCCGCGCACCGCGCTCGCGAGATTTCAGCGGGCGGTGCGATCACCGTGGATCGCGACAACGATAAGAACCCTGTTGTGTCTCTGCGCGAGATTGCAGATGAAACGCAGCTGGCCGATGATCTGCGCGAGCGCCTGATCGAAAGCAACCAGACCCAGATCGAAGTTGACGAGCCGGAAGAAGACGCGATGGCGCTTCTTATGGGCGCAGAAGCGGACAAGCCCGCGGATGATGACATGTCCGAAGAAAAGCTGCTTCGCGCATTGATGGAAGCACAAGGGCAGGGCTGATAAAGTCCTGCGCGTTAGGCTCTGAATGGATGACCACGCCACTCATTTGATGTCCCCCGATGCGCTGCTTGCTACAGTCCGCACTTACAACCCGAAGACCAATGAAAAGCTAATCTGCGACGCCTTTGCTTATGGCGCGCTGATGCACGAGGGTCAGTTTCGTCATTCTGGCGAGCCATATTTCACGCATCCCATCGCCGTTGCCGGTATTCTGGCCGAGCAAAAGCTGGATGACGCCACGCTGATCACAGCGCTTTTGCATGACACGATCGAGGACACGAAATCCACATACGGCGAGGTGTCGCACATGTTTGGCGAGGATATCGCCAAACTTGTGGATGGCGTGACGAAGCTGACCAATCTTCAGCTAAGCTCTAGCGAAACCAAACAGGCCGAGAATTTCCGCAAGTTGTTTGTCGCGATGGCCGCAGATGTGCGCGTCATTTTGGTAAAGCTCGCGGATCGTCTGCACAACATGCGCACGATCAAAGCGATGAAGCCTGAAAAACAAGTGATTAAGGCGCGTGAGACCATGGATATTTATGCGCCACTTGCGGGCCGCATGGGCATGCAATGGATGCGCGAAGAGCTTGAGGATTTGGCCTTTAAGGTCCTGAACCCTGAGGGGCGCGCCTCTATCATGCGGCGCTTCATTCATTTGCAAAAAGAGACCGGCGATGTGATTTTGCAAATCACCGGCGATATGCGCAAAGAGCTGGCCGAGCATCAGATTGAAGCGGAAATCATTGGGCGAGCTAAAAAGCCCTATTCGATTTGGCGTAAAATGCGGGAAAAAGAGCAAGGATTTTCCCGCCTGTCCGACATCTACGGCTTTCGCGTGATCACCGATAGCGAAGAGCATTGCTACCGCGCACTCGGCGTGATCCACCGGCGCTGGTTTGCGGTGCCGGGACGGTTTAAGGACTACATCAGCCAACCTAAAACCAACGGCTACCGCTCGATTCATACGACGGTTTCGGGCCGTGATGGCAAACGGGTAGAGGTGCAAATCCGCACGCAGCAAATGCATGATGTGGCCGAAGCTGGCGTTGCAGCGCATTGGTCTTATCGTGATGGCATACGCTCGCAAAATCCATTTGCGGTGGATCCTGTGAAGTGGGTGGCAAGCCTGAACGCGCAATTCGGGCCAGAGGATGATCACGAGGATTTCCTCGAAGCGGTCAAGCTGGAAATGTATTCGGATCAAGTGTTTTGCTTTACGCCAAAGGGCGAGGTAGTGAAGCTGCCGCGCGGCGCGACGCCGCTTGATTTTGCCTATGCGATTCACACGCGGATCGGTAGCGCATGTGTTGGTGCCAAGGTGGATGGCCTGCGTGTGCCGCTTTGGACACGGTTGAAGAATGGGCAGTCGGTGGAAATTGTCACCGCAGAGGGCCAGATGCCGCAATTCACTTGGCTTGATATCGCGGCGACAGGCAAAGCCAAAAGTGCGATCCGCCGCTCTTTGCGTGAGCAGGACCGCGAGCGATTTATAAAACTTGGCGGCGAACTTGCGCGCGCAGCGTTTGACAATGTTGGCCGCAAAGCCACGGATAAAGCGCTTGCCACAGCCGCTAAGACATTGCGCCTTGGCGATGAAACAGACCTGTTGGCGCAGCTTGGGGCGAGCGTGATCACAGCGTATGATGTGGTGCGCGCGGTCTATCCCGAGCTGATCGAGGAAACCGATGCGAGCATCGACAGCGCACGCGCGGTAATAGGCCTTGAAAATGACCAAGCCCACGAGCGCGCATTGTGCTGTCAACCGCTTCCGGGCGAGCGCATCGTTGGCATAACTCAGCGTGGTCGCGGCGTTGTGGTGCATGCCATCGATTGCCAAGCGCTAAGCCAGTTCGAGGATCAAAACAAACGCTGGGTTGATCTGCATTGGCAACCGGGAACGCATCCGCCGATCCATTCCGCACGACTTGACGTTACGATAGGCAATGATGCGGGTGTTATGGGGCGGATTTGCACATTGATTGGCGAGCTCGGAGCCAATATCTCGGATCTTGCGTTTACGGATCGCAAGCCAGACTTTTACCGGCTGCTCCTAAGCGTGGACCTGCGCGACGCGGAGCATTTGCATTCGATCATTTCCGTTCTATCAGCGGAAGACGATGTAGCAGAAGTGGCGCGCCATCAAAACCCAAGTGACGTCGGCAAAAGCGTCACCGAAATAGGATCGCGCCTTGGTATTCAAACGCCGGGATAAACGAAGCTGGCTCAGAGCCGTTTGGGAAGTTCTCTATCCCAAGGGCGGATGGGCACGTGCGTTCCACTATGTCAAACACCGTGTGCGCCGCCTGCCAGATTCGCCAGAGCGCATCGCACGCGGCATTTTCGCGGGCGTTTTCACCTCGTTCACCCCGTTTTTCGGGTTGCACTTCGTTGTGTCGATGATTCTGGCGCGGATCATCAACGGCAATATGTTTGCCTCTGTTCTTGCGACCTTTTTTGGCAATCCGTTGACCTTTGTGCCGATCGCTTATTCCTCGCTTAAGACCGGGTATTGGCTGACGGGAATGAACGCGGACGCGGAACGCGTACAGCATGGTCTGGGCGAGATGTTCTATGGCGCAAGCCGGGATTTGTGGTTCAATTTCAAAGCGTTGTTCAATCACAAGACACCCGAATGGGCCGGTCTTGCCGAGTTTTATAATGACGTGTTCTATCCCTATATGATCGGCTCGCTTATTCCGGGAATTGCGTCGGGGTTGCTGTGTTATTATCTTTCTGTTCCCGTCATTCGCGCCTATCAAAAGCGTCGCAATAAGGGCGTTTTGAAAGCACGTCTTGCGCGCTTGAAAGAAAAGGCGGCGGAAAAGAGCGCCAAGAAAGCGCCGGAAAAAGGTTAGATCACTCTGGTTTTGCGCGCGCATCGGTTTACTCTGCTCACCAAGGATTATTCGGAGGGCTCAACATGGCTCAATCACTCCCTTTGCGCCTTGGCGTTAACATTGATCACGTCGCAACCCTGCGCAACGCACGCGGCGGCGCATTGCCTGATCCGGTGCGCGCCGCCCTTGTTGCGCAAGAGGCGGGCGCAGATGGAATCACCGCGCATTTGCGTGAAGATCGCCGTCACATTCGCGACGCGGATATTGATGCGTTGATGGAGGCGCTGAGCATCCCCTTGAACTTTGAAATGGCCGCAACCGATGAAATGCAAGCGATTGCGCTGCGTCACAAACCCAATGCGGTGTGCCTCGTGCCGGAAAAGCGCGAAGAGCGCACAACAGAGGGTGGTTTGAACGTCGCGCAGGATGAAAACAAGCTCGCGCATTACATTGTGCCGCTGCGCGAGGCGGGATCGCGCGTGTCGATCTTTATTGCCGCTGATAAAAAGCAGATCGAAGCCGCGCACCGCATTGGCGCCGAAGTGATCGAGCTGCACACAGGCGCTTATTGCGATGCTTTCGCAAAAGGGGATCTGCAGACCCGAGATCGTGAATTGGCGGCCATCACCGAGATGGCGGCTTTCGCGCATGATCTGGGTCTAGAGGTCCATGCAGGTCACGGGTTGACCTATGAGGAGGTCACGCCCATCGCTGCGCTTTCGCAAGTGCAAGAGGTCAATATCGGTCACTTTATCATTGGAGAAGCTGTGTTTCGCGGACTTGGACCGGCGATTGCTGAAATGCGCCGGGTGTTGGATTTGGCCCGAGCATGAGCGGTTGGGAGCTTGCCGCGCTCTTACTTGCTTGGGCGCTTGGGGGCGGTTCACCCGGTCCTGCGACATTAACCATCAGCGGCACAGCGATGGCGCGCGGGCGTTTGGCTGGTGTTGTCTCTGGCTTTGGAATCGTGTGCGGCTCTGCGTTTTGGGGCATTGCTTCGGCTTTGGGCATGGGGGCGGTGATGCTCACGAACGCATGGTTGTTCATCGCGCTTAAATACATTGGCGCGCTTTACTTGGGCTATCTCGCGCTGAAATCGTTTCGCTCTGCGTGGCAGGGCACTGCGGCGCAAGAACAAGCCGCCCTAAAAGGTGGGTTGCGCCGCGTCTTTGCCAAAAGCCTTGCAATACACTTAACCAACCCCAAGGCGATCCTTGGATGGGGTGCGATCTATGCGATTGCCTTGCCAAAAGAGGCACCGACATCAGCGCTTTTGGTGTTGTTCGCGCAGCTCATTTGCGTCTCAAGCGCGGTGTTCATCGGTTACGGCATTTTGTTTTCCAGGCCTTGGATCGTTGCGCGTTATCGCCGTGCACGCCGTGGTTTTGAAGTCGGCTTTGGTGTGCTTTTTGGTGCAGCAAGCCTGAAAATTCTGACGACCAAAACGATATGATCCTCGGTATTGGCACAGACCTTGCGAACATCGAGCGCATTGCGGGCACGCTCGAGCGGTTTGGCGATCGCTTTAAGAACCGCGTTTTTACTGAGGTCGAGCAAGCCAAAGCAGAGCGGCGACGCGATGTGGCGGGCACCTACGCGAAGCGTTGGGCTGCGAAAGAAGCCTGCTCTAAAGCGCTCGGCACTGGATTGGCGATGGGCATCGCATGGAAGGATATGTCGGTCACCAATCTGCGCAGCGGGCAACCTGTGATGCATGTTACGGGGTGGGCTGCGAAGCGTCTCGCTGAAATGACGCCTGAAGGACATGAAGCCGTCTTGCACGTCACTCTCACCGATGATCACCCCTGGGCGCAGGCCTTTGTTGTGATCGAGGCGCGCCCTCTTTCTTAGAACGCGCGAAGGGCTTTGGTGGCGGGGCGGCGAAGCTTGGCTCTAGCGTGTCAAAGAGTGATCCTGTCTGGTAGTCGCCATTGATCGCTTCATACTTGCCCATCCACTTTGGGCTTGGGGCCAATGCGCCGCCTTCGCTCCATTCGAAATACCCTAATGCGCCAGAGCAAGGGATTGGCGCGCATGTTTCAGCGCGCTCAAGCATCAAGCCGCGCGGCCCGCCAAACCATGGGCTATCGCTTTCAGAGATGATTCCCGTTACATCCACAGCGCCAACAATGGCGCGGCGTGGCAGCTCGGAGGGCGGTGGCACCTCGACACCGATCTGCGCCATTCTCCAAACGGCCCAAGCATATTCCTTTTCGCGCATTCCAGAGGCGGCATGCAGCGCAATCCGCCGCAAATCCATGCGCCCCGCACGAATAGAGCCTTCTGTGCGGTTTTCGATCCGCTTGTGCCCGGCAACAATCGCCCAAGCCCAAGGCTGGCGCACCGAGAGCGCAAGGAGGGGTAAATCACCTGTCATTTGCCACATATAGCACGCGTGCGCAGGTTGACACGCGCGGGCTTGGCGCTCATGTACCCTGCTAACCGCGTATTGGAGAAAAGCACATGGCCGAAGCCACTAAAAAAGGCAATCCAGTCATCGAGACGATCAAAACTATTGTGTATGCGCTGCTGATTGCTGGTGTGTTTCGCACGATCTTTTTTCAGCCTTTCTGGATCCCGTCAGGCTCTATGAAGAACACGCTTTTGATTGGCGATTTCCTTTTCGTGAACAAGATGGCCTATGGCTATTCCTATGCGTCCTGCCCGTCGGTGATTATTCCGCGCTTTGGCATTAACCTTGATGCGAAAAGCTTTTGTGGCTTTGCCGATGGGGACAACACGCGTTTGCTTGGCGGCGAGCCTGAGCGCGGCGATGTTGTGGTGTTCCGTCACCCCGTGTCTGGCCGCGATTTCGTAAAACGCTTGATTGGTCTGCCGGGTGATAAGGTGCAGGTTAAAGGCGGCGTTGTCTTCATCAATGGCCAAGCGGCTCCTCAGGAACCCGCAGGCGTGTTTGAAGAGGTCGCTGCCGCGCAGGGTCCACATCGTTTGCGTCCCCGCTGCGCCAATGGTCCGGTGGGCGAGGGCGGTACGTGCAACAAAGAAATGTTCACCGAGACCCTGCCGAATGGCGTGACCCACGCGATCCTGAACATCGGCACACAGCGTTCTGACGATACGGCTGTGTATACTGTGCCTGAAGGCAACTATTTCTTCATGGGCGACAATCGCGACAATTCTTCTGATAGCCGCGTTCCAAACGCAGCGGGCGGGGTTGGCTTTGTCCCCTATGAGAACCTGATTGGCCGTGCAGATCGCGTGATGTTCTCGTCTGCGGGCCGCTCTATGTTGTTCTTCTGGACATGGCGCTCTGATCGTTTCTTCAAGGCGGTTGAGTAACCCTATGAAGCTGTCTGCTGATCTCATCGCGCTGCAAAAGCGGATTGGGTATCGTTTCGAGCAGGGCGAATTGCTGACCGAAGCTGTCACGCACTCTTCGATGTCCTCGCCCTCGCGCGGGGACAATCAACGCCTTGAATTTCTTGGGGATCGCGTCTTGGGTCTGGTGATGGCAGAGGCGCTGCTGGGCGCGGATGTTAAAGCCTCTGAGGGCCAGCTGGCACCGCGGTATAACGCCCTTGTGCGCAAGGAAACCTGCGCCGATGTGGCGCGCGAGATTGGTCTTGGCGATGTGCTGCGCCTTGGGCGCTCAGAGATGAAAAGCGGTGGACGGCGCAAGCTCGCATTGCTTGGCGATGCGGCGGAAGCGCTGATCGCGGCGGTTTATGTGGATGGTGGGTTTGACGCGGCGCAAGCGCTGATCTTGCGGCTTTGGGGCGCGCGGATCAACAATGTCGAAGCGGATGCGCGCGATCCTAAAACCAGCCTGCAAGAATGGGCGCAATCGCGCGGCCTGACGCCGCCGGCCTACGTGGAAACCGCGCGCTCAGGCCCTGATCACGCACCCCATTTCACCATTGAAGCGCGCCTTGATACGGGCGAGGCCGCAAGCGCCGAAGCAGGCTCCAAGCGGCTGGCAGAACAAGCAGCGGCGAAAGCCTTGCTGGCAAGGATGA
>CAYQZI010000022.1:20776-25543 GCA_964421835.1 uncultured Planktotalea sp.
ATGACTGAGACAGAAACACGCGCGGGCTTTGTGGCGCTCATCGGAGAGCCGAACGCAGGTAAATCGACGCTCACCAATCGTATGGTTGGCGCGAAAGTGTCTATCGTGACGCATAAGGTGCAAACCACCCGCGCGCGTATTCGCGGCGTCGCGCTTGAGGGCGCATCGCAACTGGTGTTCGTCGATACGCCCGGGTTGTTCAAGCCCACCCGCCGACTGGATCGCGCCATGGTGGCCGCCGCATGGGGCGGGGCAGCGGATGCGGATGTGGTTGTGTTGATGATCGAGGCCAATCGCGGTCTGACCGAAGGGGTCGAGCGGATCCTGGAAGGTTTGCAAGACTTTGGCGAGAAGCGCACAATCGCGCTGGCGATCAACAAAATTGACCGGATCAAGTCCGAAGCACTGCTCGCTTTGTCGGAAAAGATGAACGAGATGTATCCCTTCGTTGCGACCTTTATGATCTCTGCCGAGCGGGGTCACGGCGTCGATGCGCTTAAAGAATGGCTTGCCGGAGAGGTGCCTGCGGGCCCATGGCTCTACCCCGAAGATCAAATCGCGGATCTGCCTTTGCGCATGATCGCGGCTGAAATGACGCGCGAGAAACTGACCCTGCGTTTGCATCAGGAATTGCCCTACCAACTGACGGTCGAGACCGAAGCGTGGGAAGAGCGCAAGGATGGCTCGTGCAAAATCGATCAGCTGATCTACGTGATGCGCGATGGTCACAAGGGCATCGTGCTGGGCAACAAGGGAGAGACGATCAAAGCTGTCGGCAAAGCCGCGCGCGAAGAGCTGGTCGAGTTTTTGGGCCGCAAGGTGCATCTGTTTTTGCAGGTTAAAGTGCGCCCGAACTGGTTAGAGGAAAGCGAGCGTTACGACGAAATGGGCCTCAACTTCAAAGACGGGAATTCGTGACCCGTCTCACCACACGCTTCTGGGTGGACGCCTATCTGACGCGTTTGCGGGTCCATGATATCGCGGCCTTTGTTGTGGCGCATGGGGATGATACCGCTGGGGCTGTCCTTGTGAAATCCGCGACTTTGGATGGGCAGGCCAAGCTTTATCAGCGCAGCTATGATCTGCTTGAGGACACGCGCGTTTGGGCAGTTCTGAGCGAAGGGGACGAGCGTGACGTCGATGCCTCTATCGCCAAGCAACGCCAGTTTGATAGCGACCTTTGGGTGATCGAGGTGGAGGACCGCCAAGGTCGCACGCTGCTTGGCGAGCAGGGGTTGCAATAGATGGAATGGCGCGATCAGGGAATTCTGCTCTCTGTGCGCCGCCATGGGGAAACCAGCGCGATTATTGATGTGTTTACGATTGAGCATGGCCGTCATTCTGGCATCGTGCGCGGGGGCACCTCGCGCAAGATCGCCCCAATCTTGCAACCCGGTGCGCAACTTGATGTGAGTTGGCGCGCGCGGCTTGAAGATCATCTTGGGACTTATGCAGTTGAGCCATTGCGCTCGCGCGCGGCGGCTGCACTTGGGGATCGTCTCTCGCTTGCAGGGTTGAATGCTGTGACTGCGCTTTTGGCTTTTGCCCTGCCAGAACGCGAAGCCAATCCAAAGCTTTATAAACAAAGCGAGCAATTGCTTGATCTATTGGGTCAGCACGAGGTTTGGCCGCTTGCCTATCTGCGGTTTGAAATAGCGCTTCTGGAAGCGACGGGCATGGGACTTGACCTGAGCGCCTGTGCGGTGACGGGCACCAATGAAAACCTCATCTACATCTCGCCCCGCACGGGACGCGCTGTGAGTGAGCAGGTGGCAGGTCCTTGGGTTGATAAGCTGCTGCCGCTCCCCCCCATCCTAAAGGGTGAAGGGACGGGAAGCGATGCGGAGGTCGAGCAAGCCCTTAGAACGACAGGATATTTCTTGAAAGAAAAGCTTGCCCCAAACCTTGGAAGCCGTGCCTTGCCCGAAGCCCGTGGGCGTTATGTGGATCTGTTCACTCGCCAAATTACTGGCTCTTGAACAACATTGTGCGACCGTCGTCGTTGGAAAGAATCAAGGTCTCTTGACCGACCTCTGACAAGGTCATTGCAGATAGGGCTTTGAAGAAGGCATTTTCTGCTGCCAAATCAGCACAGGCCATTTTTGTCGCCATCGCCGGGCCTACTTCGAACCAAGGGTAGGGGGCCTTTTGCTTCACAGAATATCGGTTGCAAGGCGCGTGCCCTTTGATCCATCCGGCCTTGTCGAACTCCATCGTCGCACGCGCGTTAAACGCGGTGCCGTCAATCTCTGTGAGCTGCCACACCTTCCCCGCAGCCCCATATTTCGCGAGGCTTTCATCCCCCACACAAGCGGTTCCGAGGAGCAGCGCACAAGCTGCGAGGAGCCGTATCACACGACACTCGCACGGATCGCGCGGATGTTTTCGCCGTAAGGCGCCGGATTGCTCACAGAGCCGCCTTTGAACACAGCGGATCCTGCGACAAGCACATCTGCCCCAGCATCAACACAGCTTTTCGCCGTGTCAGGGGTAACGCCGCCATCAATTTCGATATGCACAGGGCGATCCCCGATCATCGCGCGCAGCTCTGCGATTTTTGGTGCAAGCGGAATAAACTTCTGACCGCCAAACCCGGGGTTCACCGTCATCACGCAGACCAGTTCGCAGATGTCGAGCAGATGCTCCACTGCGCTTGCAGGCGTGCCAGGATTGAGCGCAACACCCGCCTTAGCACCAGCGCCGCGAATAGCCTGCAACGTGCGATGAATATGCGGACCCGCTTCTACATGGGCTGTGATGAAATCCGCGCCCGCCTGCGCAAAGCCATCGATGTAGGCATCCACTGGCGAGATCATCAAATGCACATCCATCACTGTTTTGATATGCGGACGTATCGCGGCGCAGGTGGTCGCGCCAAAGCTGAGATTGGGCACAAAGTGGCCGTCCATCACATCGACGTGAATCCAATCAGCGCCTTGCGCCTCAACCGCCTCAATCTCTGCGCCAAAGTTGGCGAAGTCAGCGGACAAAATAGAGGGGGCGATTTTCACAGAGCGATCAAAGGACATGGAGCAGCTACCTATAGCAGTGGAGTGTTTGCGCCCTCATAGCGCGCCGCGCCCCCCCGCGATAGGGGGTTTTCCTCTCTTGGCTTTGCGGGTTACGTTTGGGCATTGAACCCATATTTTTCAAAAGAGTTTTCTTATGCGTCTTTTTCTTGTTCTGCTTTTTCTAAGTCTTCCCTTTGCGCTGTCCGCGCAAACCGAAAGCCAACCCGATGGCGCAATCGCCGTTGAGGACAGCGCAACGCAGGATGCCGCCATTGCAGTGCGCATTCGCGATATTCTGACCGAACTCGATGGGTATGAAGATGTGACCGTGACCGTGACCTCTGGTATCGTCACCATGCGCGGCACCACGCTGGACAGCGAAAAAATCGCCCGCCTGAACGAGCTTGCAGGCCGCGTTGAAGGCGTTGTTGCGATCGAGAACAGCGTGACCGAGACGACGGATGTGGTCAAGCGCCTCAATCCCGCAGTCGAGCGTTTCCGCGCGCGTATGGCGCAGGTGATTGCCTTTGTGCCGCTGGCCTCTGTCGCGCTGCTGGCGTTCATTATCATCGTGTGCATCGGCTTTTTGATCGCCCGCATGCGCCAACCTTGGAACCGCCTCGCGCCAAACGCGTTTATCGCCGACATTTACCGCCAGATTTTGCGGCTTGGCTTTATGGTGGGTGGCTTGGTTGTCGCGCTTGATATCATGGGGGCAACCGCGCTTCTTTCCACCATTCTGGGTGCGGCTGGTATCATCGGTCTCGCCATTGGTTTCGCGGTGAAGGACACGGTCGAGAATTTTATCGCCTCGATTATGCTTTCGATCCGTCAGCCCTTTCGCCCGAATGATACAATCGAGATTGGCGGCGACACAGGCAAAGTTATCCGCCTCACCTCGCGCGCGACGATTTTGCTAAGCTTTGATGGCAATCACATCCGCATCCCCAACGCGACTGTTTTCAAAAGCCGCATCGTGAACTTTTCGCGTAATGATGAACGTCGTTTCAAATTTTCTCTCGGTCTTGCGCCAGATACGGACTTTGTCGATGCGCAAAGGATTGCCTTAGAGAAGCTGCAAGAGCTTCCTTTCGTTCTTGCGACACCTGCGCCCGCAGTTTGGATTGATGAGATCGGTGATAGCACAATTTCGATCACCTGCACGGGTTGGATTGAACAACATAAGTCCTCGCTTGTGGCCGCGCGTGGTGAATCGATTCGTCTTGTGAAGCTCGCGTTGGAGCAAGCAGATGTTCAAATGCCAGAACCGACCTACCGCGTGCTGTCGCCCTCCTTGGCAAAGCTTGCATCGGCAGAGGAAAGTGTCACAGACGGCATGTACAAAGAGCTCGCGCGGGACGCCGATATTCGTGAGGAAAGCCAAGTGGCTATGGACGTTCACGCCGGTACAGACGAAGCGCTTGAGCAAATTGTGGAGGCGGAGCGCAAAGAGACAGAAGACGGCGATTTGCTGCGTCGCGAAGCGCCTGAGGAATAAGTGCATTTTTTGTAAATATGCACTTGATCGTCGCGCGCGCGCGGCTTAGATAGCGACGCACGTTGGGATGTAGCCAAGTGGTAAGGCAACTGTTTTTGGTACAGTGTACCGTAGGTTCGAATCCTACCATCCCAGCCAGCCCCTTCCTCTGATATAGCTGATACGAGTGCAGCGCGAGAGTGTGCCGACTTATCCGTGGGTTACGCCATTGGGTTTGTAATGCAGACCGGATGGTGGCTCTGAACTGGGCGCAGATAT
>CAYQZI010000023.1:0-19558 GCA_964421835.1 uncultured Planktotalea sp.
ATGATTTTCGTCTCTCCAGATGGGGAGCGTTCGATGAACACTTACCTTGGCATTTCGGCGGAGCTTGGTCCTGAGGATGTCTCTGAAGATGTTGGCAGCGAAGCTGAGATTGTTTTCCTAGAGGGTTATCTGTTCGACAAGGACAAGGGCAAAGAGGCGTTCGTCAAGCTCGCGCGCGCCTGTCGCGCTGCCGGTGGCAAAGCCGGTATCGCGATTTCTGATCCTTTCTGCGTCGAGCGTCACCGCGCGGACTTCCTAAGCTTGATCGAGAATGAGCTGGATTACGTGATCGGCAATGAAGAAGAGGTGAAATCCCTGTTCGAGACGGATGATCTTGACGACGCAATCGCTAAGCTCAGCGCGATTTGCCCGCTTGCGGTTTGCACGCGCTCTGGTGATGGCGTGTCGATCATGTCAGGCGGCGCGCGCATTGATGTGCCTGTTGAAACGGTTGTTCCTGTTGATGCCACAGGCGCGGGCGATCAGTTCGCCGCAGGCTTTCTTTACGGGCTCGCAACCGAGCGTGATCTAGAGACCTGCGGCAAGATGGGCTGCATCTGCGCGGGCGAAGTTATCGGCCATGTCGGACCGCGTCCAAAGGCCAACATTGCCGCGATGTTCCGCGACGCTGGGCTGGTAGATTAAGCCTCGCAAAAGGGCGCGAAGTTATGCGTTAGCATCGCGCTCCACCCCATTTTGTAGCCCTCTCGCGTCTCTGCTGCGCTTTCGCCCAAGACCTCCCAACCCGAATGGACAAGCGTGATCCCCGTGCGCCCATCATCGGTTGCATCAAAGCGCACATGAATTTGCGTGGCCTCTTTGACGGTGCGGCCAACGTACCATTCGATTGCCAGCTCATGCGGCGGGTTCCAAAGCGTGACATGACCCCAGATATGGGCCTTGCCATCCTCGCCCGTCTCTATGATTTTACCGTCGCTATGAGGTTCCATCAAAACAGTGCCTGCGCAGATTGAGTGCGTTTTGACAGGCCACCAAGCATTGATGTCTGCGGTGAAGGCGCGAAAGACTTTTTCAGGTGCCGCGTTCAGAACGATTTGCACTTCGACGGGTTCAATCATTTTGCTCATCCTTATCAATCAGCCCATTCAGAGCTTTTTGCCAATGCTGCGTCAGAAAATCTCGCAAGGCTGCCAGCTCATCAGGGTTGATCCGATAAATCCGTTTGGTGCCCTTTGGATCAACCTTGATCAAACCCGCGTCGCGCAGCACTTTCAGGTGTTGCGAGACGACGGGCTGTGATGCATCAATCGACGCGGCCAAGTCCCCGGCCATAGCTGGGCCAGTTTGCAAATCCGAGATGATTTGCTGGCGCAGGGGATGGGACAAAGCTGCAAATTGCTGTTCATAAGCCATTTCTTATATTAGAAATAACTTATGTAAATTTCAAGTGCCTTTTGTAAGGCTTTAATCGCCCAGCTTCGCGTGGACCTCATCCAGATCGATTTCGCCGATGGGCATCTTGTTGCTTGGGTCATTGAAATCATACTTGAACAGATCGAAATCTCGCTTGTAGATTTCATAGACCAGATGCATCGACAGATCGTCGAAGTAGTCCTCTACAGGATGCGCGCGCTTGGGCCCGTGCCCTTCGGATTCATTGAAACGCGGGATCGCGCCAAGATCGACGGCGTTAGGCGTTTCGATCTGATCGAGCACTTGTTGCATGCCGTCATTGAAACTCTCGGTCCAGAAGATCTTGTCATACCGCCCACCATTTACGATGAACGTCGAAATATGGCCAGACATGGCAGACCAATGGATGTCAGGATCCATGGGGCGACGCCAGCGAATGGTGTCGCGCGCGAACAACAAAAAACGGCGGAAACTCGCGATCTGGTCGAACTCTTGCTTGCCGTCGTCACCGCCCACTTCGATGCCGTATTTCTGCACCAAGGTCGGAACCAGCTTGCCGCGATAGCGATTGCCGTTGCGCTGAATGCCGCAAATCTTATCGAAAAACGACGACAGAATGCGGGTGTAGGGATTGCGTACACAGGTGAACGCATAAGAGCTGTGCGATTGCACGTTGGTCGAAATCAAAGGCTGGCTTTCATCAAGCGCCCACTTGTGCATCCCGCCTTTGGCATCATGGATATCACCGTCGAAAAATTCGCCGTGATCAGAGTAATACATGATCTGGCCAATGGTCGAGCACGCGCATTTGGGCACAACGCGATACACGACGCTTTCGCTTTCAGTCATCCATGTGCCGGGAAAACCCATATTTCTTACCTCCGGCCACAACTTGCGACCAATAAGTTACCATATCTTCATTGTCCCCATGTAAAACAGAAAAAAGCTTGTTTATTCAAGGGACATTCCTCGTTAACACTGTAGTCAAATCACAAACAGTCCTTCGTGTTTAAGGTGTACGGTTTCTAAAATGGCAAAAATCGCCTACATCCTTTTGTGCCACAAAGATCCAGAGGCAATCATCCAACAGGCTGAGCGATTGACGGCTGTGGGCGATTACATGGCGATCCATTTCGACGCCAGCGCCAATCCCAAGCACTTCGCTGCAATCAAAGCAGCGCTGCAAGACAATCCCAATGTCGCTTTTTCGCGCAAACGCATCAAATGCGGCTGGGGCGCGTGGTCGCTTGTGCAAGCCACGCTTTATGCGGTTGAGGCGGCTGTCGATGCCTTCTCGCGCGCGACGCATTTCTACATGCTCTCTGGTGATTGCATGGCGATCAAGTCAGCTGAGTACACGCATGCGTTTCTTGATAGCAACGATGTGGATTACATCGAAAGCTTTGACTATTTCGACAGCGATTGGATCAAGACCGGGATGAAGGAAGAGCGGCTCATCTACCGCCATTTCTTTAACGAGCGCACCCAAAAACGCCGGTTCTACGCCTCTTACAATTTGCAGAAGAAACTGGGTATTACCCGCGAAATTCCGGCGGATTTGCAGATCCAGATCGGCTCGCAGTGGTGGTGTCTGCGGCGACGCACGGTTGAGTGGATCATCGATTTCACCCACAAACGCAAAGACGTGATGCGGTTTTTCAAAACCACATGGATCCCGGACGAGACGTTCTTTCAAACGCTGGTGCGCCACTTAGTGCCGGAAAATGAGATTGAAACGCGCACGCTGACGTTCTTGATGTTCTCTGACTACGGCATGCCTGTGACCTTTTACAACGATCACTATGAGCTGCTGCTCAGCCAGGATTTTCTATTTGCCCGCAAGATCAGCCCCGAAGCCACTGATCTCAAAGAGCGCCTTGGCGCGCTCTATGCGGCGGAGGATCAGGTGTTTCAAATTTCCAATGAGGGGGCGGGACTGTTTAAGTTTCTGACAGAGCGAGGCCGCATTGGACGTCGCTTTGCTAGCCGCTTTTGGGAAACAGAGGCAACGCTTGGACGTGATCGCGAATTGATGATTGTCGTGTGCAAGAAATGGCATGTCGCCAAACGCTTGGTCGAAAGCATCAGTCACGGAACCAATATTCCTGTGGTGGAATACATCTTCAACGAAGAAGCCGCGCCGCTGCCAGATCTTGGCGGCATTCAGCGCACCCTGTCTAAGCGTCATCGCCACCGGCGCGCTTTGATGCGGATGCTGTTCGAGTTCTTCGAAACCAACCGACTGATTGTCTGCATGGACCCGGGAAACTTCTATTTGCTCGAGGACTTCGGCTCGGATCGATCCGGCACGCGGATCCTGGAGGTTGAGTGCAACTACACCGATGAGTTCCTGATTGGTCACTCTAAGCGCATAGGCCTTGCGGGGGATCAAACATCAGAGGACACGCTGCAACGATTGCTGCCCACAATTCGCAATGAGATCGCCTTCGAAAAAGATCGCATTCACGATGCCAACTTCGATTCGCTTTACACCATCAAGGAAAGCGATTCAGCGCACGAAAATGCAACGCCATTGTCCGAATTCCTTGGCGTTAGCCCCGAAAAAGCGCAGCAGATCGCTGATACACCGTATCTTTTCTCTGACTAGGGAATGCCGTCTGGCACGAAGACAGCTGACAGGCTGGATGAGTTTTTCGCAAACCAATGTTCAAACGCCGCTTAACGGCTGCGCGTTAGCTCTAGGAATACATCCTCTAGATCCGCCTGCTCTGTGCGCACATCACGAATGGTGACCCCTGCGGTGCGCACAGCTTCCAACACAGCATCAGCGCTGGTCTTGCTGGCGCTGTAGCTCAGACGCAAAGCCCCCTGCGCCGTTTTGCTCAGCTCGATCCCTTGCGGCACCGCAAAGTTGTCGATCGGGCGCTCTGGCTCAATGATCATTGTCTTTTGATCAATGCTGCCAAGCAATGTCGCCGTGCTGTCCCGCGCAACGACTTGTCCGTGGTTGATTATCGCGATTTCGTCGCACATCTCTTCCGCCTCTTCGAGGTAGTGCGTGGTCAAAACGATAGTCATGCCCTGCTCGTTCAGCTTGCGGACATTAGCCCAAAGCATCTGGCGCAATTCGATATCAACGCCCGCCGTCGGCTCATCCAGCACTAGAATATGCGGATGATGCACCAAGGCTTTGCCCAGCAACAAACGTCGCCGCATCCCACCTGACAGCGTGCGCGCATAGGCATTGGCCTTGTCGCTTAGCCCAACGAGTTCTAGAATTTCGTCAGAGCGTCGCTGCGCCTTTGGAACGCCATAAAGTCCTGCTTGCACATCCAATGCCTCGCGCGGCGAAAAGAACGGATCAAGGTTCAGCTCTTGCGGCATCACCCCAATAGAGGCGCGCGATTGGCGCGGATTCACATCCTGATCAAATCCCCAAATCGACACGTTGCCAGAACTCTTAAGCACAAGTCCCGCCAAGATATTGATCAAGGTCGATTTGCCCGCGCCATTCGGTCCAAGCAGACCAAAAATGGACCCTTTGGGAATCGCAAGATCAACGCCCTTCAGCGCCGTTTTTGCAGGCGCTCCTTTACTGCCTGCATAGGTTTTATGAAGATTGCTGATTTGAATGGCGTCTTGGGTCACAGGCTTTTCACTCGCTCTTGCCGAATTTGCTCGGTTGGCTCATAACGCCTCTAACGCGACCACCCAAAAAAGGGAACACACCGAAATGAGCACACCTGCACCAGAAGTCAAAATTGTGGACAGCTATCGCGTTGCATGTGACGGCGGTGAAGGCGCGCTGGGTCATCCTCGTGTATGGCTGCAAATCCCGAACGAACATGGCTGGGTCGAATGCCCTTATTGCGACGCCAAACTTGTGCACAAAGATTTCGAAGGCAAAGTTTAAAGCCCAATACTTTGTCGCTTAAATCAAGTCGAATCGTTCAAAATAACCGAAGCTTTTAGCACCCTTAGTGGCACTAAGGTTGTGTAAGTAGGCGGCGCATCTCGCCACAATTGCATCTTCACTGTCTCTAAAGTAGCAACAAAAAGCATTCCGCGCGCAATAGTTTGAGATCGATAAACAGTAAGTAACTTTTCCTTGAGTACCCCCATTAACTGCGCCATGGTTTTGACACATTTCATGCGTGATCAGTGTGTTTGTTAGGGTTCGGGGGGACTAACTAATGGAAATTTTGCTCATTTTGCTGCCAGTGCTACTCATCGGTGGATTGTTTGGCCTGTTCGATGGCGGCGGAAGCGGTGGAAATAGCGGCGGTTCTGAAGATGACGGCAGAACACCCGTGCCAGATCCAATCGACCCTGACCCTATAGATCCAAGCCCTCCACCTGTTGACGGTCTAATCGGAAACTTGCTTGATAACGTGATTTCCGGAACCGACGGCGATGATATCATCCTTGGACGCGGCGGCAATGACGACCTAAGTGGCAGAGCAGGAAATGACACGATCAACGGCGGCTCTGAAGCGGATACCGTGTTCGGTGGACTTGGCAACGACGTTATCGAAGGAGGCGATGGCAGTGACAGCATCGATGGCGGTGCTGGCGACGATACGCTGATCGGCAATTTTGGCTTTGATACGTTAAACGGCAACAATGGCAACGACTCGATTAATGGCGCGCGCGGCCAAGACTTCATAACGGGTGGTGCAGGCGACGACTTTCTCGAAGGGCAATCCAGCGATGACACGCTCAATGGCGGTACAGGAGATGACACGCTTCTAGGTGGCACTGGCCGTGACTTCCTGCTTGGCGGTGGCAATGATGACTCGCTCGATGGCGGTGATTGGGACGACACTCTGGGTGGCGGCGAAGGCGAAGACACGCTTGTTGGCGGCAATGGAAACGACGAAATCTTTGGCAATGACCGCCGTGATATTATTTCAGGCGGCGGCTTTGACGACTTGCTCATCGGCGGCGATGGCAACGATTCCATCGAGGGTGGAAATGGCGATGACACCATCATCGGTGGCGGCTCTAACTTCTTCCGCACGACATCCGGCGCTGGCAATTGGACAGCTGAAATGGAAGCCGCTTTGGATGAGCTCGCGCTCACGGATGCAGCTTTGGCGTCAAACGGGCCTATTGCTGACATTCTTGCCTCTGCTCCTTTCGCAGGGGTTGATGTAAGTGGGTTCGCGATGCCCCCTGTCGCTGATACGGCTGCGGACTTCCTAAGCGGTGGTTTGGGCAACGATCATTTGTTCCTTGAATCAGGCGACGTCGGTGTTGGCGGCGATGGAGATGACACCTTCCATCTGAATGGTGATGGCGCACCAGATCGCATCGTCACGATCATCGACTTCATTGCTGCCGATGACATGATCGTCGTTGAGCACGATGCCAGCATCGCGGCTCCGGTTGTGACAGTGGCAGACAACGGCGGCAACGCAGAGGTGTTTATCGATGGCATCCAGCTCGCTTCTGTGCGCGGCGCGGCGGGCATGTTAGCCGCTGCCGATGTTACCCTGGCAAGCGTTGATCGCTCTATTGCGTAAAGAGTTCACAAACGGACTGGCCTAGCCCGACCTGACACGTCTAATATGCCCTCGACGCAGATACGCTTCGGGGGCATTTTTCATGAGCACGACTTTCGGCAAAGGATGCCATCTTCATCTAATTGACGGCTCTGCCTTCATCTTTCGCGCTTATCACGCGTTGCCGCCTTTGACGCGTAAATCTGATGGTTTGCCGATTGGTGCTGTGTCCGGCTTTTGCAACATGCTCCAACGTTACGTTGAGGGCAACGCAGGCAGCGATGTCACCCATGTGGCGGTGATCTTTGACAAGGGCAGCCACACCTTTCGCAACGAGATGTATGATCAATACAAAGCCAATCGCGAAGCGATGCCCGAGGACCTGCGCCCGCAAATGCCGCTCACCCGTGAAGCAACGCGCGCCTTCAACATCGCCTGCGAAGAGATCGAAGGCTTTGAGGCCGACGACATCATCGCAACCCTTTCAATGCAGGCGCGCGCAGCCGGTGGGCGCTGCACAATCATTTCGTCAGACAAGGACCTGATGCAGCTCGTCGGCGACGGCGTTGAAATGTATGACGCAATGAAGCAAAAGCGCATTGATCGCGACGGTGTGCATGAGAAGTTTGGCGTCTATCCAGAAGGTGTCGTCGATGTGCAGGCGCTGGCGGGCGATAGCGTCGATAACGTGCCTGGCGCACCCGGCATTGGCATCAAAACCGCCGCTTTGCTGATCAATGAATATGGCACGCTGGAAGAGCTGCTGGATCGCGCAGAGGAAATCAAACAACCCAAGCGCCGCCAGACGTTGATCGACAATCGCGCACAGATCGAGCTCAGCAAACGCCTTGTGCAGCTTGATTGCGAAACGCCGCTTGAGTTTACGCTTGATGACCTTGAAGTGCGCGAACCCATTGCAGACGAGCTGATCGATTTTCTTGCCCGCATGGAGTTCCGCACGCTGACCAAACGTATCTCTGAAGCGTTGGATGCACCCATGCCAGAGATCAAAGACGTCCCAGTCGCTGCGGCGACAGATGCGCCCGAGGCAATCTCTTTCGAGGACGCGACATATTCCTGCGTTTCTGACTTGGCCGCGTTGCAGCCTTGGATCGATCACGCCTATGCGCGCGGCTATGTGGCTGTAGATACGGAAACCACAGGCCTGAACGATATGCGCGCTGATCTGGTGGGCATTTCGCTCTGCACAGAGGCGGGCAAAGCCTGCTACATCCCCCTGACGCACAAGGATGCAGGCACGGATGACCTGTTTGGCTCGGACGATTTGGCAAAAGATCAGATTGACTTAGAGGCTGCGATTGCTGCGCTGAAACCGCTTCTCGAAGACCCATCGGTGATGAAAATCGGCCAGAACATGAAGTATGATGCGAAGATATTTTCGCGCTATGGCATTGATATTGCACCGATTGATGACACGATGCTGCTCTCTTATGCGCAGCACGCGGGACTGCACAATCACGGTATGGATGCGCTTTCTGAACGCTACCTCAACCACACGCCGATCCCGATTAAGCCGCTGCTCGGCACTGGTAAATCAGCGATCACGTTCGATCGCGTCCCGATTGATCAAGCGACAGAGTACGCCGCTGAAGATGCGGATATCACCTTGCGACTTTGGCAGGTTTTAAAACCTTCGCTCCACGCTGCCAAAACCACGCGCGTCTATGAGACAATGGAGCGCCCCTTGGTGCCAGTACTTGCGCAGATGGAGCGCAATGGCATCAAAGTGGACCGCGACACGCTCAGCCGCATGTCCAACGCCTTTGCGCAGAAAATGGCGGGGCTAGAGGCAGAGATCCACGAATTCGCAGGTCGTCCGTTTAATGTGGGCAGCCCTGCCCAAGTCGGTGAGATCCTGTTTGACGAGATGGGTTTAGAGGGCGGCAAAAAGGGCAAAAACGGTAAATATGCGACTGGCGCAGATGTGCTTGAAGACCTCGCGACAGAACATGAACTGCCGCGCCGCGTGCTCGATTGGCGTCAGCTGAGCAAGCTGAAGTCGACCTATACAGATGCGCTGCAAGACCACATCAACCCTGATACGGGCCGCGTGCATACGTCTTATTCCATTGCAGGTGCCAGCACAGGCCGTCTCGCTTCGACCGACCCGAACCTGCAAAACATCCCGATCCGATCTGAGGAAGGGCGCCGCATCCGCGAAGCCTTTATCGCCGAGCCGGGCAAAACCCTTGTGGCGCTGGATTACTCCCAGATCGAGCTGCGCATCCTGGCGCATATCGCTGACATTGACAGCCTGAAACAAGCCTTCCGCGATGGCCATGATATCCACGCGATGACCGCATCCGAAATGTTCGATGTGCCACTCGATGAAATGACGGCTGATGTGCGCCGCCAAGCCAAGGCGATCAACTTTGGTGTGATCTATGGCATTTCCGGCTTTGGCCTTGCCCGCAATCTGCGCATTCCGCGTGCAGAGGCGCAAGGCTTCATTGACCGCTACTTCGAGCGCTTCCCGGGAATCAAAGAGTACATGAACGACACAGTGGCCTTCGCCAAAGCACATGACCGCGTTGAAACCCTGTTTGGCCGCGTCATTCATACGCCCAATATCAGCGCTAAGGGGCCGCACGCTGGCTTTGCTAAACGCGCTGCGATCAACGCGCCGATCCAAGGCACTGCAGCCGATATCATCCGCCGCGCGATGATCCGAATGCCGGACGCGATCAAGGATCAGCCTGCTAAAATGCTGCTACAGGTCCACGACGAACTTCTGTTTGAGGTTGAAAAGGATGCCGTTGAGCCGTTGATCGCAACTGCAAAAGACGTGATGGAAAATGCGGCAGACCCTGTTGTGAAACTCGATGTCCCATTGATTGTAGACGCCGGACAAGGCGCAAATTGGGCAGAAGCGCACTGATGATCAATGATTGGCACCAGCTCAAAACCTTTGCACTTTCGCTAGATCTTCCGCGCGTTGAACAAAGCACAAGCTGGGGCAATGAAGTGCTAAAGGCGCACGGCAAACTCTGGACGTGGTGGAGCCCCTATGTCGAGGCGGCGCTCTTTCGATGCGACAAAGAAGAGCGCAATATGCTGCGCGATGCCGACCCGATCACGTTCATAACGCATCCTCATTACGAAGCGCACAATCTAATCTTGGTCGCCGCGGGTCACATTGATGAAGATTGGGCCAAAGCGCGTCTTACGTCCATCTGGCGCGAAAGGGCGCCGAAACGCTTTCTCAAAGAATGGGACGCCGAGAACCCGTAACTCCGCCACCATTCATCTTGCCAAATAAACTCTCGGCCGCACGGCCGAAACAAATTCATTTGCAAATGAATTTGCCAGCTCTTTTTGCAAATAGAGCTTTCACCCCTCCAAATCTTGCGAAGGGATAATCTGGAAAAACACACCTGACGACCAAACCCCAAACCAGCCTTCATGATGCGCGCCAATATCGACCAATCGATAAAAACTCTTGCGATCAATCAGCGCCTCAAGCCCCGCGCGCACCATAACATAGGGCGATGGCTCGCCCGTCTCTTCGTCGCGCACCACATGAATAGGGTGCTCTGGCCCCGCCGCAACAAAATCTCCCACATGGGTTTCAAACGTCAAAACACCATCCGCACTTTCGAAATCCACCGCAACAAACGGCGCATCCTCAACCGTAATCCCAACTTTCTCAACAGGCGTGACCAGAAAATACTTCCCGTCTTCCAGCTTCAAAATCGAAGAAAACAGTTTCACCAGCTCAAACCTGCCGATGGGCGTGCCCATATAAAACCACGTCCCGTCGCGCTTGATCTGCATGTCCAAATCACCGCAAAACGGCGGATTCCAGAGATGAACAGGCGGCAATCCACGCCCTTTGGCAGCCGCTTGTGCCGAAGCTGCGATGCCAGCTGCATCAGGGGTCACAATATTTTGTCCTGTCATTGTTTTGCTATTTGTCCTTTGCCCTCTACCCTCTTAGCATCACACCTAGAGTTCAAGGGAGAGTTGTCATGGCCAGTGCAGAAGATCTAGTCGCCGATATCGAAACACTCGGCACGCGTCTGGCCGAAGCCAAAGCGTCGATCACCCGCCGCTTCATTGGGCAAGAACGTGTGGTCGATCTCACGCTTTCGGCGCTTTTGTGCGGCGGTCATGCTTTGCTGATTGGCCTGCCCGGCCTTGGCAAAACCCGGCTTGTGGAAACCCTCTCTACCGTGATGGGCTTGCACGGCAATCGCGTGCAGTTCACGCCCGATTTGATGCCCGCCGATATCCTTGGCTCGGAAGTTTTGGAAACAGGGAGCGATGGAACAAGAGCCTTCAAATTCATCGAGGGGCCGATTTTTTGCCAGCTTCTGATGGCGGATGAAATCAACCGTGCCTCGCCGCGCACCCAGTCCGCTCTGCTCCAAGCGATGCAGGAAAAAATTGTCAGCGTCGCGGGTGAAGATCGCGCCCTAAGCGCTCCGTTCCACGTTCTTGCAACGCAAAACCCAATTGAGCAGGAGGGCACATACCCTCTGCCCGAAGCGCAGCTTGACCGCTTTCTTGTGCAGATCAATGTCCCCTATCCCGACCGTCAAACAGAACGCGATATCCTGATTGCGACGACAGGTGTTAGCGAAGAGGATGCACTTGCCGTGTTCACCGCCGATGAATTGCGCGCCGCGCAAACCTTGCTGCGCCGGATGCCGGTTGGGGACAGCGTTGTCGAAATGATCCTTGATCTTGTGCGAGCGTTTCGCCCCGATGAACCAGATGCAAGCGCGCGCGTGAAAAATACCGTCGCTTGGGGTCCAGGTCCGCGCGCCGCGCAAGCGCTTATGTTAACCGTACGCGCCAAAGCGCTGCTAGAGGGTCGCCTCGCCCCTTCGCCAGAAGATGTGATCGACATGGCCGAACCTGTCCTAAGCCACCGTATGGCGCTGAACTTCGCAGCCCGCGCGCGCGGCGATAGCCTCTCCAGCTTAATCTATGACACCGCAAGCGACATAACCAAGACCAAGGTCAGCGCCGCGTGAGCACGCCGCGCGCCCTTCGCCTAGATGCAGAGCAAGAAGCTGCGCGCCTGCCGCCACTTTTGGCGCGCGCAGAGCAGCTCGCTGGCACTGTCTTGCTGGGGGAGCACGGACGCCGACGTGCCGGTATGGGCGATGACTTCTGGCAATACCGCCCTGTGCAAACGGGCGATGCGCGCCGCATGGTGGATTGGCGCCGTTCTGCACGTTCTGATATGGAGTTCGTGCGCGAACGTGAATGGCAAGTGGCGCAAAGCGTGATGCTTTGGCTCGATACCGCTGCCTCTATGCGCTTCACGAGCGACAAAAACCTGCCCGAAAAAGCGGATCGCGCGCGGCTTATCGCGCTTGCCAGTGCCATTTTGCTGATCAAGGGCGGTGAACGCGTGGGTGTCACTGGCACCGCTCTACCCCCGCGCCGTGGCCGCGCACAGGTTTTGCGGCTCGCAGAGCATTTCACCAATGAAACCAAGGATGATTACGGCGTGCCAGAAGCGCGCGCCATGTTGCCCCATGCGCGCGCCCTTTTTATTTCCGATTTCATGGGCGATATCGACGCTGTAGAGACCGCCCTGACCAAAGCCGCGGATCGCGGCGTGCGCGGGGTTCTGATGCAAGTGCTTGATCCTGCTGAGGAAAGCTTTCCCTTTCATGGGCGCACGATTTTCGAAAGCGCAGGCAAAACTTTGCGCTTTGAAACCCTGAAAGCGAATGATCTCAAGACCCGTTACCTTGAAAAACTCGCTGCGCGCAAAGCCGCGCTGAAACATCTTTGCGCTGTGACTGGCTGGCAGTTCACCACGCATCACACAGACGCATCAGCTCAATCAGCGCTGTTGTGGCTACACCGCGCAATGGAGCATGCTGCATGATTGGCGCAATCGGATTTCTCGCGCCTTGGCTGTTACTGGCGCTTGTCGCGCTGCCGATCCTTTGGATCATTCTGCGGGCTGTGCCCCCCGCCCCAATCCGACGGATCTTTCCGGGCGTTACGCTTTTGCTGGGGCTCAAAGACGAAGAGCAGGTCAGCGATAGAACGCCGTGGTGGCTTCTTTTGCTCCGTATGCTCGCCATCGCTGCATTGATCATCGGGCTGGCTGGGCCAATTCTAAACCCACGCAGCGACGACATTGGACGCGGCCCCTTGCTGATTGCGATGGATGCAAGTTGGGCCAGCGCTGCCGATTGGAACGCGCGTGTCAGCATGGTTGAGCGTATTCTTGACGACGCCCAGCGCACCGACCGCACAACGGCGATTATGAACCTGGGCGCACCGGAGCAAGTCACCTTCCAATCCGCCAGCGATCTGCGCAGCACACTTGCGGGATTGACGCCAAACGCCTGGGGTCCAAACATTGCCGCGGACGCGCTTGAACCGCTGTTGCCAGAGCAAAATTTCGACACCCTGTGGCTATCTGACGAACTCGCGCGCGACACGCGTATTGGCATAGCCGAGCTGTTTGAAAGCAAAGGCGCGCTGCGTGTTCTCGCGGCGCAAAACGATGTCATCGCGCTTGCTCCTGCGCGGTTTGAAGGCGGTGCAACCATTCTTGAGGCACGGCGCGCCAACACAAGCGGCGCGCGCACGGTTCAAGCCGAAGTGCATGGCAAGGACCCCGCTGGCGCAGCGCGTATCTTAGCCCGTGCGGACATCTCATTCGAAAGCGGCGCGGCGACGGCAATTCAGGAACTTTCGCTGCCTGCTGAGCTGCGCGCCCGTGTGACGCACTTCGCGCTGGCAGGTCTGCGCTCGGCCGGGGCGGTGTCGCTCTCTGACGATAGCCTGCGCCGCCGCGAGGTTGCGCTTATCGCAGGGCGCGAAGATCGCGAAGGGCTGGAACTGCTCTCGCCGCTGCACTACCTGCGCCAAGCCCTAGAGCCGAATGCAGAGCTGCTAGAGGGCGCTTTGCTCGACATTCTTCCTGCCGCCCCGGATGTGGTGATTTTGGCAGATGTGGCAAAGCTTGCGCCTGCCGATGCCGCAGAGCTGACCGAGTGGGTGCAGGAGGGCGGATTGCTCGTGCGTTTCGCCGGACCACGCCTTGCCGCGAGCGAAGTCAGTCGCAGCGAAGAGGATACGTTGATGCCTGTGCGTCTGCGCGCAGGTGGGCGCACCGTTGGCGGCGCGATGAGCTGGGGCACCCCGAAAGAACTGGCGCCTTTCACCGAAGCCAGCCCCTTCTTCGGGCTCGGCAACCGCACCGATGTCACAGTAAGCTCGCAAGTCATGGCGCAGCCAGATCCAACGCTTGCGGAGCGCGTTATCGCAAGCCTGAGCGATGGCACTCCGCTGGTGACGCGCAAAGCCCTTGGCGATGGGCACGTCGTGTTGTTCCACGTTACTGCGAATGCGGAATGGTCCAGCCTTCCTCTGTCTGGCCTTTTCGTCAGCATGCTTGACCGCCTTGCGATTTCCTCGCTCGCTGGAACGCCGCAAGCGGGCGATCTGGATGGTAGTATATGGCAACCTATCAGTGTTTTGGACGGCTTTGGGCGCATCTTTGATGCGGATAGTCTGGTCGGAGTTGCGGGCGAGCGTTTGCTGAACGACGCGCTTGGACCTGATCTGCAACCGGGTCTTTATGAAGGCAACGCGCGCCGCGTTGCGCGCAATGTGATTGGCGCTGAAACAGAGCTAAGCGCCGCCATTTGGCCAGCTGGTACAGACATTCAACCGCTGCAAACCCAGCCCGAAACACCGCTGGGCGGTATTTTGCTGGGCCTTGCGCTGGCGCTGTTGATGGTGGATATCGTTGCCTCGCTTACGATGTCGGGCCGTTTGCGCGGCGCTGTCGCAGGGGTCGGCGGGCTTATGTTGCTTGCGCTTCCTGTCGATGCGCAGCAGCAGGATAGATTTGCGCTTGCCGCCTCCGCAGAGATGGTGCTGGGCCATGTGATCACACGCGACCGCGCGATTGATGACACCGCCGAAGCAGGGCTGCGTGGGCTGTCGCAAACACTGACGTTCAGAACCTCTATCGAGCCATCGGACCCCATTGGCGTCGATCTTGAAACGGATGAGTTGGCGTTTTTCCCATTACTTTATTGGCCCATTACGCCCAATCAACCGACGCCCTCTGCCAACGCGTATAGCAAGCTAAATGAATACCTGCGCTCGGGTGGGATGATCCTGTTTGATACGCGGGATGCTGATATCGCGCGCTTTGGAGCTTCTAGCCCCAATGGCATCAAGCTGCGCGCCCTTGCCGAGCCGCTGGATATTCCTGCGCTGGAACCACTGCCGCAGGATCATGTTCTCACGCGCACGTTCTATCTGCTGCAAGACTTCCCGGGGCGACACACAGCCCGCGATATCTGGGTGGAAGCCGCGCCAAAGAACGCTGAACGCATCGAGGGCATGCCCTTTCGCAACCTGAATGATGGGGTCAGCCCTGTGGTGATTGGTGGCAACGATTGGGCGGCAGCTTGGGCGATGGACACGCGCGGCAATGCGATCTTCCCAATCGGGCGTGGTTTCGCAGGCGAGCGGCAACGCGAGCTGGCCTACCGCTTCGGGGTGAACCTTGTGATGCATGTGCTGACCGGTAATTACAAATCAGATCAGGTGCATGTCCCTGCTCTTCTGGATCGGCTTGGCCAATGACGCAAACAATTGTCTTTGATCCCCTTGTGCCCATGGCTCTTTTGATCGCTGCGGCGGTTGTTGTGTTTGCCGGCCTTGCGCTTGCGCTGTGGCGCGGCTTGGCTGGCGCTTGGCTGCGCGGCTTGGGTGGCCTTGTTGTGATCGCTGCGCTTGCTGGGCCGAACTTACAACGCGAAGAGCGCGGCAATCTAAACGACATCGTCGTGATTGTGAGCGATGAGAGCGCCTCGCAGAAGCTAGGTGAGCGTGCTGAGATCTCTACGAATGCAGCGGATCAACTAGAAGCAACGCTAAACGCGCGTGCTGGCACAGATGTGGTGCGCGTGAGCGTTCCCGACGGACACGGTAACGCTGGCACACAGCTTTTGAGCACGTTAAGCGACACGCTCGCAGAGCTTCCGCAATCGCGTATCGCTGGTGCCTTCATGATCAGCGACGGACGCCTGCATGACACAGAGCGTGCGCCAACGATGCCCGCGCCCCTACATCTGCTGTTGAGCGGCAAGAGCAGCGATTGGGATCGCCGTTTAAGCGTCACCAACGCGCCTGCTTTTGCCATTCTAGGCGAGCCTGTTACCCTCACTCTGAAGATCGAAGACATGGGCAACGCGCCCGCTGGCACGGGTTTCGCGCCGCTTGATATCTCGATTGATGGCGCGCCTGCGCAGCGTTTCGAAGTGCCCATTGGCACCGACATTGATCTTCCTCTAACCTTGCCGCATGGCGGGCGTAACGTGATCCAATTCTCAGTGCCCACGGCTGACGGCGAACTGACCGAACGCAACAATACCGCGCTGATCCAGATGAACGGCGTGCGCGATCGCTTGCGTGTTTTGCTGGTCTCAGGTGAACCCCATCCAGGCGGTCGTACATGGCGCAATTTGCTGAAATCCGACAGCTCTGTGGACCTGGTACATTTCACCATTCTTCGCCCCCCAGAAAAGCAAGATGGTGTGCCAACCTCTGAGCTGTCGCTTATTGCATTCCCAACGCGCGAGCTGTTCTTGGAAAAGATCGAAGACTTCGATTTGATCATCTTTGATCGCTACAAACGCCGTGGCATTCTGCCGACGATCTATTTGGACAACGTGGTGCGCTATGTTGAGGAGGGCGGCGCTGTGCTCGTCGCCGCTGGGCCTGATTTCGCCTCTGCTGACAGTATCTACCGCTCACCGCTTGCGAAGATTATGCCCGCCGCCCCCAGCGCGCGCGTGATGGAACAGGGCTATCGCCCGACGATCAGCGCGCTTGGCAATCGCCATCCTGTGACTGCAGGTCTGCCTGACACGGAAAACTGGGGCCGCTGGATGCGCCAGATTGAAGTCGAGCCCAGCGAGGGCGATGTGATCATGACAGGCGTTGATGATAAGCCCCTGTTGATCCTGAACCGTGTTGGCGAAGGGCGCGTGTCGCTGATTGCCTCCGATCACGCGTGGCTGTGGAACCGTGGATTCGAGGGCGGTGGCCCGCAGCTCGAGTTGTTGCGCCGCCTTGCCCATTGGATGATGGGCGAGCCTGAACTGGAGGAAGACGCGCTGCTGGCCGAAGCAACGGGCCAAAACATGCGGATCATTCGCCGAACTTTGGAAGAGCGCGCAGAACCTGTGATTATCACCGCGCCAGATGGCAGTATCACAGAGCTTAATCTGACAGAAACTGCGCCGGGGCGTTTTGAGACGCAATTCATCGGAACGGAAATCGGGCTTTATCGACTGAGCGATGGCACGCATGAAACCGTCATTGGCCTTGGCCCCGCTGCGCCGCGCGAGTTTGAGAAAACAATCGCAAGCGCAGAGCTTTTAGAGCCGCTCATCGATGCGACCCGCGGCGGCGTCCAACGTTTGGAGCGGGGTCTGCCAAGCATCCGAGCAGTGCGCGAAGGGCGCCCTGCGGCAGGTCGTGGCTGGCTTGGGATCACACCGCGCGGCGCATATGAAACGCTGAACGTGCGTCAAACGCCACTGCTGCCAGCGTGGCTGGTTTTGCTTTTGGCGTCTGGGCTTATCTTAGCTGCGTGGCTACGCGAAGGCAGGCGCTAAAGCAGCGCAGGCTTAACGGCTGAGGGTAATCTTGTAGCCGCTGTCGTGCCATCCATCGACATTACACTTCACGCGCACAAACACTTCGCGTGTCCCGTCTGGCAACATCACATTGTTAAGGCTGCGCGTAAACGGCTGCTCTTGGACATGCGGGTGGTGAAGAATGCGCGTGCCTAGTACGTTTCCCGCTGAATCAACAATTTCCCAACCATCGGCATAGTGATCCCAGCCTGTGTCGGGATGCGCGAGCGTAACGCTGAAATTCCAACCCATACCCGTTGATTTTGCAACGGCGTCCACAATTTTTGGTGCGTCTGCGAAAGCTGGCGCTGCGATCAGCAGAGCCGCTATGGTGCGTACAAATGTTCTCATGGGTATCGACTTAGTGCGCGCTGCACGATTCGTGCAATCACAAGGGCGTTAAGCCTCGTGAGCGTCACCCGAGAGCAACACGTCACGCGATTGCGACGCAAATTCGCGACGCCACAAAACCAAACACGTGATCAAGCTCGCAGCGAGCAAGGCGATCGGCCCAGCGAGCCACGCCGCAGAGGCAAGCCCGAAGTAGACAGAGCGCAAACCACGGTTAAAGCCACGCGCGGCGGTGATGTTAATCTCTGCCGCCTGCATCGCACGCGGCATCGCGCGCGGATCATCGACCTCATTGGGAACCGAAGACATCAAGACGGCGCAATACCCGAAAAGGCGGTTCGACCAAACGAACTTAAGAAAGGCATTGGTCACGAAAAAGAGCGTCACCATCAGTTTCAATTCCCATACAATGCGGGGATCTTCGCTCAGCGTCAGATCATCTGCAAAGCCAATAAGTTGCTCCGTGTTGCCGACAAGCGCGAGCACACCGCCGATAGAAATGAGACTAGCAGAAGCGAAAAAGGCCGTACCTTGGCGTAGGCTTGCGAGGATTGACGCGTCATAGATGCGCGGGCTTCTTGTTATCATCTGGCGCATCCATTCACGACGATACCCGGCCATCAGAACTGAGACCGAGGCGTGTTTCTTGGAGGGGTGCTCAATCCGCCATCCAATCACGAGCCATAGCAGCAAAAGCAATGCAACTGCGCCAAAATCGAGTGGCGAGAAAAGAGTGAACCGACTGAAAATATCCATAACCGTCACATAGGCTGACCAATCACCACTTGCCAACTCGATAAATTGGTTATATTTTATTACCAATCACGAAAAGGACGTTGCCATGGATATGCCAAACCCTAATCCCGTTGTGCTTTCTCGCAAGGCCGAGCTGGTCGCAAAGCTATTGCAGGTTCTCCCCACAGATGCGGTGATTGAGGATGAAATGGAAACACGCGCCTATGAGTGCGATGCGTTGACTGCTTACAAATGTCCGCCGCTGCTAGCCGTCCTGCCGCGCAGCACTGAGGAAGTCAGCGCTGTGCTGAAGATCTGTCATGATATGAACGTCCCTGTCGTTCCGCGCGGTTCTGGCACCTCGCTCGCAGGCGGGGCCTTGCCCACAGCCGATTGCGTGATCTTAGGCGTCGCGCGGATGAATGATGTACTGGAAACAGACTACGACAACCGCGTCATTCGCGTTCAAACAGGGCGCACGAACCTTAGCGTGTCTGGCGCTGTTGAAGAGGATGGCTTTTTCTATGCGCCCGACCCCTCCAGCCAGCTCGCCTGTGCAATTGCAGGCAACATAGCGATGAATTCCGGCGGCGCGCATTGCCTTAAGTATGGCGTCACAACGAACAATCTCATGGGCGTCACGATGGTGATGATGGATGGTGAAATCGTCGAGATCGGCGGCGCGCATCTGGACAGTGGCGGGCTTGATTTGCTTGGCGTCATTTGCGGCTCTGAAGGTCAGCTTGGCGTCGTAACAGAAGCGACTCTGCGCATCCTGCACAAACCAGAAGGCGCGCGACCTGTGCTTGTGGGCTTTGATAGCAATGAGGTCGCAGGTGCCTGTGTGTCCGACATCATCAAAGCGGGCGTTCTGCCTGTTGCAATTGAATTTATGGACCGCCGAGTGATTGAAGTGGTCGAGAACTATGCGCAAGCGGGCTATCCCTTGTGCGAAGCGCTTTTGATCATCGA
>CAYQZI010000023.1:19658-25095 GCA_964421835.1 uncultured Planktotalea sp.
CTTGATGTGGGCAACGTCTTTCACGCGGGCGATGGCAATATGCATCCGCTGATCTTGTTTGATGCCAACAAAGAGGGCGATCTGGAGCTTTGCGAAGCGATGGGTGCTGAGATTCTCAAGCTATGTGTTGACGCTGGCGGCTGCCTAACGGGTGAACATGGCGTTGGGATCGAAAAGCGCGATCTGATGAATGTGCAATATGCGCCCAAGGATCTTGCAGCGCAAATGGCCGTCAAGGATGTGTTTGATCCCAAATGGCTTTTGAACCCCGCAAAGGTGTTCCCGCTCGATGTCTCTGACAGTCGCCGCGCAATGCAGGTGGCCGCAGAATGAAACCGACAACAGAACAGGAGCTATCAGAGCTTATCGCGAGCGCCACAGGTCCGATGCAGATCAAAGGTGGTGGCACGCGTTTGACAGGGCTGCCAAACGGCGATGTGCTCGAAATGAGCGGCCTTTCTGGCATCACTCTTTATGAACCAGGTGCCCTGACGATGGTTGCGCAGGCTGGAACACCAATTTCTGAGATTGAAAAGACGCTCGCTGGCGAAAACCAACGCCTTGCCTTTGAACCCGCTGATCTGCGCGATGTCCTTGGCACTAAGGGCGAAAGTACGATTGGTGGTGTCGCCGCAAGCAACGCCTCTGGTCCGCGCCGTATTTCCGCCGGGGCGTGCCGTGATTTCATGCTTGGCGTGCGTTTCGTGGATGGTGTTGGAGACGTGGTTAAGAATGGGGGTCGCGTGATGAAAAACGTGACAGGCTATGATCTCGTCAAACTCATGAGCGGTGCACATGGCACGCTTGGCGTTCTGAGCGAAGTTTCCTTCAAAGTACTTCCCAAAGTAGAAATGCAGCTATGCCTTCGCATCGCTGGGCTGACACCAACGCGCGCGGTTGAGGCGATGTCCGCGGCACTTGGCTCTCCGTTTGAGGTGTCTGGCGCAGCCTATGATGTGGACGGCGCCGTCCTTTTGCGCATCGAAGGATTTGAGGCTTCTGTGCGCTATCGCGCTGCCGAGATCAGCAAAAAGCTAGCGCCCTTTGGCGCAATCGAAACCATTGACGATCAAAACAAATGTAGCGCCCTTTGGCGCGACATTCGCGATGCACGCGATCTTATCTCTGATCAGGGTGATCTTTGGCGATTTTCCGTTAAGCCAAGTGATGCACCAGCATTGCTGGAGGTACTTGATCCAATTGCAGCATTCTTTGATTGGGGTGGCGGACTTGTCTGGGCTTGCATGCGCACAGGAAGCGACGCCCGCGCACGAATGGCGGTCGCAGGCCACGCCACATTGATGCGCGCCTCTGAGACAACCTTTGCTAAAGTCGCGCGTTTTCATCCTGAGCCTGCTCCGCTGTCGAAAGTGAGCACAGCCTTGCGCCAACGGTTCGACCCGAATGATCTGTTCAACCCTGGCCTGATGGGAGCACGCGCATGAAGACCGAATTCACAGATGTGCAGATGCAGGACCCTGCGATCCAGCGCTCCAATTCTATCCTAAGATCCTGCGTGCATTGCGGGTTTTGCACAGCGACTTGTCCAACATATCAAGTGCTTGGCGATGAGCTTGATAGCCCACGCGGCCGCATTTATCTGATCAAGGATATGCTTGAAACGGGTCGCGTGCCTGATGCGAAAACTGTTGGTCACATCGATAAATGCCTTGGCTGTCTTGCCTGCATGAGCACTTGTCCGTCGGGCGTGAATTACATGCATCTGGTCGATCATGCGCGCAGCTATATTGAGAAAAACTACAAACGTCCCCTAAGCGAGCGCGCGCTGCGTTGGGTGCTTGCGCGTATTCTACCCTATCCGACACGCTTTCGTGTGGCTTTGCTTGGCGCAAAAATGGCGCGGCCTTTTTCGCGCATCATTCCAGATAAACGCCTGCGCGCGATGATCTCAATGGCTCCGAAACAAGTGCCCCCTGTGAGCCGCAACGATGATCCGCAAAGCTTTGCGCCTATTGCGCCGCGCAAGAAACGCGTGGCTTTGATGACAGGCTGTGCCCAGCGCGCGCTTGATACGGATATCAACGATGCCACCATTCGTTTGCTGACACGCTTAGGGTGTGAAGTTGTTGTGGCCGAAGGGCAAGGATGCTGTGGCGCGCTGACCCATCACATGGGCAAAGAGAGCGAAAGCCATGCCTCTGCCGCGGCCAATATCAACGCTTGGGTGCGTGAAATGGATGGCGGTGGGCTTGATGCGATTGTCATCAACACTTCCGGCTGTGGCACAACGGTGAAGGACTACGGTCATATGTTTGCAGGCGATCCTTTGGAGGCCGATGCCAAGCGCGTCGCGGCAATAGCCAAGGATGTCAGCGAAGTTCTGAAGGAGCTCGACCTGCCCAAAGGCGGCGCGCCAGAAATGTCAGTTGCGTATCATGCGGCCTGTTCGCTTCAACATGGCCAACAGATCAAAACGGCGCCAAAAGACTTGCTGAAGTCTGCGGGATTCACCGTGGTTGAACCCAAAGATAGTCATCTTTGTTGTGGCTCTGCAGGGACTTACAATCTCATGCAGCCTGAAATTTCAGCACAGTTGAAGGAACGTAAAGTCACCACGTTAATGGCGAAAAATCCTGATGTGATCGCGGCTGGCAATATCGGTTGCATGATGCAAATCGGCTCAGCTGCGGGCGTTCCAGTCGTGCATACTGTTGAACTTCTTGACTGGGCAACTGGTGGGCCGCGTCCTGCAAAGATGGACAATACAAACCCTGTCTCTGACGTTCCAATTTTGCGCTGAGTGCCTTAATTATGCCGCAAGCGCTACGTATCCAATTTGAAACATATTGGAGACGGCATGACGCGGATCGTATTTCTGATCTCACTCGCTATTGCTTTTGCCTCGGGAGCGCACGCGCAATCGAGCGGCTTAAAGCGCCTCAACACAGGTGATGACTCGCGCGGTTGGGAAGGCGTGGGGCGCTTGGACGTTGCCGGCAAAGGGTTTTGCACCGGCGCGCTGATTGCGCCTGATCTGGTGCTGACGGCTGCGCATTGCCTGTATGATCGCGATACTGGTGATCGCGTGGATCACGAAACGATGGAATTTCTCGCGGGCTGGCGTGATGGTCGTGCTTCTGCTTATCGCAAAGTGCGCCGCGCTGTGGTGCATCCCGATTACCTATATGATGGGACTGCAACGACGGATCGCGTGCGCAACGACCTTGCGTTGATCGAACTCGATCGACCTATTCGAAATACTCAAGTGATCCCATTTGAGACCGCTGAACGCCCTGCCAAGGGGGATAAGATCGGCGTTGTCTCTTATGCGCTGGATCGATCCGAAGCGCCGTCTTTGCAGGAAATCTGTCACGTCATGGCCCGTCAAAAGGGTGTTTTAGTGATGTCTTGCGATGTGAATTTCGGCTCCTCCGGCGCGCCTATTTTTTCAATGGATGGCGAGTCCGCCAAGATCGTTTCCGTCGTCTCCGCCAAGGCCGAAGTGAAGGGGATTCCCGTCTCACTGGGCACTGCTCTTGAAAGCCCCCTTGCGCGTTTGCGTGCAGAGCTCGCGGCGGGCCGTGGACGTTTCAGCGTCACAGGATCGCAAGAAAGTCGTAACGCCGATGCCATCGAAGGACGCGCCATTTCTGGCGCGAAGTTTGTGAAACCGTGAAATTTATCGCACTCATAGCAAGTTTCGCCCTTTGCGCGGTGCCAGCCTTGGCACAAAACACCAGCCTGCTTTTCAAGCTCTCTAAACCCTCTGAGATTGTCGGTCTCGAAGCCATCGGTCGCCTTGATATGGAGGGTCTTGGATTTTGCACCGCGACGCTGATCGCGCCTGATCTGGTTCTTACCGCTGCCCATTGCCTGTTTGACAGCCGATCTGGCGACAAGCTTAGCATCGATCGCTTCCGCTTTAAGGCAGGATATTATGCAGGCGGCGCTGTTGCCGAGCGCGGTGTTGTGCGCGTGGCTTATGAACCAAGTTACAGGTTTTCAAACAAACCAACCCGCGAAATGGTCGCGCAGGACGTTGCTGTCATGATGCTGGATGCGCCGATTTCCAGCAATGATGCCGAGCCATTTGCGGTGCACTCGGGTCGCAATGTCACAGGGCCACTCAGCGTTATTTCCTACGGACGCGGACGCTCTGATGCGATGTCCTGGCAGAAAGAATGCAACCTTTTAACTCGTAATCGGGGGATTATCACATTTGATTGTGGCGTGACCTATGGCTCCTCCGGTTCATCTGTTTTCTTGCGAGAGAACGGGCGGTATCGGATTTTATCTGTTGTTTCTGCAGGCGGGAGCGCGGGGGACAAAAAGATTGGCTTTGGCATGGAACTTGGCGAGATTGCCCAGCGCCTTAAGTCACGTATCCGTGTGACACCGCTGCAAAGCATCGCTTCTGTGAAACAGCTCAAAGTTGGTGGCCGCACGAATGTAATCAATCGCCAAACTGTGAAAGCGCGCGAGAACAGCAATGCCGTTCGCAAGAGCCGCATCAAAGGATCCCGTTTTCAAGGTGGCGCACGATTTGTGAAAGTCGGCGACTAACGCCCCCTTGAAACCTTAAAATCACTCCCCACATCAATATCACCGCAGCGCCAATGATGGGCTGCGTTATCCGGTCTGTCCCGAATGGGAAGGCCACTAACATATTGTTATTGCTCAAGTGAGGATGACCCATGCGTAGTTTTGATTTCGCACCGATGCACCGTGCATCTATTGGTTTTGACCAAATCGCAGACATGATGGACCGTGTTATGTCCAACGATGTCAGCCCGAATACTTACCCGCCTTATAACATCGAAAAGACCTCTGAAGATGACTATCGTATCTCGATTGCTGTCGCTGGTTTTACCGATGCAGATCTCTCCGTTGAAGTGAAAGAAGGCGCGCTTTTCGTGTCTGCCCGCAAAGGCGAAGACACGAATGAGCGGACGTATCTCCACCGCGGCATCGCGACCCGCGCGTTCGAGCGACGCTTCCATTTGGCCGATCATGTGCGCGTCACAGGGGCGAGCCATGAAGACGGAATGCTCCATATTGAACTGACGCGTGAAGTGCCCGAAGCCCTGAAACCGCGGCAGATTGAAATCGCGCGCGCAGGTGCTGTGGAGAAAGACGTGGTTGAGGCGAAAGCCGTCAACTAAGTTCAGATTGATCTGAACGGATCGGCCCGAGTTCCTCCCACTCGGGCCTTTTTCATGCCTACTCGTCCAAAGACGACGCAAGCCGCATCAACCGGATCGCCTCCGCACGATAGCCAAAAAGATCCTCTCCACGAGATGCGCCCGCCGCGTCAATTGCATCGGTGTAGGACCAAGTCCCAAGCCGCGTGCTGCCACGAAGCAATTCGCCGAAGCCAGATATCGCAGCCGCGAATTCCAGCTCGGTATCGCTTTCCAAGGACGTTGGAATGTGTTGCTCAATCAGTAGGCTATCGGACGCTCCCGGCGCTTTATAA
>CAYQZI010000024.1:0-24137 GCA_964421835.1 uncultured Planktotalea sp.
GTGCCGATCCATTTGTTGCCACCCTGATGGCGCCCTTCTTGTTCTTTCAGGCGTTCTTTCAGCGTCTCCATCAGTTTTTCAAAACCACCGAGCGCGTCGATTTCGGCTTTTTCTTCTTCGCTTAGGTGCTTTTCCACCATTTTGCGCAGCCATTCTTCGGGGATCTCGACGGCTTGCAGCATTTCTTCGGTGCTGATCGCCTCTAACCCTTTGAATGTGGTGGCAAATGCGCGGTCAAACTTGTCGATGTTGCGCTCGTCTTTGACCATCGATGTGCGTGCAAGGTAGTAGAAGGCGTCAATGTCATAGGTGGCAAGGCCGCGTTTGACCCCTTCTAAAAACGATAAATATTCGCGTAGCGACACCGGAATGCCGCCACTGCGAAGATTGTCAAAGAAGGGTAGAAACATGTGCTAAAGCGCCATGCGGTGAATGATCAGCGTGATGATGAAGCCGATCAGCAAAAAGGCGATGCCAAATCCAGCGGCATATTGTGCCATATCAGCTAAGTTGCCGCCGTTCTGTTTTGCGCGATATGCGCCGAGTGCGATGCCAAATAGCCCCGCGATTGTGTAGATCATTACTAGCCGCGTCCTCTTTTGAGCGGGCTGAGTGATGAAATCTCACGCAATTTGGCCCGCACTGCCCAGTCTGGACCAAAGCCGTATCGCGCCCAACCCAAACTGTCCATACGAATGGTTTGCGCTTCCGACGTACGACCGGCAAGATCCAGCGCTTCGGCGCGCTGCAACATGAGCGTGGACATAAGAGCGGCGTTTTCGTAGCGCGCAGCGGTGTCTAAGTGGGGCCCGATCTGTTTCAGCGCAGCCTCGCCATTGCCCTCGGCGATATAGAACGAAGCAAGTTGCGAGGCGGTGTAGGCCGCATGCAGGCGGGTAGAGGGGTCTTGCCCATAGATACGCGCGGCAATCGCGAAATGCTCGCGGGCGGTTTTGAGATTGCTGGACATGTTCAAACGGCCCATCGCGTAGTGGCTAAAGGCGCGGCGATGGTCGTTCCAGCCCATTGCAACGGCGATTTGCATGGCCTCATTAGCCGCGCGTAGACGCTCTCTTTGGCCCGCGCCCGGTCCCAGCGCGCTTTGAATCGCGTTGATCCAAGTGCGCGGCGTGCGCTTCAGCCGGCGCGGCGCGTATTGCGCACCGCGTGGGTTGATGCGCGCCAAGATGCCGCCGATGCGCTTGGCAACTTCGGATTTGTTCATGCCGTTGCGCAAAGATGGATCGTAGTAGGCACGCAAGATCAGCATATCAAAGCCGGTCAGAACCGTGTGCACATTGTCATCATTAAAGACAGAATCGGGCAGGCGATAAAGATCGTTAAGTGGGCCAAGCGCTTGCGCCAGTTCTTCATGCAAACAATCGCGCACCTCTTGTGGGCTGGCGTCATTTGGCAAGAAGATGGATAGGCGCTTGCGCTCTTTCAAGCTGGTCCAGTTGACCAAGGATGTACGCCGCGCAAGGCGATATTGCGCAAGGCTGGACACATTAGGGGCGACAAAACAAGCGGCCTGTGGCAGCATCGCGCGGATATCGCTGCGCGACACGGCTTCAATGGTGATATTGGCGTTTTCTGCTTGGTTTTGTTTGATGTCGATACGCGCTTCAGTGCGCAAACGGTGCAGCAAACGGTTAAGATCGCTGCCAAGCCCAGCAGATGGGCGGCCTGTGACACGTACCGAGATAGGCCCTTCAAAGCGGGTAAGCTGTGGCAGACTACGTCCACTTTCCAAATTGAAAGACAATTCAAGAAAATCGCGTGCAATGTCTGAATTGGCCCGCAAAGAGGGCGTGGGGCGCGGCGCACTAAAGGCCTTCACTGCAGGTAAATTGCCTGCGACTGACTGGGTTTGTGCACGCGTTACATCGCTTGGCGTGGAAGGAACGCAGCCCGAAAGAATCAAGTAAAAAGGAAGTAAAAATCGGCGCATCTAAGTCTTCAAACCCCGTGTGGGTCGCAAAATATCGCGAACTTGGGGCGCTAGAATACGCACCCGGTCATAAAGCCGCCCCAAAAGGCAACAGTTAACCGAAATGAAAGAGTTGCAACCAACAGGATCGCTTTGAGCACCGCTCAAAAACGCGTCCGAACACAGATGTGCGCGACTTGCCTGCAAGGTTTTACTCCCGTTGGATCATTAAGGTATGCATTTCATCGCAGCACACCCTGTCGGGTTTAAGAAAACAAAGTGGCAAGATTAAGATACTGCCTCGGGGACATTAACCCGATACAATTTCAAGGTGTTATAGGCGATTGTTCACGTTTGAGCATTTGTTGCGAGCCTGCCACCTAGATGTTGGGGCAGCGGCAGGCCAGAGGCATAGAAACCCCATTTTAATTTTGAATAACTTTGGTTAACGCGCTTTCGCGCAACCTGTCATCCGCGCCGCGCCATGAAGGCAAGGCGCTCAAAAAGATGCACGTCTTGCTCGTTTTTCAGCAAAGCCCCATGCAATTTCGGCAACGCGCTTGCGCCGTCTCGCTTAAGATCTTCCGGCGTCAGATCTTCTGCCAAGAGCAATTTGAGCCAGTCGAGCACTTCCGACGTCGAGGGCTTCTTTTTGAGCCCTTGCTGCTCGCGAATGTCGTAAAACTGCGTCAAAGCAGTGCTTAGCAAAGCTTCTTTAATGCCCGGGTGATGCACTTCAACGATTTTGCGCATCACATCGGGCTCTGGGAAGCGGATGTAGTGAAAGAAACAGCGGCGCAAAAACGCATCGGGCAGCTCCTTTTCATTGTTGGACGTAATAATGACGATCGGACGGTTCTCGGCGCGGATGGTTTCGCCGGTCTCATAGACGTAGAATTCCATGCGATCGAGCTCTTGCAGCAGATCATTCGGGAATTCGATATCGGCTTTGTCGATCTCGTCGATCAGCAGCACAACTTTTTCGCCGGCCTCGAAGGCTTCCCACAATTTACCTTTGCGAATGTAGTTCGCCACATCATGCACACGCTCTTCGCCAAGTTGACTGTCGCGCAAGCGGCTGACAGCGTCATATTCATACAGACCTTGCTGCGCTTTTGTCGTGGATTTGATGTTCCATTCAATCATCTGCAGCCCAAGACCAGAGGCGACTTGCCGTGCAAGTTCGGTTTTGCCTGTGCCCGGCTCGCCCTTCACCAACAAAGGACGCTCGAGCGTCACCGCAGCATTCACCGCGATTGTAAGGTCGTCGGTGGCCACATAGTCCTGCGTTCCGGTGAATTTCATCTGTGCTTTTCCTACAAATCAGTGCGTTGCGGCACCTTAACTTGCTCAAAATATAGCCGCAATGTGAGTTTATTCGGTAGTGACAAGCCGTGTTCCTTAAGGTAAATCGCGGCCAAGGTAGCCAATTATCAAAGGAATTTGACCATGGATGATGGCCACAAGGGGGATACTGACATGAAAGCTGAAGTGTTTTTGCCGGAGGATTATCGCCCGGCGGAAGATGAACCGTTTATGAACGAGCGTCAGACGGAGTATTTTCGCAAGAAATTGACAGATTGGCGCGACGAGCTGCTCTCGGACAGCCGCGATACAATTGAAACGTTGCAGGACGGAACGCGCAACATTCCTGACGTGACCGACCGCGCCAGCGAAGAGACGGACCGCGCGCTCGAGCTGCGCACGCGGGATCGTCAGCGCAAGCTGGTCGCCAAGATCGATGGCGCGCTGCGCCGCATCGACGAGGGCGAGTTTGGCTATTGCGAAGTGACGGGTGATCCGATTTCACTCAAGCGCCTTGATGCGCGCCCCATCGCGACCATGAGCCTTGAGGCGCAAGAGCGCCACGAGCGCCGCGAGAAAGTGCACCGCGACGACTGATCGCAGATCACCGCTGGAATTTGAAAACGCCGGGGCTTTCGCTTCGGCGTTTTTCTTTGCACATATACATGTATGGATCACTCGATGCGCATAACGGTTGTTGGTGGCGGAATTGGCGGGCTCGCGGTTGCAAGCGCGCTGGCGCAACAGGGCCGCGATGTGACGGTGTTAGAACAAGCCCGCGAAATAACAGAGGTCGGAGCAGGGCTTCAGGTAAGCCCGAACGGGCTAAGTGTTTTACGTGCGCTCGGGTTGGAGGGCGCTTTGGCGACGCAGGCGAGCCAAGGGCAGGCGGTGAGTTTGCGGCGCGCAGAAAGTGATTTCGAGGTTGCGCGGCTGGATTTGACCCGCTTGCCAGATGATCAGCGTTACCATTTTGTGCACCGCGCAGATCTGATCGGGCTCTTGCAGGCATCAGCGATAAAAGCAGGCGTTTCGATAAAGCTGGGGGCGCGCGTGCGTTCAATCACGCGAGGTCGCCCAGCGTGCATTCGTTTAGACGATGGCTCGCAACTCGAAAGCGATTTGGTTATTGATGCCGGAGGGCTTCACAGTGTTTTGCGCGGCGCGCTGAATGAGGCGGCAGAGCCATTTTTCACCGGCCAAGTTGCGTGGCGCGCGATTGTTCCCAATACCGAGGGCCGCCAAAATGACGTGCAGGTCCATATGGCGCCCCGTAGTCATATTGTCAGCTATCCGCTGCGCGGCGGTGAGAGGTTGAACCTTGTTGCGGTGCAAGAACGCGTCGCATGGCAGGCCGAGGGCTGGGCACAGCGCGATGATCCTGCCAACTTAAGGGCGGTGTTTCAAAAGAGTGCACCCTCTGTGTGTGCGATGCTTGAGCGGGTCGAAGATGTGCATCTTTGGGGGCTTTTCCGACATCCTGTTGCACAGAAATGGCATGGAGAGGGCTGCACGTTGCTGGGCGATGCGGCGCATCCGACGCTTCCTTTCCTTGCGCAGGGGGCGAATATGGCGCTTGAGGACGCTTGGGCGCTGCGCATGTGTATAAACCTTGAGCCGGACATGCCGCGTGCTTTGGCAAACTATCAAGCGGTGCGCCAAGCGCGTGTGCGCCGCGTGATTGAGGCGGCCAACAGCAACGCGTGGCGCTATCACTTGCCGCGCGGACCTGTGCGCCTTGCTGCGCATTTTGCGCTTGGACTAGGAAGCCGCGTTGCGCCAAGCGTGATGCTGAAGCAATTTGATTGGCTCTACGGGTACGATATCACGCAAATGTTTGATGAAAATTAACGGTTCCGTGTAACGTTGGCAGCACGTATAGTTGTGTTAGGAAACGAGCCGGAAACAGGCCGATGAAAAGAGCGGTGATCTTTGTCTTTTGGGCACTTTCATGTGTCGCATCGACTGCTTTTGCGCAGCCGTTCTCAGCGCTTGCGCGTTTGGATGCGTCTGGCAGTCGGATTACGTCGCAGGGCGGAGCGTTTCAGATTGACCTAGCGCTCTCTCAAGGGGTGCCATACCGCGTGTATACGTTGCAGGATCCCGCGCGTTTGGTACTTGATTTTCGCGAAGTGGATTTCTCCAATATCGCGGCTAATGATTTGATGCCAAACAATAATGCTGCCTCTTTGCGCTTTGGCGCAGTGCGCCCGGGTTGGTCGCGTTTGGTGCTTGATTTGCCTGTGTCTCAGGTGGTGGCCCAGGCGGGGATAACACTGGATGCCAATTCAGGCAAAGCCGCGCTCAGTATCGCGATGCAGCTGGCGGATGAGAGGGCGTTTCGCGCCGCATCAGGGGCACCAAGCGATCCTGAATGGGACAGGTTAAAACCGAAAGAGCTGCCGGCCAGCATCGCGCCTAAAAAGGATGCACTCACCATCGTGCTTGACCCCGGACATGGGGGAATCGATCCCGGTGCTGTGGGCAATGGCATTACCGAAGCGGATCTGATGTTCATTTTGGCCCAAGAAGTGCGCGATGCGTTGCTGCGCTCTGGCGATGTGAATGTGGTGCTCACGCGCGCGGGCGATGAATTTGTCTCGCTAGAGCGCCGCGTCAAAATTGCGCGCGCCGCTGGGGCCGATTTATTCGTGTCTTTTCATGCGGATGCACTGGCCAGCGGTAAGGCAAATGGCGCGGCGGTCTACACCCTTTCAGAAGAGGCAAGCGATGCCGCATCTGCGGCTTTGGCCGAGCGACACAATCGCGCGGATCTGCTTTCTGGTGTGGATTTAAGTGGTCAAGATGATGAAATCGCTGCGATTTTGATGGATTTGGCACGGCTCGAAAACAAACCGCGTTCCGAAGCTTTGGCGCGCGGCATCATCCTCGGAATCAACACCGAAGTCGGTCACACTTATAAGCGCCCCATCCAATCGGCGGGTTTTTCAGTGCTCAAAGCGCCTGATATCCCGTCTGTTTTGATCGAAGTTGGATTTCTGTCCAGCAAGGACGATCTTAGCAAGCTCACCGACCCGAAATGGCGCGGGAAAATGGTGATCGGCATCCACAACGGCATTCAGGCTTGGCTTTTGAACGATGCGGCTGATGCACAGCTTAGGCGGAAATGATATGAGCGGTGCGATCCTATGAAACATGCGCAAAAACCTGCTTACGACGCGCGCGGATGTGTTTTGACCATTGAGCCACAGGCGCGTATAAACAGCATATAAAAACGGGGGCCAAAACGTGCTCAGAGCAATTTTATCATTTTTTGGATCAATTTTTTCGCTCGTGACGATGGGCCTGATGGTGGTTGCGCTCACGATTGGGGCGATTTTCTGGATGTATGGCCGCGATTTGCCAAGCCATGAGAGCCTAGCGCAATATAAGCCTCCGACGATTTCGCGCATTTACTCTGGTGAGGGCCAGATTATCGATGAGTTCGCGCGCGAGCGGCGTTTGTTTGCACCCGCGAATGAAATTCCTGAAATGGTCAAACATGCGCTTATTTCTGCGGAAGATAAGAATTTTTACGAGCATTCCGGCTATGATACGCGCGGTATTGCTGCGGCGGCGGTCGAATGTGTGCAATCTGCGGGCAAAGGGTGCCGCGGTGCTTCGACGATTACGCAGCAGGTGATGAAGAACTTTTTGCTTGATGGCTCGCGCCAAGCGGAGCGTAAGATCAAAGAAATTATCCTTGCCAGCCGCATCGAAGAAACGTTGAGCAAAGATCAAATTCTTGAGCTCTACATGAACGAAATTTTCCTTGGCCAGAACAGCTTTGGCTTTGCGGCGGCCTCACAGACCTATTTTAACAAAACATTGGGTGAATTGGCCCCGCACGAGGCGGCGTTCCTTGCGACAATGCCAAAAGCACCCAGCCAGTATCACCCTGTGCGCCAAATGGACCGCCTGCGCAATCGCCGTAATTTCGTGCTGAAAGAGATGATGGAAAACGGCTATTTGACAAAGGCAGCTTATGAAGAAGAAGTCGCAAAGCCTGTTCAATCGGTTCAGAATGGCGATTTCGAAAGCTTCCGCTCGGCGCTGCCACCGCGCGATTATTTCACCGACGAAATTCGCCGCCAGCTCAGCCGCGATTTTGGCGAGGGCGAGTTCTTTACAGGTGGCTTGACGGTCCGTGCCACCATTGATCCTGAGATGCAGGCGGAGGCGGCTGACGCGCTGCGCCGCGGGCTTGAGCGCTATGATCGCTCGCAAGGGGTTTGGCGCGGAACGGGCAAAAAAATCGCGCCAGATCAATTGGGTAGCGAAGATGCATGGCGCGCGGCTTTGCGCGATGTGAACGTTGCCCGTGACATTGATCTGGAAAACAAATGGCACGCCGCTGTTGTTTTAGAGGTAGGCTCCAACGAGGCGCGCGTTGGGCTTGAAGGCGTGGAAGAGGACAGCGATGGCCATTGGATTCCTGCTAAGGACGTTCAATGGGCGCGCAAGCGTTTGGAAGATGGTAATCTGGGGCGCCGCGCGCAGGTTGCCGGTGATCTGCTAGAGGTCGGCGATGTGGTTCATGTGCGCAAAATGACGGCGGACGACAATGGTGCGTTCATCCGTTGGACTTTGCGCCAAGTCCCTGAAGTGCAAGGTGGATTCATGGCGATGGACGTGAATTCTGGCCGCGTTATTGCGATGCAGGGCGGTTTTTCTTACCAGCATTCGGTCTTTAATCGCGCCACGCAAGCGCAGCGTCAACCGGGCTCAAGTTTTAAACCTTTTGTTTACGCCTCTGCGCTAGACAGCGGGTATACGCCCGCGACGATTGTTGTTGATGCGCCGATCGAGATTAATACGCCCCAAGGCCTTTGGCGGCCGAAAAACGCATCGAAAACCTTCTATGGCCCGACGCCTTTGCGCACGGGTATTGAACGCTCGCGTAACTTGATGACGATCCGCCTCGCAGAGGAGGTGGGGATGGATACTGTCGGCAGCTATGCCGAGAAATTTGGAGTGTATGACAAGGGTGATTTCCTGCGCGTGCTTGCTAACTCGCTTGGCTCGCAAGAGACGACACTGTTCAAAATGGTTGCGGCCTATGCGATGTTTGCAAATGGTGGTGAGCGAGTCGAGCCAACTTTGGTGGACCGCGTTCAGGACCGCTATGGCAAAACGGTCTATAAACACGATGAGCGCATTTGTACTGATTGCAGCGATCCCGCGATTGCCCCAACGCGCAGCCCACGCATCGTTTCTGATCGTGAACGTGTGATGAATGATGTCACGGCTTACCAGCTGACTTCAATGATGCGCGGTGTTGTCGAGCGGGGCACTGCCGCGAAAACAGTGAACCTTGGCGTGCCCACAGCCGGTAAAACCGGCACGACGAATGATGCAAAAGACGTTTGGTTTGTGGGCTTTACCAACCGTATTGTTGCTGGGTGCTATATTGGTCACGACACGCCGCGCAGCCTTGGTCAGGGCGCGTCAGGTGGTGGCATGTGCGGACCTGTTTTTAATCAATTCATGCGAAAAGCGACACAGAAATACGGCGCGAGCAAATTCCGCACGCCCGAGGGGTGTGAATTCATTAAGATTGATCGCTTTACCGGCGCGCGTCTTTCTGACGGGGCATCGGGCGATAATGTTGTGAACGAGTGTTTCCGCGAGGGCGAAGAGCCAATCTTTGGCGTCTCTTTCGACGGTGGTTTTGCGATGGGCAGCAACCTGTCATTGATCCGCCCCGATGGGCAGGTCGCGCGTCAGGTAACCACGTCGACCGGCAGAAAAGCAGTTGTCGGACCCAAAGCGACCTTTGGCACGTTAAGCTCGGGCGGGCTTTACTAAATGCGGCAACCCTTGTGAGTGGCAGAGCGCTGGTTTATCACGCTTTTCATAAGCCACTCGGACGGGATGCCCCATGCGCGCAGACGCTCAAAACACGGTCGATGAAGTTGAGAAATCTTTGGAGTTGCTCAAGCAGCGACTTGATTGGGAAACCGCTGAATTTCGCTTAGAAGAATTCAATGCGCGTGTCGAAGATCCTGATCTTTGGAATGATCCTGATGCTGCGCAAAAGTTGATGCGCGAGCGGCAAACGCTGGTCGATGCGATGGGGATTTTTACTTCGATTAAGCAAGAATTGGCTGACAACATCGAGTTGATTGAGCTTGGTGAAATGGAAGATGACGAAGAGGTGGTGCTAGAGGCGGAAGAAGCGCTGAAGGCGCTCGCCACGAAAGCAGCTGAGAAAGAGCTTGAAGCGCTGCTCGATGGTGAAGCAGATAGTAATGATACTTTCTTAGAGATTAATTCTGGCGCGGGCGGCACTGAAAGTTGCGATTGGGCCTCAATGCTGGCACGCATGTATGTAAGATGGGCTGAAAAGCGCGGCTACAAAGTTGAATTGCAATCAGAAAGCGCGGGGGAAGAGGCGGGTATCAAATCCGCCGCCTACAAAATCTCAGGGCATAATGCCTATGGCTGGTTAAAATCAGAAAGTGGCGTGCATCGTTTGGTGCGCATCTCGCCCTTTGATAGCGCAGCGAAGCGGCACACGTCTTTTACGTCGGTCAAAGTTTATCCAGTTGTTGACGACAATATCGAAATCGAAGTGAACCCTTCGGATATTCGCATTGATACGTATCGCTCGTCAGGTGCGGGCGGACAGCACGTTAATACCACGGATTCTGCGGTTCGCATCACCCACGCGCCCACCGGAATTGTGGTGACTTCATCCGAAAAGTCGCAACACCAAAACCGCGATATTGCGATGAAGGCGTTGAAATCGCGTCTGTATCAAATTGAGCTGGATAAGCGGTCCGCGCTGGTGAACGAGGCACATGAAAATGCCGGGGATGCGGGTTGGGGAAATCAGATCCGATCTTATGTTTTGCAGCCTTATCAGATGGTTAAAGATTTACGCACCAACCATGAAACGTCTGACACCAAAGGTGTGCTGGACGGTGACCTAGATGGCTTTATGGGCGCAACTTTGGCGATGAATGTTGCGGGCAAAAGCCGGGCAGAGGCGCAAGGCGAGGACTAAAACCGTCTGGGGAGGGCGCGAAATGAGCGATATTCTAGAGCTAGGCGCAGGCGCGCTTGCAGGTAAAATCGCCAAGAAAGAGCTAAGCGCAGTTGAGCTGATGCACGCCACGTTTGATCGCATCGAAGCGGTGAATGGTCGCGTGAATGCGCTTGTTTCCCTAAGAGATCGCGAGGCGTGTTTGGCCGATGCAAAGGCATCAGATAACGCTCAGACCAAAGGGCCATTGCAAGGGCTGCCCGTCGCAATCAAGGATCTCGCTAACGCCAAAGGGCTTCACACCTCTATGGGGTCACCCATTTTCAAAGGTAATATTGCGCAGAGCGACGATCTGTTTGTTGCGCGCATGAAGGCCGCTGGCGCGATTGTCATCGGCAAAACCAATACACCTGAATTCGGCCTTGGCTCGCACACGTTTAACTCTGTGTATGGCACGACTGTTAACCCTTATGATCTGAGTAAATCGGCCGGCGGTTCCTCTGGCGGCGCGGCTGCCGCGCTTGCTACGGGAATGCTGCCGATTGCCGATGGCTCTGACATGATGGGCAGTTTGCGCAATCCGGCGGCTTGGAACAACGTCTATGGTTTGCGGCCCACTTATGGGTTGGTGCCGCTGGATATGCCGGGCGATATGTTCTCGCACCAACTGGCGGTCGCAGGGCCAATGGGGCGCATGCCAAGGGATGTGGCATTGCTTTTGGATGTTCAGGCGGGCTTTGACGCGCGCCATCCCCATAGCTTTGATCATGTCCCTGTCAGTGGTCAATTAGATAGTGATATCAAAGGGATGCGCTTGGGGTGGCTTGGCGATTGGGGCGGAGCCTATGCGATGGAAGAGGGTGTTTTAAGCACCTGCGAAACTGCTTTGAAACAGTTTACTGCCCTTGGCGCGACCGTCGACACAATCGCACCGCCGTTCCCTGCCGAGCAAATCTGGGAGGCTTGGGTCAAACTGCGCGCATGGGCGAATGCAGGTGGCAAACTTGCGCTTTATGAAAACCCCGAAACCTACGCGCTGCTGAAAGACGATGCGATCTGGGAGATCGAAACGGGGATGTCGCTCAGCGCGATGGAGGTTCATAAAATGAGCGCCATTCGCAGCCAGTGGTTTACCAAGCTTAACGCGTTGTTTGGCCAATATGACGCGCTGATCTTGCCCTCTGCGCAGGTTTGGCCGTTTCCTGCGCACTGGAGCAGCCCGCGCGAGATTGCCGGACGCGCGATGGATACATATCATCGCTGGATGGAGGTCGTGGTGCCCGTCAGCCTTGTGGGTGCGCCGGCTTTGAACATTCCGGCGGGATTTAGTGACGCTGGACTGCCCATGGGACTGCAAATTTTTGGCCCACGACACAGCGATGCGAAACTACTGCGTATTGGCGCGCGTTGGCACGAAGCGACCGACTATAGCGCGCGCAAACCTGAGTTGCATTGATCAAGATTCGCGGCCCATCTGTTTGAGCTGCGCATGCAGGTGCAAAGCATCTTCATGGCCCGTTTCTAGCGCAAAAATATAGGCGTGGGTGTAATAAAATCCGGCGGCATCCTCATCCTTGCTGATCTCGGCGGCTTGCCGATAAAGCCTGACAAGGGCAGGGTGATCGCCTCTTTCATGCGCCGCCAAAAGCTGCGCATCAAGGGTGCTCATTCAGCTGCCTCAGCCGCCGCGCGATAGCTTTCAATCTTGCCCGCGACCCATGCGTGGAAACAATGCGTGGGGCTGTCCATGACCGCGGAAAACCGTCCGCCGTCGAAATCTTGGGCGTGACGGCCTCTTTGCATGCCCTCAACCACAAAGATGTCTTCCTCGAACACAAGTTTCCATTGCTCGGTGTTTGCCGCGCGCATGGCTGGTTCGGTTTCGGGGGTTGCGTAGTAAAGATGGATATTTTCGACGGTGCGCGCTTCGGATTCCGGCACAAGCACGATGGCAAAGGCATGATCGCGGTGCACGCCGAGCAAAACATTAGGATAGGCGCTGATATATTCTGCCGCCTCGTTCCATTTTTCGCCAACACCTTGAAAATCCTCAAAGGTTTGACCTTTTTCGCCCTTGAGCTGGCGATAGACCAAGGTGCCTTGGCCCGAAAAAAGGTCGGGTTGTTCAATGTGATAGTGATCTTCAAGACGCGAATAACTGTTCAGCCCAGGGTGGATCCAAGGCAGGTGATAGCTCTCGCAGTAGTTTTCGACGGCAAGCTTCCAATTGCAATCGACCTCGAGCTGAAAGGCACTATCGGGGCCGCCGTGATACAGCGGTTTGTCGAATTCTGCCCAACGCGCAATGAGCGCGGCATTGGCATCTTCAAACGGTTGGGCTGTGCCATCGATGTTGATCCAAATGACGTCGCGCCAGATATGGCTGCGCACTTCAATCAATCCAAGTAGCGCGCGATCGATGCTTTCATGGGTATTTTGACCCGGGCCACCCACATGCGGCGTGCTGACCAAACGCCCATCCGTGCCATAGCACCAGCTGTGATAGGGGCATCGAATGGCACCTTCGATCTTGCGTGGTTTATCCACAAGGATCATGCCGCGATGACGGCAGATATTTTGAAAAACGCGCACTTTGTTTGATTTGTCCCTAACAAGCAAAAGTGGCATTCCAAGAAAGGTGATCGGCACCGCATCGCCCGCTTCGGGCACATCTGCTGTCACGCCCAGCCCTGACCAAGAGGAAAATAAGACTGCGTGTTTCTCTTCTTCGAACACGGCGGGGTCGACATAATGGGGATTAGGCAGACCTTGAGCTTGGCTGACGGGGCGGCGCACCGCAGATAGATCAGTGATGTGAGCGGACATAAATCAAGCCTCCTTAATGGTGAGACAAAGGTTACGAGATTCCACACCGCGCGCGCCTTCAACAGCGACATCGGGTTTTCTCACAGCGACGAGCGCGTACTAGGGTCCAGACCCTAGGCGAAAGGTTCATCCACGCGCAAAAGACGTTGATGATAGGTGGGCAGGTCGTCAAACTCGCAAAAACCGGCGTTGCGCGCTGTTTTCAAAATCACATGTGTCGAAGCGCCTAGATGTTCATAGACAATGCGCGTTGCGCGTTTCGTGTTGATCGCTTCGTTAACAGTGCGGGTCGAATAACCTTGCCAGAAGTTGCGCTCAAAAGAGGCAACAGGGCTGATGAAATTAAAGGTATAGGTCAGTGCATTCTGGCGCGACACCATTGCCGCGATGCCCCCTTCGATTTTTTGCACGTAGCCTTTGAATTGCCGCGCCTGAGGATGCATCGGCAGACCCTGCGCTTTCAATGATTGCGGCGCTTCGGATCCCTTAAGAAAAGTCCAGCCGTCTTTGCGGTAAATAAACAGCAAAGCCATGATATAACGCTCGGGAAACAAAAAGCTTTGTCGCGACAGTCGATAGAAGCCACTTGGTAGATCATCTTCGCTGACGCGCGTGCGCTCGACAGCGCTGTAGTCTTTGATTTCTGGATGGCTCAGCAAATCACCGGAAGACGTTTCGATACTGTCCAAAGGATCGGTCAAAATGCGCGCGTCGGTATCAAAAAACTCACAAATCCGAACAAGCATGTCGGGCCGTGGATAGCTTTCGCCATTCAAGTAGCGATTGAACTGCGCACGGTTAATCTCAAGCTGGCGGCAAACCTCAGACACTGACGGCTGCGCGGCACACAACAACCTGAGGTTTTTACCAAACTGCGCACGCACGGCGACTGAACTGACTGCTTTTCCCATATGTTTACTCATGCGCCTTCACACGGCTCGGCCAAGAAAAATGAAAGCTAAAAAGCAAACATCTCGTTCAATTTATACAGATTCGCTCAAAGCTGACTCAATTATGAGTCAAGCTTGTTCGAATTGTCCACTAATTGCACCCGAACGATGCTTTGAATTGGGTGGCGATCTGCATTCTCTGCGTCATACTTAAGATCAGTTGGTAGGAGAGAGCAATATGCTTGGGGTTGTGATCTGGACAGATGTTAAAGAGAGCAAAGCGATCATTTGGTGCGAGGATCATGGTGAGCTGGCATTTTTGGCAAATCAATCCAAGATTGAATTGGGCGCAGAGACATTTGATCAGGGCGATTTGATTCAATTTGATCTTGAAGAGCATCGCAATCTGCGATTGGCGCAAAATCCGCGCAAGATTGAGCAGCATTATTGCGATGATGTAAAGGCGATGATGCATTCGGGGATGCCGGCGCAGGCAGAGACTTTGCCAAATATGCCGCGCAAAAAGCCAGAGGCGATTAGCCTTGCAAAGGCGCGCCGTGCGCGTTTGGAGGCTTCGGTGGGCAGCGCCGCGTAACCAAAACGCGGCGCGCGATTGTGATTAGGCTCCGCGCGACAGAGCTGCGACGCCCGTGCGTGCAATCTCACTTAGGCCCAGCGGACCCATAAGATCCGCAAACGCGTCAATCTTCTCAGATGGACCAGTAAGCTCGAAAACAAAGCTCTCGAGCGTGCTGTCCACAACATTGGCGCGAAAGATATCGGCAAGGCGCAGCGCCTCAACGCGCTTTTCACCCGTGCCCTCAACTTTGAACAGCGCCAGTTCACGTTCAACCGAGGGGCCCTCGACAGTCAAATCATTGACGCGGTGCACCGGTACAATCCGGCCAAGCTGCGCCTTGATCTGTTCGATCACCTGCGGCGTGCCCGTTGTGACGACGGTAATGCGGCTCAGATTGCCAGAATGATCGACTTCAGCGACTGTCAGGCTTTCGATGTTGTAACCGCGCCCGGCGAACAACCCGATCACACGCGCCAGCACACCTGCTTCATTATCGACAATCACCGCAAGCGTATGGGTTTCGTGAACATCGGAAAAATTCGGACGCAGATTATATGCGGAATGGCTGGTTGCGCCTTTTTTGATCTTAAGAGGTGACATACTGTGTCCTTCTTTGGTCTTTAAATATCCTTGGGGGGGAGGGGGGCAAACAGCCCCCCTTCGAGATCTCAAGCAAGCGCTTAGACCAAAACAGAGCCCTTCGCGTCGATCACGCCTTGTGTATCCGCCTCGCCCAAAAGCATCTCGTTATGCGCTTTGCCTGATGGGATCATCGGGAAGCAATTTTCATGCTTGGTCACAAGACAGTCAAAAATGACAGGCCCGTCGTGAGTGATCATTTCCATAATCGCATCATCAAGCGTGTCTGGATCAGAGCACAAAATGCCCTTAGCACCAAAGGCTTCGGCCAATTTCACAAAATCAGGCAAGCTCTCGGACCAGCTCTCGGAATAGCGCTCGCCGTGCAGCAATTCTTGCCACTGACGCACCATTCCAAGGCGCTCGTTGTTCAAAATGAACTGTTTGACCGGCAAGCGGTACTGCATCGCCGTGCCGAGCTCTTGCATGTTCATCAGCCAGCTGGCCTCTCCTGCGACATTGATCACCAGCGCCTCTGGATGCGCCATCTGCACACCGATAGAGGCGGGGAAACCATAGCCCATCGTGCCAAGTCCGCCCGAGGTCATCCAGCGGTTGGGATCCTCAAAGCCAAGGTATTGCGCCGCCCACATCTGGTGCTGGCCGACTTCTGTGGTGATATAGCGATCATGCTTTTTGGTCAGCGCTTCAAGGCGTGCAAGCGCGTGTTGTGGCTTGATAACATTGCCTTTTTGCTCGAACTTCAAGCACTCAACCTTGCGCCACTCGTCGATCTGACCCCACCAGTTTTTCACGGCGGGGGCGTTTGTTTTGCGCCCGCGCGCTTTCCAAACGTTGATCAGATCTTCCAAAACATGCGCCACGTCGCCCACAATCGGCATTTCAACGCGGATCACTTTGTTGATGGACGAGGGATCTATATCGATATGAGCTTTGCGGCTGTCTGGGCTGAACGCACTCAGCACACCGGTGATCCGGTCATCAAAGCGTGCGCCGATGTTAATCATCAAATCGCAACCATGCATCGCCATATTGGCCTCGTAGAGACCGTGCATGCCAAGCATACCAACCCATTTGTCCCCCGACGCGGGGTAACAGCCAAGGCCCATCAAGGTCGATGTGATCGGAAAGCCCGTCGCCTCTACCAATTCGCGTAGCAATTGGCTGGCCGCAGGCCCAGAGTTGATCACGCCGCCGCCTGTGTAAAAGATCGGGCGCTCGGCTTGCTCAATCGCTTCCACCAGCTCGGTGATGGTTGAAAGATCACCCTTCACTTGCGGCTGGTAGTGACCAAGGTCGGCTTTTGCAGGCGGCGTATATTCATCCGTTGCGAACTGAACGTCCTTTGGGATGTCCACCAGAACAGGGCCGGGGCGGCCGGTTGTGGCAACATGAAAGGCCTCGTGCACTGTGCTTGCCAGCTCTGAGGTCTCTTTCACCAGCCAGTTGTGCTTGGTGCACGGACGGGTGATGCCGACGGTGTCCGCTTCTTGAAAGGCGTCAGAGCCGATCATGAAGGTCGGTACTTGGCCGGTCAGAACGACGATTGGAATGCTGTCCATCAGCGCGTCCGTCAAACCCGTCACCGCGTTGGTCGCGCCGGGGCCAGAGGTCACAAGGCACACGCCAGGTTTGCCTGTTGAGCGCGCATACCCCTCAGCCGCATGCACAGCGCCTTGTTCGTGACGCGCCAAAACGTGGCGAATGCCGTTTTGTTGGAAAATCTCGTCATAAATTGGCAGGACAGCGCCGCCAGGGTAGCCAAAGACTGTGTCCACGCCCTGATCTTTCAGAGCTTGTATCACCATTTTCGCACCGGTCATTTTCTGGGCCATGCGCCTGTCTCCATCTCAAAGGCGTTCAAATTCGTTACACATAAAAAAGCCCCCGTCCAAATGGCGGGGGCGCATGGGTTCCCTCACGGGCTGCCTTTTACGGCTCCATGCGCTTTCTGACTAGAATGACGACGACGTCGTGCATCTTTGTTCGCTCCTATATGCGTCCGAGGACATTATGTGCGTTGAAAAGGGGCGTCAACAGCTGTTGAGAGAAAAATGTGTCCTTGAGGGCGGATTTTCTTTACAATTATTGCGCCTCTCGGCCATTTGACGACATAACGCGTAAGGAGCGCGCGATTTTTCTAGAAAAATCGAACCCGTCACGCATCGCGCCAAGCGCCGCTAGCGATTCCATCCAAGCTCCAGTCGCCAACCGACCATCGCACAAGCCGCAGCGTTGGATGTCCAACAGCCGCTGTCATGCGGCGCACTTGACGATTGCGCCCTTCGCGAATGGTCAGGCGCAACCAACACTCCGGCACGGATTTTCGATAGCGCACGGGCGGATCGCGCTCCCACAGCTCGGGCGCATCTATTTGTTCCACCTCGGCAGGGCGGGTTTTGCCGTCCTTGAGCGTCACCCCGTCGCGCAGGCTTTGCAAAGCGGCGGCGTCAGGTATCCGCTCGACCAAAACCAAATAGGTCTTTGGCTTTTTGAATTTCGGATCCGCGATCCGTGCCTGCAAGCCGCCATCGTCGGTCAACACCAAAAGCCCCTCGCTGTCGCGATCGAGGCGGCCCGCAGGGTAAACCTTTGGCACATCGACAAAATCCGACAGGGTCGGGCGCTTGGATCCTGCAAGGCCTTTGTCGGTGAACTGAGACAACACGCCAAAGGGCTTGTTCAACAACAGAACGCGGCTCACAATAATGCGCCCGTGCCTTGCAACACCCCATGCTCCATCGCGTAGCGCGTCAGGCCAGCGGTCGATGAAATCCCAAGCTTGCGCTTGATATTCTTGCGGTGGGTTTCAACTGTGCGCACCGAAATATCCAGCGCCGCGGCAACCTCTTTGTTCGAGCGCCCCTTGGCGAGTTGCAGCAGCACCGTTTGCTCGCGTCCGGTCAGCGTGTCGCGCACATCATTGCTTTCATCGGGCACCAGCGAGCCTTTTGCGCCCGTGCACATGTAGCGCTGCCCTTGCATCACGGAATCGATGGCGGTTTTGATTTCTTCGGTCGGCACATCCTTTAGGACATAGCCCATCGCCCCATGGCTGAGCGCGGTGCTGATATATTCAGGGCTGTCATGCATGCTCAGCACCAAAATGCGCATCTCTGCATGGGTTTCGAGCAAGATTTCAATCGCCGTTAACCCGTTCATGCCGGGCATGTTAAGATCCAACAAAACAACATCGGGGGCCAGCGTGGCTGCATTGTCTATGATCTCTTGCCCGGAAGAGAAGGTCGCGAGCACCTCGATATCATCGAAACTCTCTAGGATCGCGCGAATGCCTTCTGCGACCATGGGGTGATCATCGACGATAACAATGCGTGTGCTCATTTTGCGGAGTCCTCAAACTCAAGTTTTGCGCTCGGGCGCGTCGGTTCTGCGGCGTCAGGTTCTGGCGGTAGCATATGGCTGAGCGGCGCGCGGGCTTCAATCGTTGTGCCGTTTTTGTTGCTGTTCACGCTGAAGGCACCGTTCAATTGCTCCATACGTTCTTGCATGTTGCGCAGACCGATCCCGCCGCGCGCAGAGGCATCGGCCAGTTTGCGCCCGTCTTCCAGCCCTTGACCGTTGTCTACAATTGTCAAAATCGCGCCGCGCCGATCGCCGCGCACGGAGACACGGACGTGGCTCGCATCCGCATGACGTTCAATATTTGTCAGAGCTTCTTGCGCCACGCGGTAAAGTGCGATCTTTGCATCCGCATCAAGGCGGTTGCGAAACACCACTGTCGAAAACTCAGAGGTCATGCCCGTGCGCGCCGTGAAGTCATCGGTCAGCGCTTTAAGGGCAGGGCCAAGGCCAAGATCATCCAGCACGCCGGGGCGCAAATCGCGGCTGATGCTGCGGATTTCTTGGATGGCAGAGGCAAGCCCCTCAATCCCGCTATCAAGCGTTTTAGGCACATCGCGATTGTCCATGCCAAGCTGGCGGCGCGTCACGTCCAAAGCATACCGGATGCCCACCAAGGTTTGGCTTATCCCGTCATGCAGCTCGCGCGCTACACGCCCGCGCTCCTCCTCTTGCGCATCAAACACGCGTTGCGTCAGCGCTTTGAGCTTGGTATCGGCCAGACGCCGCTCGCGAATATTGAGCAAAAGGCCGGATCCAAACACTGTAAGAAGTGCTGCTAAGGTGATGGCACCAATATATAAAAACGTATTTCGCGTGCGGGTTTCGACCTGCGCGCGGCTGGTGGCGACTGTGGCAATCACATCGTCGATAAACACGCCTGTGCCAACCGCCCATTGCCAACTTGGAAAGCTGGTCACATAGGTGATCATCCGAGCGGGTTGCCCTGTCGAGGGCTTGGGCCACATGTAGCTATGATAACCCGCACCAGAGCGGGCAATGCGGATCAGTTCATCCACCACAGGCGTGCCTTCGATATCGCTTAGCCCGGTCCAATTGCCGTTGATCAACCGCGTGTCGCGCGGGCTGACCAGATTGGTGCCGTCGTAGTGGTAGACGAAAAAGCTGCCCTCATCACCATAGATCATCGCGGACAGAATTTGCTTTACCTGCTGTTTGGCGTCTTCATCGTCCGGTGGAGCATTGCCGTAAATGAAATAGAAACCATTGCGCGCTTGCGTGACGTAGTTGCGCAGCTCGTCTTTCTTAGCCTCAAGCAGGGTTTGCTCAAGCGTTGCAATTTCGCGCTCGGCCAATTGGCGCGATTGATAGGCCACGATCACAGAGATCGCAGCAACCGCAAGGATCAACGGAACGGTTCCGAGCAGGAACAGTTTTTGCTGATAACTCAAGCGATCTAATAACGGGCTTTTCATGACGCTGTGCTAACGGCGAATCGCGTGCGAATCAAAGCGATAGAGAGCTGGATTTTGCGATTCGCAGGCTCGGATCGCTTCAAAACCGCACAAAATATGGAAATGTTACCGCTAAATGTGATGAAAAATCGGCCAATCTACGCACAACTTGGTATTTCGCTTGTGCAGATAGCTCAGTAGCCTCGCCTCACTTGAAACGATCCGCGTGGGAGGGCCGATCTATCTTGTCCTTTCGTGCATCATTACAATTGGGAGGATTCTAAATGGATCGTCGTTCTTTTCTAAAAACATCCGCACTTGGCGGCACGGCTACAGCGGCAGCAACGCTCGCAGCTCCAGCTTATGCACAGGGCAAGCGCGTTTTGACTATGGTTCAGTCTTGGCCACGTGGCTTCGCGGTTCTTGATGACGCGGCAACGTACCTGCAGGACATGGTTGGCGCGATGTCTGACGGTCAGTTGACCATCGACAAGAAAGCACCGGGCGAGCTTGTTGGCGCGCTGGAAGTGTTTGACGCTGTGTCTTCCGGTCAGGCGGACATGTATCACTCTGCAGATTATTACTTTATTGGTCAGCACCCAGCGTATGCGTATTTCACAGCCGTTCCATTCGGCGGTACAGCGCAAGAGCTGACAAACTGGTACCACCACGGCGGCGGCCACGAGCTGCACTCCGAGCTTGGCGAGATCTTCAACCTGAAGTCCTTCCTTGCAGGTAACTCTGGTTCCCAGTCTGGTGGTTGGTTCCGTAAAGAAATCGCATCTGCAGCAGACTTCAACGGTTTGAAATTCCGTATGCCAGGTCTTGGCGGCAAGGTTCTTGGTAAACTGGGCGCATCTGTTCAGAACATCCCGGGTGGCGAGCTCTACCAAGCGCTGTCTTCCGGTGCTTTGGACGGTCTTGAGTGGGTTGGCCCAATGGCGGACGAGCGCGCCGGCTTCCAAGAAGTTGCGAAAGTCTACTACGCTGCGGGCTTCCACGAGCCAGGTTCCGGCCTTGCAGCGGGTGTAAACCTTGATGTTTACAACGACCTTTCCGCGCAGCATCAGGCGATCATCTCCAACGCGTGTATGGCGACAACACACCTGCAGCTGTCCGAGACACTTGCAAACAACGGTGCCGCTCTTGCGCGTCTTCAGTCTCAGGGCGTTAAAGTTCTGCAGTTCTCTGACGATGTTTGGGATGCATTCGGTAAAGCGTCTGCGGAAGTCATGGACGAGAACATGGGCGACGAAATCTTCGCGAAAACACGCGCAAGCTTCGAAGAGTCCATGGCGTCCAGCTCTTCCTGGATCGACAAGTCTGACGGCTTCTATGTTCAGCAGCGTAACCGCGTTCTGGGCGGCTAAGCCCCTTTGGACACTTTAGGGAATGGGCCTTTGCTGCATGCAAGGGCCCATTTTCAACCATAACCAATGAAAAGCAACGCAGCATCTATAAGCGTTGCATCAGACGATTTTAGGGGGACACCGATGGAAGACGAAGCGTCTCGCGGAGCACTCGCGACATTTGGCGACTTTTTGCTCTGGTTCATCCAGAACATTGGCATGTCATTTTACAATTTCGGATATGCGATCACGCATCCCGCAAGCTGGCTTGATTGGTCAAATAGCCAATCGCTGATGCGGTTCATTTACTATGGTGGTTCGCAAGAATTCTTCTTCGTGGTGTTCACCGCCTTCTTGATCCTTACCGCTGTCGGCGTGTGGCGCAATTCGATCATGTGGGGCACCGTTCGCCTGCTTGAGGGTTTCGCCAATTCGGTTGGCCGCTTCTTTGCATGGGCGGGTCTTTTGATGGTGATCCAGCAGATCGTCATCGTCTTTATGCAGCGCATTTTTACGCGCCCCGATATTTCCTTCGGCTTTGGTATTCCGCTACAATATGACATCAGCTGGTTTGCCGAAGAACTCAAGCTTTACAATGCCTTGGTCGTCACGCTTTGTGTGACCTATACCTTTGTGCAAGGCGGGCATGTGCGGGTCGATTTGATATACTCCGCTGTAAAATACCGCACCAAAAAAATCATTGATATGGTCGGCTCCATCATCTTCATGATGCCTGCCGCCGTGCTGATCTGGATGTATGGTTGGTTCTTCATGTGGCGCCACCTTGTGACGCCCAAGGTCTCGGCCTCGGACAAGTTCGATCTGTTGATGCGCAAGTCCAAGCTGTTGAAATGGAACGTCGAGACAATCGGTTTCTCGCCCAACGGCTTTACCGCTTACTTCCTGTTCAAGATCCTGCTTGTGGCCTTCACGGTGTTGATCTTCCTGCAAGCGATTGCCTTCTTCTACCGCTCCTATCTTGAGTGGAAAGAAGGCCCAGAAAGTGAGGGCAAGTACCTGGACAAAGATACGCTCGGTGAGGGCGAAGAAGCTTATGAGGGGACTCATTAATGTTTTTTGGTTTAGACGGCGTAGAAGTTGGCCTGATCATTGTATTCCTGTGCCTATTTGGCGGGATTCTGTCTGGTTTTCCTGTAGCTTTCGCAATTGGCGGCGCTGGCATCATTTCCTTCGCGATCATTGCGATGCTCGACGGGGCTGGATTGCTTATTCACCAAGCGATCGACAAAGGCTCGGTGATGTATTCCGATTTGGTGAATTCGGGGATCAAACCCGAGACCATATCGGTCTTTCGATACCCAGATTTACCGCGCATTGAAGAAGCCGTCTTCCCGCGTGGCTGGGAGCATGCGCTAGATCGCAACGTCTCCTTCATTGTGAACCGCATGAACGAGCGTGTGCTTGCGGGCCAGTCGATTGAGACACTGCTCGCGGTTTTGATGTTTGTTCTTATGGGTATCACACTTGAGCGTTCCAAGATCGCGAACGACTTGCTTACTACAATGGCGAAGGTCTTTGGCCCATTGCCGGGTGGTTTGGCTGTGTCGGTTGTTGTGGTTGGCGCGTTTCTTGCGGCCTCCACAGGCATCGTTGGCGCGACGGTTGTGACCATGGGCTTGCTCAGCTTGCCCACGATGTTGCGCAACAATTACTCGCCCGAGATTGCGACGGGGGTCATCGCGGCCTCTGGCACATTGGGACAGATCATTCCGCCCTCTATTGTAATTGTTCTGCTCGGCACGCTTGCGGGTGATCTTTATTCTTCGGCGCAAGAGGCGCGCGCGCAGGAAGCGGGCTGTACAGATGCACTGACCTACCTTGGCGAACCTGCGGTTCTCTCGGTTGGCACGCTTTTCCAAGCGGCGCTTTTGCCGGGTGTCCTGCTGGCGCTTCTTTATGCGCTTTATGCATTCGGCTATGCGTTGGTGAACCCATCAAAGGCCCCAGCGGTCGAGATGGGATCGGGCAGCGGAGAGGTTATCACGCGCTCTGAAAGCTTCACATGGTTCCTTGGGGTGCCTGTGGCGCTGATTGCTGGTCTGATGTTGATGAGCAACCTCAACATTGTTGGCTCGCAAAGTCTTCAGGTGGATAGCTATTCTGACATAGGGCAGGGCGCGAGCCTGCGCACGAACGTCGGCGAGAGCTGTCAGGCTTCAATGATTGAACTGCACGGTCAAGAGGCATGGGATGTCGCCATCGCGCAGACCGCTGAGATCGAAGCCTCTGGCGGTGTTGCAGAAAGCGTGAAGCTTTCCGAGGAAGAGATTGCAGCGCTTGTAGCGGAAAAAGAGGTAGCCGCTGCGCCGATTGGCACAGGTATCGCGATCCTAGCGATCATCCTTGCGCTGATCCTGACGACTGCGCGCGGTGTACGCCCCTCAGCGGATCATCGCCCGATTTACATCGGCTTGATTGGTGTTGTTCTGGGCTTGCTCGTGGACATTTTGTTCATTCGCCCCTCGACCAGCTCTGGCGTGACGGTTGTATTGATGCTGATCCCTTGGGCGATTGCGCTTTATGGATGCGCACATGCTGCCATCATGCTGGCCAAGAACGAGTTGCTGCGCGTGGTCTTCCCGCCGCTCATCTTGATCGTCGCTGTGCTTGGTTCCATCCTTGGCGGGATCACCAACCCGACGCCTGCTGCGGCGCTTGGGGCAGGGGGTGCGATCATGCTCGCGGCCTATCGCCGTCTGCGCGACGAGGACCGATCTGGCAAAATCGTTATCTTCTCCTGCTTTGCGGTGATCTTGATGATCTTGATCGGCGTGAACTTCGATCTGCGCGTGAACCAAGGTAGCCCAAGCTTTGAGACATGGGTCGCGTTCTGCCTCGCCTACACGGCATGGCTCTATGCGTTCTTTGGTTTG
>CAYQZI010000025.1:0-1572 GCA_964421835.1 uncultured Planktotalea sp.
GGGAGAACTTCGAGGATATAGGGCTCGACCACAGCGCGCACATCAGCGGAGGTCATGCTCTCGTCCAAATGCTGCGTAGACAAAACGATAGAGGACACGCCCACAGGCTTGCCGTCTTTGTAAACCACGGAGAGCTGGCTTTTCGCATCCGGGCCAAGCGTTGGCTCTGTGCCGTTCTTGCGCACTTCGGCAAGGCGACGCAAAATAGCGTGGCTGTACTGAATCGGGGCGGGCATAAGCGCGCTGGTTTCATTCGTGGCGTAGCCGAACATGATGCCCTGATCGCCTGCGCCCTCGTCCTTGTCGGCGCTTGAATCAACACCCTGCGCAATATGCGCGGATTGCTCGTGCAGCAGGTTGGTGACTTCCACTGTCTCGTGGTGGAACTTGTCCTGCTCATAGCCAATGTCTTTGATGCAAGCACGGGTGATCGCGTCAATCTTGCCCATGTATTCCTTGAGCTTTGATTGATCGGCAAGGCCAACCTCGCCGCCAATCACGACGCGGTTCGTGGTGGCAAAGGTCTCTGCGGCGACGCGCGCCTCTGGCTCTTCGCTGAGGAAGGCATCTAGGACGGCGTCGGAAATGCGATCGCAAACTTTGTCTGGATGGCCCTCGGAAACGGACTCCGAGGTGAATGTGTAGTTTTGACGTGCCATGGGGGTAGTGCTCCAATAGGGTTTCTCCGCCACGTCAGGAAGCCGTTGTGGCGGTCGTTGTGTGGGCTTAGGCCCGTGTTCGACTTGGGTCAATCTCTGATGGATCGGTAAGGCAAAAATGTGACACAAAAGAGAAAGAGTAGGGCGAATATCGCAAGATTGTCGCCGAAACGTGCATAAAGCGTGCGCTCTAATTTGTGGGGGAGGGCGGTATCTATATACCCATCTGTGCCAAGCTCAAGCGATTGAAGAATCCGTCCATGGGCGTCAATGGACGCGCTGATCCCTGTGTTTGCACTGCGCATCAGCGGCAAACCTTGCTCAATCGCGCGGAAACGCGTTTGCACCAAATGCTGTTGTGGGCCAGACCATGTGCCAAACCACGCGTCATTGGTGAGATGCAGCAAAAAGCGAGGACGCCCTGCGGGGCTGCTCATTTGATGGGGAAACACAGCCTCGTAGCAGATCAGCGCCAGCGCTTTGCCGAGCGGACCCAGATCAATCAGCTCGGGCCCTGCGCCAGCGGTAAAGCCACCAAAACTTTCCGTCAGCGTGCCCATGCCCAAACGGCCAAGCAAGGCAGCAAAAGGAAGGTATTCGCCGAAAGGAACAAGGTGGTGTTTGTCGTAGGTCTGCTCGATCTCGCCTTCACCGCCGAGCAACACAAGGCTGTTGTAGGCGCGCAACCCGTCATAGCGCTGCGCGCCGAAAAGAACCGGCGCGCCATCTGCAGCGTTTGAGATCGCTTGCAAGGCGCGATCCGCATCATTCAGCCAAGTTGGCAGTGAGGTTTCTGGCCAAACGATAAGGTCAGGTTTTGGCGCGGCTTGGGTTGCGTCAATAAGGCGGGAAAAGAACAGCGGCGCAAACTCGGGATCCCACTTTTGATGCTGAGGCGCGTTGGGTTGGATCA
>CAYQZI010000025.1:1672-16271 GCA_964421835.1 uncultured Planktotalea sp.
GCGTATTCCGCGAGCGGCCAAAGTGCCAGAAGCGTGGTGGGTTTCTGAAAGCGCGCGGCCAGCCAAAACGGCGCGGCCCAGAACAGCGCAAGCCCGCCTGCCATACCGATGAGCGCGAAAGGGGCCATCCAACCTGTCGCGGCGATGTCCACCAAGAACGGCTCTATGATCCAAATCAGCGAGGCGGCAAAATAGCTCGCGCCGATGCTCCAGCCTGTCCATCCTGCACAGCGGGGCGTGGCAGAGGACTTTAGCAGCCACGCAGAAAGCGCGAAGCCGACAACAACCAAAGGCCAAAGACCGATGGGCGCTTGCGCGGCGGCGAAACTCAGGCCTGCAAGAATGCAAAGACCAAAATGAGTCTGCCGCGCGGTCATACGTTACTCGGCAGGCGGCGGCGCGAGGCGCACGCGCAAACGCTTGATACGGCGCGGATCAGCGTCGATGACTTCAAATTCGTAGCCCGCAGGATGGCGCACCACCTCGCCGCGCGCAGGGACATGCCCGGCCAGCATAAAGACGAGACCGCCCAAGGTTTCGATTTCCTCAGCGTCGATTTCGTCGTCTTCGGTCAGGTGAAGGCCGATGGCATCTTCAAATTCATCCAGCGGCGTTTTGGCTTGTGCCAGATATTGACCGGATTTTTCAAGGGTCCAGAGGTCGGCTTCTTCGGTGTCGTGCTCGTCTTCGATCTCGCCAATAACTTGCTCGATCAGATCCTCGATGGTGACCAGCCCGTCAACACCGCCGTATTCGTCAATCACCAGCGCCATATGGCGGCGCTCTGTTTGCATTTTCGTCAGCAAGATCCCGATGGGCATTGAGGGCGGCACAAAGAGCAAAGGGCGCAGCATGGCGGCAATGTCAAATGCGATCTCTTCGCTGTTAAAGCCGTGCAAAAGCGCGAAGTCTTTCAAATGCGCAAAGCCCAGCGGCGTGTCGAGCGTGCCATCATAGACCGGAAGACGCGTCAGGCCGCTTTCGCGAAAGACGCTCAGCAGCTCGTCCTTGCTGACAGTGTTGGCGACGGATGTGATGTCTGCTTTGGGAATGGCGACATCTTCGATGCGCATGCGGCGCAGGTTGATCATGCCATGAGATTGCGCACGTTGTGGCGCGGGGGTTTGCACCTGCTCTGGCGCGCCCTCTTGCGATGGGCTGAGCGCAGAGATCACCCGAGAGAAAAAGCCACTTTCGTTGGGCGGCGTTGCGAGGTCATTTTCTTTGTGCCTGTCTTCGAGCTGCGCGCTTTGCGCTGCAATAGAGGAGCCGTCTGTGTCGCCCATGGCGCGCTGTAATCCTTATGCGAGTCAGCACAATTTGCGCTGCAATGCGTTAATATGGGGTATCTATGCCTAAGCTGCCAAGTATCAACACCTCTGTTTCTTCCATTAAAGTGGCATCAAGGTCACGGATATGATCGTATCCGAGCAGATGCAGCACGCCGTGAATGATCAAATGGGTGACGTGATCACTGAGCGGCTTATGCGCCGCGCTAGCTTCGCGCGCGCAGGTGTCATAGCTGATGGCGATATCGCCAAGCTCGGCATCCATCGGCAGGGTTGGTTTTTCCGGCGGCGTGCCGTCCTCGTCGCTTGCGCGCTCGTCCGAAGGCCATGAAAGCACGTTGGTGGGGGTTGGCTTGCTGCGGAACTCTGTGTTGAGCTCTGCAATGCGGGCATCATCGCAGGCGAGAATGGCGATTTCGAAAGCATCGGGATCGAGCTTGAGATGCATCAGAGTTTGTCGCGCAGCTGTTTCTGCGCGCGTGGAGAGGTCGATCTCCTGCCAGCGCGCGTCCTCTATGAGCGTGTCAGTTAACATATTCATAGCAAGACTGGGGGCCAGCCCCCAAACGCAGGTATAATTGGGGGCCTGCCCCCAAACCCCCGGAGTTTAAAGGCAATACGAAGGGACATCAGGTCTTTTTGCGTGCGAGCATGGCTTCGTGGTCGGCCTCATAGGCTTCGATGATCGCAGCGACAAGCGGGTGGCGCACCACGTCTTTGGAGGTGAAGTAATTGAAGCTGATCGAAGGGATTTTGTTCAAAAGGCGCTCGGCATCCGAAAGGCCCGAAGGGACGCCGCGCGGAAGGTCAATTTGCGTGCGATCGCCTGTGATCACCATGCGCGAGCCCTCGCCAAGGCGGGTCAGGAACATTTTCATCTGCATTGTCGTGGCGTTTTGTGCCTCGTCCAGAACCACAAAAGCATTCGAGAGCGTGCGCCCGCGCATAAAGGCCAGCGGCGCGATTTCAATGCGTTTGTCTTCAAGCAGTTTGGTCAGTTGCTTGGCAGGCAGGAAGTCATTGAGCGCATCATAAAGCGGCTGCATATAGGGATCGACTTTATCCTTCATATCGCCCGGCAAATAGCCAAGCTTTTCACCCGCTTCGACGGCGGGGCGCGAGAGGATAATTTTGTCTACATGACCACCAATAAACATCGACACGCCCACGGCGACCGCAAGATAGGTTTTGCCTGTGCCAGCAGGACCGATGCCAAAGGCAAGTTCGTTATCGAGCAAGGATTTGATGTAGGTTTTCTGTGCGTCTGTGCGTGGCTCGATCAGCTTTTTGCGGGTTTTGATTTCTATCCGCTCTTGCGCCACTGTTTCAGGCGTGTCGCTGTCCGTGGCTGCCGCGCGCGGCGCAAGGCCCATGCGCAGTTCGCGGTCAATGTCCGCAGGTTCCACGGCTTTGCCAGCCTCGAGACGCGCATAAAGCGTGCCGAGCACTTCGATGGCAGCGGTGCGTGCCTCTGGTTGGCCCATGATCACCAAACGATTGCCGCGCCGGATGATCTGCACATCTGATCCCGTCTCTACCTGAGCGAGGTTCTTGTCATATTCGCCGCAGAGATCAATCAACAGACGGTTGTCTGGAAAATCGAGCGTCGCTTCTGCTGCGGTTGGCAGGTCTGGGGAGAGATCAACAGTGCTCACACAGGGGTTCCTTTACCGATGTCGCATTTAAGATAGGGCGAGGTGCCAAGAAAAAAACCGCAGGCTCGAAAACCCGCGGTTTAAATGTTGCGTTTTGCGACATGCGCATTGTGACGTTAGCGGACGACGTTTGTCGCACCGCCGCGCCATGGGCCTGTCACAACATTCACAGGCGCTGCGCCGGAACAGACGGGCTTGCCATATTTGTCGAGGCGCGCTGAGAGATATCCCTCAAAGCCATCGTCGATGATCCAGTTGTCACACCCATTTGGATCAACCCAAATGCCTGCAACCAACTGGCTGAGATCTTTGGCGTCGCGGCCAAGGTCGATGCCCTTGTCGGGACCTTTTGGGATGTGGTCTTGGCAGGCTGAGAGCGCGGTGAATGCGACAAGCGCAAGAGAGATTTTTGCAAGTTTCATGTGTTCAATCCCTCAGCGAATGCAGATGATTTCAACGCGGCGGTTCTTGGACATGCCGACGTTTGTATTGTTGGATGCGATCGGGCTGCGCTCGCCGTAGCCGCGCACGTCAACGACGCGGGCGCCAACGCTGCTTGCGATGCTGGCGATTGTTGCCGCGCGATTGTACGAAAGGCGCATGTTGTAATCATCAGAGGCACGGCTGTCCGTGTGACCTGCGATCACAAAGGCAGAGGCGCTGGCGCTGCGGAAGAAGTTCGCAACACTTTCGCGGCCATGGCGGCTGATGCTGTGGCTGTTGGTTGCAAAGAACTGATCGGAGTTCATCACACCGCACACGTTACCACGGCGGCAGACCGGGATACCTTGGCGGCTGACGTGCGGCGTCATATAGCCCTTCACGCCATCATCCATCACCCAGTGCTCGCAGCCATCGGGGTCAACCCAGATGTTTGGAATATACAGCTCGCCCAGAACGGTGCGTGTGTTGCCCTGCGCAACGCCCTGGATCGCTGTCGCAACGCCTTGGGCATTGCCGTATTGTTGCGTACCGTATTGCTGCGCTGATGCGGAAGAACTGAGAGCGAAGGCACTCAAACCAACAATCGCGGCGCATTTTGTAACGGTACTAAGTGCTTTGGAAAGTAAGTTTACCACAGCTTTCGTCCTTCGTCCTAAAAATCCCCCCAGAGCGCCACCATATACGCGGTGTTGTCACTCTGCATCCCACTAGATGTTGGCAGCATATCAAATCCTAGCCCTATGTGAAGCATATTGTGGCGGCAATAAGGCAGTTTCGCGCGCTAAAATGCCCTTCAAAAGGGTAAAGAATGCTATAGTGCATCAAATTAGGTGAGTTCGGCGAGAAACCGCCAGCGTCTCGGTCAGACTGCACCATACGATTCGAGACCGATGGCGCAAAGCGGGTTAGATCAGAGCGCCAGCAAGGGAATTGCGAACCGCTTGCGTGATGCGCGTCTTGACCAAATCGCCCGGTTGACCAGAGCAGTCGTTGATATGCACGGCGTGGAGATACTCCGATTTCCCCACCATCTGCCCCGCATCGCGGCCTTGTTTTTCAAGCAAAACCGTTACGTCGCGGCCAACCATGCTTTGCTGGATTTCGTTTTGCTGGCGTGTGATCAAGGCTTGCAAGCGCTGCAAACGTTCGGAGGCAACTGTGTCCTCGACTTGCGCGCGCTCTGCGGCGGGCGTGCCGGGGCGGGTCGAATATTTGAAGGAATAGGCATAGCCGTAGCGCACCTCTTCGATCAGATCGAGGGTCGCTTGGAAGTCCTCTTCGGTTTCCTCCGGGAAACCAACGATGAAATCGCCCGACATCAGTATATCAGGCCGCGCTGCGCGAATGCGTTCGATCAGACGCAGGTAACTCTCGGATGTGTGCGAGCGGTTCATGCGTTTTAAGATACGATCAGAGCCGCTCTGCACCGGCAGGTGCAGGTAGGGCATCAGCTTGGCGCAATGGGCATGTGCGTCGATCAGGTCGTCTTGCATGTCATTGGGGTGTGATGTGGTGAAACGAATGCGCGCAAGGCCATCGACTTTGTCGAGTTCCCAAATGAGCTGGGCAAGGCCCCATTCGCGCCCATCAAGGCCCGCGCCGTGATAGGCGTTCACATTTTGGCCAAGCAAAGTAATTTCGCGCACGCCGCGCTCGACCAGCTCTTTGGCTTCATCCACAATGCGCTGAACGGGGCGCGAAAATTCTGCGCCGCGCGTGTAGGGCACAACGCAAAAGGCGCAGAACTTATCGCAGCCTTCTTGCACCGTCAGAAAGGCGGCAGGCGCGCGGCGCGCTTTGGGACGGGTCTTTAGCGCGTCGAACTTGTCCTCTATCGGGAAGTCCGTATCGAGCGCCTTTTCGCCGCGGCGGGTCTTGGCCTCCATCTCAGCAAGGCGGTGATAGCTTTGCGGGCCAACCACCAGATCAACCGCAGGCTGGCGGCGCATAATTTCCTTGCCCTCGGCCTGCGCAACGCAGCCCGCAACACCGATCTTGAGATCCGGATTGTCCGTTTTGAGCGCCTTCATGCGGCCCAGCTCAGAGTAAATCTTTTCCGCAGCTTTTTCGCGGATATGACAGGTGTTGAGCAAGATCATGTCTGCATCATCAGGGCTTTGCGTTTCCACATAGCCCGAGGTGCCAAGCGCTTCGCTCATGCGCTCGCTGTCATAAACGTTCATTTGGCAGCCATATGTTTTGATAAAGAGTTTTTTAGTCTCTGACATGATATGCCGCCTTTGAAAGGATTGGGTGTCGAGGTGTTGCGCCAGCCGCGCGCTGCTTGGCGCGTGTTACATCAAAAGCAAGGGCGCTTGCAATGCGCGCGCAAATGGCCGATTCTAATAGCAAGGTTACAGGCAAAGGAACCACTTGGTGCAGCGCTATCCATCTTTGAAAAAGTTTATCTCGGTTGCAAGTGATGTGCTTCTAAAGGGCCCTGTCGCGCTCATTTTCGTTGAGGATGATGTGGAAGTCGGAACGACGCTGCGCCATCACTTAGACTGCGGGTTCAAACATGTGGTTGCGTTTATGCCCGATGCGTTTGAGTTGCCAAAGGATCTGCAAGATCGCGTGCACCGCGTGCGCTATGACATGAGCGGCGATGGGGCTTTGGAAAAAGCTGTGAATGCAGTGATCAAGGCGGTGCCGGAGATTTGGCTCTATTACTGTTATAACGCGGAATATCTGTTCTATCCGTTTTGCGAGACCCGCACGGTTGGCGAAATGATTGCGTTCAACGTGGAAGAGCGCCGCGCAACGATCATGACCTATGTGGTCGATCTTTATGCCAATGATCTGGAAAGCTATCCCAACGCGGTGTCGCTAGAGCAGGCGCATATGGATCGCTCGGGCTATTATGCGCTTGCGCGCAACAAGCCCGGAACCGATTGGCCCGAAGAGCGGCAGCTTGATTTTTACGGTGGTTTAAGGTGGCGCTTTGAAGAGCATATTTCGGAGGCCAGCCGCAAAATTGATCGCGTGGCCTTGTTCAAGGTGTGCAAAGGTTTAGAGCTGCGCGGCAATCACACGTTCAATGTGCCAGAGTACAACACCTATTCCTGCGAGTGGCATCATAACCTGTCAGCGGCGATTATGTCATTTCGCACCGCGAAAGCTTTGAAGCGCAATCCCGGCTCGTCCTTTGATATACAATCGTTCCAATGGCACAACTCTGCGCCCTTTGAATGGCACTCGCGGCAATTGCTCGATTTGGGTTTGATGGAACCCGGACAGTGGTTTTGAGCGCGCGAATTTTCTAGAAAATTCGAAAGTGGGGGCCAGCCCCCCTCTCAGTAAGCTGAGAGTCCCCCGGAGTTTAAGGGCAACACGAAGAGGTTACAGGTTGTCTTGTTGCGGCATGCCCAGCACATGAAAACCGCCATCAACGCGTAGAATTTCACCAGTGGTGCAAGCGCCCACATCAGAGGCAAGGAAGACGGCGGCACCGCCAACGGCGTCCAGCGTTGCGTTTGAGCGCATCGGCGCGTTTTGATCGGTGTGTTTGTAGGTTTTGCGCGCGCCGCCAATCGCAGCGCCGGCGAGCGTTTTCATAGGGCCGGGGCTGATTGCATTGACGCGAATACCCTCTGGTCCAAGATCATTGGCGAGGTAGCGCACTGTGGATTCCAAAGCCGCTTTCGCGACGCCCATCACATTGTAATTTGGCGTGACGCGTGTAGAGCCCATGTAGGTCAGCGTCAGGATCGTGCCGCCATTCTCAGACATCATAGGATGTGCGCGGCGCGCGACTTCGATGAGGCTATAGGCAGAGATATCCATAGAGTTCTTGAAGTTCTCGCGCGACGTATTGAGGATACGGCCCGTGAGTTCGTTCTTGTCCGAGTAAGCAATTGCATGAACGACAAAATCGATTGTGTCCCAGCGCTTGCCAAGCTCTTCAAACGCTGTGTCGAGCGAAGCATCATCCGTCACATCAACATCGACCATAAAGTCAGAGCCAACGGAGGCGGCGAGCGGTTCTAAGCGTTTGCCAAACGCCTCGCCTTGGTATGTGAAGGCCAGCTCGGCGCCCGCCTCTGCCATCGCTTTGGCAATGCCCCAAGCGATAGAGCGTTCATTTGCAACGCCCATGATAAGGCCGCGTTTTGCGTGCATGGAACCCGTCATATCAGATCACCCGTGAAATTTGCTAAGAAGCATGGAACCGTTGGTGCCACCAAAGCCGAAGGAGTTGGTCATCACGGTATCTAGGCCTGCATTGTCAACGCGCGCGGTCGCGATTTCTGCAGCGTTCAGCGCAGGATCGAGCGTTTCGACGTTGATCGAAGGAATGATGAAATCGTTCTCGAGCGCGAGCAGGCAATAGATTGCTTCTTGCGCGCCTGTCGCGCCTTGGGAGTGACCTGTCATTGATTTGGTCGAGCTGACCGGAGGTGTAGAGCCGGTTCCAAACACGCGGCGCACCGCTTCGATTTCGCCCACGTCGCCAACAGGCGTAGAGGTGCCATGCGCGTTGATGTAGCTGACTTTGCGATCCGCATCGAGGGTCTTGAGCGCGCCGCGCATCGCACGCTCGCCGCCCTCGCCAGAGGGGGCCACCATATCCGCACCATCGGAGGTCGCAGAGAAGCCTGTGACTTCGGCATAAATCTTGGCACCGCGCGCCTGTGCGCTTTCCAGCGATTCCAGCACAACGATGCCGCCGCCGCCGCCAATTACAAAACCATCGCGGTTCGCATCAAAGGCGCGCGAGGCTTTTTCAGGCGTATCATTATACTTGCTCGACATCGCGCCCATCGCATCAAAGAGGCAGGACAGGGTCCAATCGAGTTCCTCGCCGCCGCCCGCGAACATCGTGTCTTGCAAGCCCAAAGCGATTTGCTGCGCGGCCATGCCAATGCAGTGTAAGGACGTGGAGCACGCCGAGGTTATCGAGAAATTCATGCCCTTGATCTGATAGGCCGTCGCGAGGTTCGCGCTAACCGTAGAGGACATCGTTTTAGGCACCGCAAAAGGACCAATGCGTTTCGTGGCACCTGTCTTCAAGACAACCTGATGCGCGGCGAGCATGGCGGAGGTGCTTGGGCCACCAGAGCCAGCAATCAAACCTGTCATCGGGTTGATGATCTCTTTCTCTGTCAGCCCAGCATCTGCAATGGCTTGGCCCATCGCAATATGCGCATAGGCAGAACCCGGCCCCATAAAGCGCAAAGTCCGCTTGTCCACATGATCGGCCACATTGAGATCAACAGAGCCTGCAATTTGCGAGCGGAACCCATGTTCCTTCATGTCCTCATTGGCGGTAATGCCAGAGCGGCCTTCTTTCAGAGAGGTCAGAACCTCGTCTGCGTTGTTGCCGATACTAGAGACAATTCCCAGACCTGTGACGACGACACGGCGCATAGCGCACTCCCTTTGTTGACTTGGCTCCTATGTAGGGCAGAGCAGGGAGGGGGTGCAAGGGGGAGAGCTGTGCTCAAAGTGACGGTGCGTCCAACTGTGCGCGCGCTGCTTGTCGCCTTGAAGGTGCGCGTTTACTCCAAGGAGGGAAGAGTTTTGCATTCAAAGGGCACGCCTATGTCAATCCAGATCAATCCGGCTGATTTCACCAATCTCGCGCTTGACGCCCATGAAGATGGCGTTTGGGTCGTGACCCTGAACCGCCCCACAAAGCGCAATGCGCTTGATATCGACACGATTGAGGAGTTGGTGACGTTCTTTTCTGCGGCTCCACGCGCAGGCGTGCGTGCTGTTGTGCTTGCGGGTGCTGGGGAGCATTTCTGCGCTGGGCTAGATTTGATCGAGCACCATGATGAGGATCGCTCGCCCGCTGATTTCATGCATGTGTGCCTGCGCTGGCATGAAGCGTTCAACAAGATGGAATATGGCGGCGTGCCGATCATCGCGGCTTTGCAAGGCGCTGTTGTTGGGGGTGGTCTTGAGTTGGCCAGCTCTGCGCATGTGCGTGTGATGGATGAGACGACTTATTTCGCATTGCCCGAAGGCCAGCGTGGCTTGTTCACAGGTGGGGGTGCGACGATCCGTGTGACGGATCTGGTCGGTAAAGCGCGCATGATTGATATGATGTTGATGGGGCGTGTTTATTCTGGGGCGGAGGCTGAAGAGGTCGGTCTCGCGCAATATCGCGTTGAAGGGTCGAGCTTGGACAAAGCCATGGAACTTGCGCGCCGCGCAGCAGAGAACCTGCCTTTGTCGAATTTCGCGATCTGTTCGGCGGTCAGCCACATGCAAAACATGTCCGCGATGGATGCGGCCTATGCGGAGGCGGTTGTGGCAGGGGTCGTGAACACCCAGCCTGATGCGCGGGCGAGGTTGGCAGCGTTTGCGGATAAAAGCGGGGCGCGGATTCGGAAGGGGTGAGAGGATTTATCTTGAGTTGTATGGACTTCTAACTAGTTATATGGCATCCATCATATAACTAGTTAGAGGTTGATATAAGCATGGACCCAGTCAGAAACCCATTTGCGCCCGGTGCAGGATCGCAACCGCCAGCACTTGCAGGTCGCGATGACATAATTTCCGATGCAATAACGGCTTTGAAAAGGACTCAAATTGGCAGGCATGCAAGGTCTCAGATGCTGTTGGGTCTGCGCGGTACTGGTAAAACCGTTCTGTTGAACACAATTGAGAACGCAGCAGAAAATAGTGGCTATTTAACCTCTGTGATTGAAGCCCCGGAAGAAAAACCGCTTGCCGATCTGTTATATCCTCGGATGCAGCAAGCACTTAGAAAACTGTCGCACATCGAAGCGGCAAAAGAAAAAACTTATGTAGCCTTGAGGGCACTCAGAAGCTTCGCAAGCGTCTTTAAAATCCAAGTCGGCGACCTGTCAGTTGCTGTAGACCCAGAACCCGGCGTCGCCGATAGTGGTAATCTTGAATATGATCTGCCAGACATGTTTGTCGCGATTGGAACAGCTGCAAAAGCTGCTGGCAAGGGCTGGTGCTTGCTCATAGACGAAGTCCAATATTTGGGGGAGGCAGAATTAGCAGCTTTGATTGTCGCAATACATAAAATTGGACAAAAACAGCTGCCTGTTATCTTCTTCGGAGCGGGCTTACCGCAGCTGGCAGGGCTTTCGGGAGACGCAAAGTCCTATGCAGAACGGCTTTTCTCATACCCTAAAGTTGGCGCGTTAGACAACGCCGCAGCATATCAAGCAATAAGAGGTCCAATTGATGAAGAAGGCGAGCAAATAACTCCAGAAGCTTTAAGCGAAATTTTGCAAATAACTGAAGGATATCCCTATTTCTTGCAGGAGTGGGGCTTCCAATCCTGGAACACCGCAGATTCATCACCCATTGATCAAACTGACATAAGGAGTGCAACGCAAGATGCGTTGAGACGGCTTGATGACGGCTTCTTTCAGGTTCGGTTTGATCGGTTAACACCAAAAGAAAGAGAATATGTCATTGCGATGTCAGAGCTCGGTAAGGGTCCTTATCGATCTTCAGAAGTGGCAGAACGACTTGGAGAAACGCCCTCAAAATTAGGGCCGCGTCGTGCTCAGATTATTGCAAAAGGGATGATTTACAGTCCGCAATATGGTGATATTGACTTCACGGTGCCAATGTTTGACGACTATTTGCGCCGCAGCTGGGAGCTATTGGAGTGACCCTTGAGCAATTAATCAACTCTCGCTCAAAGCCACCTTCATCCCCGTCACCTCATAAATCACTTCACCGTCTGCTTCGACGATCCCATCGGCGACACCCATGGTTAGGCGACGTGTTTGGATCGCCTTGGTGAAATCAATCTTATACGTCAGCATCTTGCGATCAGGGCGCACCATGCCTTTGAGCTTCACTTCACCAACCCCAAGCGCGTAGCCGCGCCCTTGCCAGCCGCGCCAGCCGAGGTTGAAACCCGTCAATTGCCACAGACCATCCAGGCCCAAACAGCCGGGCATGATGGGGTTGCCGGGGAAGTGGCACTCGAAAAACCAAAGATCAGGCGTGATATCGAACTCGGCCGTGATGTGCCCCTTGCCATGTGCGCCACCATCGCCGGAGCAATCGGTGATGCGGTCCATCATCAGCATGGGAGGCGCTGGAAGCTGGGCATTGCCCTCACCAAACAGCTCGCCTCGGGCGCATTTGAGAAGGTCGTCTTTGTCAAAGCTGCTGGGGAATTCGGACATGGTGGCTCCAGTATTAATCATGTTTGCCCACCTCTATCACCCCCGCTTGCGCGCGTGCAAGTCAGCCAAAGTTCACAGGCGCGCAGGTCGCGATTGAAAACTGCGCAGAAATTGGCATATATAGAAAGCAGCCAACGATAGGACGCCCAATGACAGACGTTTTAAGCCAGCCACAAAACCCCGCAGCCGATTGGCTTGCGCGCGGCGGACTTCGCCCCACGCGGCAACGTTTGGCTTTGGCGGATTTGCTTGTTGGCGACGGCAAAAACCGTCATGTGACCGCAGAAAGCCTGTTTGCCTCGGCCAAGTCCCAAGGCGAAAGCGTGTCTTTGGCAACGGTCTACAACACCCTGCGTGCATTCTGCGATGTTGGCCTTGTGCAAGAGGTCACGGTGGATGGCTCCAAAAGCTATTTTGATACCAACACGCACGATCACCCCCATTTTTATTGGGAAGATGAGGGGCGTTTGAGTGACGCTCAGGCGAGCGATTTGGTCATTGCCGCGCTTCCTGATGCGCCCGAGGGCATGGAAATCGCCAAGGTCGATGTGGTGATCCGCCTCCGCAAAACTGGCGCTTAAGCCTCTGTGCGCGCAATAGGGTATTCAGAATTTGGCGCGGCTGATGCTGTGCTAGCCTTGCATGATGTCGCACTGCCTGAGCCCGCGGCTGGCGAGGTGCGCGTAAAGCTCACGTATTCAGGCGTGAACCCATCTGACGCGAAAGCCCGCGCAGGCACGCGCCCCGGCGTTTTAAAGCCTGCGTTCGATCTGGTGATTCCACATTCAGATGGTGCGGGTGTTATTGATGCTGTTGGCGTGGGTGTTGACCCAGCTCGTATCGGCGAACGCGTCTGGATATGGAACGGGCAATGGCAACGCGCCTTTGGCACTGCAGCGGAAGCGGTTTGCCTGCCTTCCGAACAAGCGGTTTTGTTGCCTGACGGGGTCAGCGATGAAGTGGGCGCAACCCTTGGCATCCCCGGACTTACAGCTGCGCACGCAGTGTTTGGCGGCGGCGATATCAAAGGGCAAACCTTGCTGATTTCTGGCGGTGCAGGCGCGGTCGGGCACAATGCTGTGCAACTGGCCAAATGGGGCGGGGCAACTGTGATCGCGACTGCGTCTCCAAGTGCTTTCAAGCGCGTCAAAGACGCAGGCGCAGACCATGTGCTTGACTACAGCGCGCCAGATCTTGCGGCGCAAATCCTAAAGCTCACGGATGGCAACGGCGTTGATCGCGCGGTTGAGGTGGAATTCGGCGTCAATGCGCCGCTCCTTGCCGACGTCGTGCGCGCGAATGGGGTGATTGCGGCCTATGGCTCGCAGCTCGATATGGCACCGACTTTGCCGTTTGGTCCATTCCTGTTCAAAGCGATCACAATCGATATCGTTTTGGTCTATATTCTTGACGCTGCGCCGCGCGCAACTGCGATCGCGAAACTGCACGATGCCCTAAGCGCTGGCGCACTTCAGCCAGCTATTCATGAAATCCTGCCGCTTGAACAGGCGGCGCAAGCGCATGAACGCGTCATGAGAGCAGGGCGAAATGGCGCGGTTTTGCTGAAAATCTGAAACCACGCCCCTTGCCCCACTCCCTAACGCGCGCCATGGTGGCGCAAATTGGGGGGCGCTTATGTCTATAAAAGTCTGTGTGTTTGATGCCTATGGCACATTGTTTGATGTTGGTGCAGCCGCGCGCATTGCTGCGGGCGAAGACGGACGCGAAGCGCTGGCCGCGAAATGGACAGAAGTTGCGGAATTCTGGCGGCAAAAGCAGCTGCAATACACATGGTTGCGCGCGGTCACAGGGGATCACACAGATTTCTGGACCGTAACAAAGAACGGCCTTGATTGGGCGCTGGAGCGCACAGGGTTGGATGAAGACCTAGAGCTGCGCGAACGTCTCTTGGCGCTGTACTGGGAATTGCAGGTTTACAAAGACGTGCCAATGATGCTCGCGCAATTGAAGGCAGCGGGTCTGCAAACGGCAATACTGTCGAACGGATCACCCGATATGCTAGATGGCGCAGTAAGTTCTGCGGGGATTGAGACGTTTCTGGATGAGGTGTTGTCGGTGCAGGATGTTGGCGTGTTCAAGCCTGACCGCAAGGTCTATCAGATGGTTCTGGATCGATTTAAGTGCCCAGCGAATGAGGTGCTGTTCGTTTCGTCCAACGGCTGGGATGCCGCTGCCGCCTCTGGCTTTGGGTTCGAAACAGTTTGGGCCAACCGCGCTGGTGAACCGGTGGATCGCCTTTTCGCTGAGCCGCATCATGTGCGCAGTGATTTGACTGAAATTCCTATGTTGGCAGGCGTTTAATGGCGCGTTTCAAAACGTCTGATGGGCTGTCTTTGTACTTCACAGATGAAGGCGCGGGGCTGCCGATCTTGTGTCTGTCGGGTCTCACCCGCGATGGGCGTGATTTTGACTATGTGATGCCGTATCTGAAAGGGTGTCGCGTGATCCGGCTGGACTATCGCGGACGTGGCAAGTCTGATTGGTCGGATGATTTTGCCAGCTATACCCTGATGCGCGAGGCGCAAGATGCGGTTGAACTGTTAGATCACTTGGGTCTGGAAAAGGTTGCGGTGCTTGGCACCTCTCGTGGTGGTTTGATTGCGATGGGCTTAGCGGCAACGCTTAAGCAGCGTCTGTTGGGCGTTGCGCTGAATGACGTCGGTCCGGAGCTTGATCCCAAAGGGCTTGAGGCGATCATGGTCTATTTAGGCGTCACGCCGCGCGCAAAAACCTTGGCCGATGCTTCCGCAGGCTTGGCCTATCTGTTGCGGGATACGTTTCCAAATGTGCCGAAAAGCCGATGGGATGAAGAAGTTGCAAAGTTTTTTGTGGAGACGGATGAGGGCTTAACGCTGTCTTATGATCCGAAATTACGCGACGCGGTCGAGTTGGCAGGCCAAGCCGAAATGCCGGATCTGTGGCCCATGTTCGATGCTTTGAGTGGATTGCCTTGCACCATCATTCGCGGCGAAAACTCAGATCTTTTGAGCCAAGCGACCTATCAAGAGATGCTTCAGCGTTTGCCAGACGCGCACGGAGCACTTGTTAAAGACCGCGCGCATGT
>CAYQZI010000025.1:16371-23771 GCA_964421835.1 uncultured Planktotalea sp.
GCGTTTGAGCGTTTGCGTGTCGTGATCGAACCGGGCGGTGCTGTCGCTTTGGCGGCTGCATTGTTCCATGGGGATCAGCTAAACGAGGAAACAGTGATCGTCACCGCATCAGGTGGAAATGTGGACAAAGCCGTGTTCGAGCGCGCTTTGGCAGTTTTGGAGTAAGTGCATATGCAACGCGCACGCGTGGCGTCTTTCAACGTCAAAAACCTGATCGGGGCCGACAAGGAATACTATAAATTCCAGCAATACACAGAGGAAGAATATGCTTGGAAAGCTGATTGGCTTGCTGAGCAGATTGTCACGATGGATGCTGATGTTGTCGGGTTTCAAGAGATTTTCGAAGAAGCCGCGCTGCGCGATGTGATCGAGGCGGCGGATGAGATCGGCGAGGAGAGCAATGAAGTCTCTGTGCCGGATCGCTCCAAACGCTACCGCAAGCGCGCGATTTTTCGCAAGCTGAGCTATACGGGATACACCGATGCGGCGCTCGCTTTCGCGCCGAATTTGAATGATGGGGAGGCGGGCAGTCGCCGTCCCGGCGTGGCGATCGTCTCGCGCCTTGGGTTTGAGGGCACGCCTGAGGTGATCCAAGACCTGCCCGAACCGCTTGATATTCCGTTTCAGGACATGGGCGGCGGTGATGGGGGAAATTACCGCATTTCACGTCTATCTCGTCCGCTTTTAAAGGCGCGCGTTCCCATGGGCGGTGATGTGGTGACGGTGTTCAACACGCACCTTAAGTCCAAGCTTGGGGAATTCATCCGCCCTGACGGGGCTGAATTTGCCCCTGAATCCGATCTCGCGAATTATGATGCCGTCGGTCGTGCACTTGGCTCCGCGCGTGCCGCTTTGCGCCGGATGGCTGAAGCTTGGGTGCTGCGGGGTGAAATTGTTGCGGAGCTCAAAGCTGGGCATCCAGTCATTGTCATGGGTGATTTCAACGATAGCGAACATGCGGTCAGCAGCGAAATTATTGCGGGTGAAAAGGCGTTCAAGAACTACTCATGGATGCTGCGCCATAATGCGAAAGCCAGCAATGATCGCTACTCGAAAGAGGAAAACGAGCATATCCAAGAAGCGATTTCATCTGTGCAATTGCACTCTGCCGAAAAGCTCTTCGTGAAGAAATCGCTGCGTGATATGGTCTACACATCGGCCTTTGGAGGTGTGTACGAGAGTATCGATCAAATTTACCTTTCGCGCCATTTCGTGCCAGAAGCGGGCGGAGATTTGGCCGAAATGGAATATTTCAGCGTGCTCAATGACCATCTCACAGACGGCAGCCATGCGGAGGCACCGTATAACAAGCTGGCCTCGGATCATGGACAGATCATGGTGCATTTGGCGTTTAATCAGGGACGGGAGAAGAAGCGATGAATTGGTTTGATGCAGGCGAAGCGCAGCTCCATTGGCGCGAAGATGGTGATCCAAATGGCGCGCCAGTCGTTTTTTCCAACTCGCTCGGCACCGATCTGAGACTGTGGGATTTTGTGCTGGATCACATGCCCAAGACCGGCCTGCGCTACATCCGCTATGACACGCGCGGGCATGGGCTTTCGTCGTGCCCTGAAGGCCCTTACGGCATGGGCGCTTTGATCACGGATACAGAACGTTTGATGGATCATTTGGAACTAAAGGACACGGTGTTTGTCGGTCTGTCGATGGGCGGGATAATCGCGCAAGGGATGGCTGTGAAGCGGCTTGATCTTGTGCGCGGTATCGTGCTGTCCAACACGGGTGCCAAGATCGGCAACGCTGATATGTGGAATGAACGTATCGACGCTGTGAAGGCGGGCGGTGTTGAGGCCGTGGCCGATGCGACGATGGGGCGTTGGTTCTCCAAAGGGTTCCAAGATACGCCAGAATTGCAGATGTGGCGCAACATGCTGACGCGCACGCCTGCCGCGGGCTACAACGCCTGCATGTCTGCGATTTCTGGCACGGATTTTATGACGCCAACCTCTGGGTTGCGTTTGCCTGCGATGGGGATTGCGGGGGCGGAAGATGGCTCAACCCCGCCGGATATGGTGCGGGAATTGATGGGGCTGATCCCGGGTGCTGGCTATGAGTTGATCCGTAAAGCAGGGCATCTCCCTTGCGTGGAGCAGCCCGAACTCTATGCGCAGCATTTGATGCGTTTCCTTGATAGCATCGGTCACGGGACAGATGGCTGAGTTTCTGCTGATCCATGGCTCGTGTCATGGGGCGTGGTGTTGGCGGGATGTTTTGCCTGCGCTTGCGGCTTTGGGCCATTCTGCGCACGCAATTGATTTGCCCTCGCACGGAGCCGACAGAACGCCGATCAAGGATGTCACGCTTGATCTTTACCGCGATGCGATCTTGGCGGCGATTGACGAAGCAGTCGTGCTTGTCGGGCATTCCATGGCGGGCTTTCCTATTGCGGCCGCCGCCGAAAAAGCACCTGACAAGATTGCGCGCTTGGTGAACCTGTGCACCTATGCGCCGTACTCTGGGTGTTCTCTGGTTGAGATGCGCAAAATGGCCGCGCGGCAACCGCTTTTGGATGCGATTGAGAAGAGCGAAGATGGTCTAAGTTGGTCGCCCATCATGAGCAAAGCGCGCGCGACGTTTTATCATGATTGCCCAGATGAAACGGTGGAATACGCTAAAGCGCATTTGACGCCGCAAGCGATCTTGCCACAAGCGACAAAGCTGGACTTGGGTGTGAATTACGCGCGGGTTGCGAAGTCCTATATTCGTTGCGCAGATGATCGCACGATTCCACCAGAATTTCAGACTGAAATGGCGCAGCGCTTTGCGCCTGAGGATCGTCACGAGTTGCCAACGTCGCATTCGCCCTTCTTTTCTGATCCAAAAGGATTGGCGGCTTTGCTCGACAAGATTGCGCGAAGCGGCTAACAGGCGCGCCATGAGCGAAGAAAAACCTGAATTAAAGCACCCCTCCGGCGCGCCTTGGCGTAACTTTTATGGCCGTTTCAAAGGACATACGTTGCGCGGTGCGCAGCAGGTGTACCTTAAGGAAGACCTTGAGCGCCTCTCCCCTGGTGCGGTCGGTTGGGAAGAAAACCCTAAGCGTGAAAACCTTGATCTTAAGGCGCTATTTGGGGATCGCCCTTTGTGGCTTGAGATTGGTTTTGGCGGTGGTGAACATTTGATCCATCAAGCGGTGCAGAACCCTGATGTTGGGCTGATCGGCGCTGAACCTTATATCAACGGCGTTGCGATGCTGCTTGGCAAGATCCGTGAAGCCGAGGTGTCGAACCTACGCGTGCACCCTGGTGATGCGCGGGATGTGTTTGACGTTTTGCCCGCGGGGTCGGTGTCCAAGGTGTTTTTGAACTACCCTGATCCTTGGCCGAAGAAGCGCCACCATCGTCGCAGGTTTGTGACGCCTGAACATCTGGAAGCTTTGGCCGTTGTGATGCACGCGGGCGCAGAATTGCGTGTGGCGACCGATATCGAGGATTATGTGCGCCAAACTTTGGAAGAAGTGCCCAGGGCTGGGTTTGAGTGGCAAGCTGAGACAAGCGCTGATTGGAAAGAGCCGTGGAGCGATTGGGTGTCCACCCGCTACGAGCAAAAAGCTTTGCGCGAGGGCCGCGTGCCGCATTATCTGACGTTTATTCGCAAAGCGGGTGCGTGAATCACGCACCTTACTAGTGACGCCGATATGTGCTTGCGATATCAGGCTGCCAATATTGACCTCGTAAAGAAAGTTTCGCGCATGTCGTCTCATGGCACACCTGTCCCAATGTCGTCCTCTAAATGTGGGCCGCTTGTTGGTCGCGCTGAAGTGCCGGGTGACAAGTCCATCTCGCACCGCGCGCTTATTCTGGGCGCTATGGCCGTGGGTGAGACGCGGATCACAGGCTTGCTTGAGGGCGAGGATGTGCTCGACACAGGCAAAGCGATGCGCGCCTTTGGTGCTGAGGTCACGGATCACGGCGGCGGCGAATGGTCCGTGCATGGCGTCGGTGTTGGCGGGTTTGCAGAGCCGGAAAACGTGATTGATTGCGGCAACTCCGGCACAGGTGTGCGCTTGATTATGGGCGCGATGGCGAGCACGCCGATCACAGCTACATTTACGGGGGACGCGAGTTTGAATAGCCGACCCATGGCGCGTGTGACGGATCCTTTGGCGCTGTTTGGCGCTGAGGCGGTTGGTCGTGAGGGCGGTCGTTTGCCGATGACAATCGTGGGCGCGAAAGAGCCAATTCCTGTGCGCTATGCGACCCCTGTGCCCTCGGCTCAGGTGAAGTCAGCGGTATTGCTGGCGGGGCTGAATGCACCGGGTCAAACCGTGGTGATCGAAAAGGAAGCCACACGCGATCACACAGAGCGGATGCTGCTTGGCTTTGGCGCGGAGCTGACGGTTGAGGACACGGATGAAGGTCATGTGATCACATTGACAGGTCAACCGGAACTGAAACCTCAGGAGATTACTGTGCCGCGAGATCCATCCTCTGCCGCGTTTCCTGTCTGTGCAGCGTTGATCACCGAAGGCTCTGACGTTTTGGTTCCCAACATTGGTCTTAATCCCACACGGGCAGGCCTTTTCGACACACTGCGCGAAATGGGCGCTGACCTGAGCTATGAGAACGAGCGCATCGAGGGCGGAGAGCCGATGGCGGATCTGCGCGCGCGCTACTCGCCCGACATGAAGGGCATTGAAGTGCCGCCCGCGCGTGCCGCTTCGATGATTGATGAATACCCTGTGCTTTCGGTTGTAGCCGCGAATGCCACAGGGCCAACTGTGATGCGCGGCGTGAAAGAACTGCGCGTCAAAGAGAGCGACCGGATCGAGGCCATGGCGAGCGGCTTGCGCGCCAATGGGGTCGAGGTTGAGGACGGTCCTGATTGGTGGATTGTGCAAGGGCGCGGCATGGGCAATGTTCAAGGGGGTGCGGAGTGCGCGAGCCATTTGGATCACCGAATTGCGATGTCCTTCCTGGTGCTTGGCATGAGCACGATTGACCCCGTCCGCGTCGATGACGCGGGTCCGATTGCCACGTCCTTCCCTATTTTCGAGCCGCTTATGGCAGAGCTGGGCGCAAAGATCACACGGCGCAACGCGTGAAGAATCCATTGGCACTTGTGCGCGGGCTGGGCTTCGGCGCGCTTGGACTGTTTTTACTGATGGTTGCAATATTGCAGATCAAGATTGCGCCCAACGTCGCATTCTTGCCGCAAGCAGAGCTGAGAGCCTACCCTGATAGCGCTCTTGTCAACTTGGCGGAAACGCTACGTGAACAAGGGCTGAATGGGATCTACAAAACGGTCCTGCTGTCGATTGATTTCCTGTTCATCACGGTTTTTGGCCTTTGGGTGATGCTGGTGCATATGATGCGCAGCGCTGTGCTTTGGCGGTTCTGGGGCGTCGCGATTGCTTCGCTTTTCATGGCGCTCGACTTTAGCGAGGACATGATGATCGCAGTGCGCATGGGCTTTGCGAGCAAAGGCAATCTGGACCCTGCAAGCTTGACGGCTGAGGTCAGCGCAGTGCATTGGGTCACGTTAGCGAAATACATGGCCGTCGCGATCTGTTTGCTCTCGGCCTTCATAGCATCAAGGAAGCGCGGATAATGGCATTTACTATTGCAATCGACGGGCCTGCGGCTGCGGGCAAGGGCACTTTGTCCAAGGCAATCGCGGCGCATTTTGGCTTTGCACATCTGGATACGGGGCTTTTGTATCGCGCCGTTGGAGCGAAGACATTGCTGGGTGTCGAGCCGATTGAAGCGGCGCGCAACCTTGTGGCTGAAGACATGGATGACACCGATTTGCGCACCCCCGAAGTGGCGCAAGCGGCTAGCAAGGTCGCGGTGATTCCAGAGGTGCGCGCGGCTTTGGTGGATTTCCAACGCGCGTTCGGTGCGCGCTCGGGCGGCGCTGTGCTGGATGGACGCGACATTGGCACGGTAATTTGCCCCGATGCGAAAGTGAAGCTTTATGTCACTGCCTCTGCCGAGGTGCGCGCGGAGCGGCGCTATCTCGAGCTGTCCGCCAAGGGCGATGCAAGTTCGCGCGAACAGGTTCTGGCCGACGTCAAAGCGCGCGATGCCCGCGATATGGAGCGTGTTGAAGCGCCTTTGAAACCTGCCGATGATGCGGTCTTGATAGATACCTCCGATCTGAGCATCGCCGATGCAATCGCCATGGCGATCTCTGTGATCGAGGCGCACACGGCCTAGTCACGCAGGCGTTTATCGACACTGCAATCCCGCTGCGCCTATGCTGAGCCAACCCTAAGGAAAGGATTGGTGATGCGGTATTTGATGATCTGTTTGACGCTTCTTGCGGCGCCTGCGTTTGCACAAGAGCAAGAGCAAGAGCGAGAGCAAGAGGCAGCCATGACAGGCGCGCGCATCAGCGCGATCCTCAAAGCGATTGACGGCGACGCGGTGCAAAGCGGGATTGCGACAGAGCTCACGATAGAGGACATTCCGATCTTAGTGATCGTCGATGAACCCTCGGATCGCATGCGCGCTATGGTGCCTATTCGCAGCGCTGAAGGGATCGGCCCCGAAGAGTTGCAGCGTATGATGCAGGCCAATTTTGATACCGCCCTTGATGCACGTTACGCCGTTGCGCAGGGGCGTGTGTGGGGCGTGTACATCCACCCTTTGGCGGCTTTGCAGCGTGAACAACTGGTGTCAGGCTTGATCCAAACGGTGAATTTGGCGCGCTCTTACGGGCAGGCGTATTCCGGCGGCGCGCAGCAATTTGGCGGTGGCGATAGTCGCGATATCTACCGTGGCTTGCTCGAAGAACTGCTGAAAAAGGGCGAAGAGCTGTAGCGCCTTGTCTCCTAGGTGCTTTGGCCCATGTGTATGGGTCAGGAGGATTATAGGATGAAGCTATGGGCACTTATCTTTGTAATGTTGGCCAGCATGGCGCGCGCTGAACCTGCGGTTCTGGAGCGGTTTGATGGCGGCGCGGGCGAGCGTTGGCGCTACATCGCGGATGGTGTGATGGGCGGTGTTTCTACGGGCAGCGCGCAGATCACATCCGAGGGGTTGAACTTGACGGGGCAGGTGAGCACGCAGAACAACGGTGGTTTCATCCAAGTGCGCCGTGAATTTTCTGGCCTGCCTTCTGGGACGGAGGCTTTGGTGCTGCGCGTGCGCGGCAATGGCGCGCGCTACACGGTGTTCCTGCGCACCCGTCAAGCGCGCCTGCCTTGGCATAATTATAAGGCGTCTTTTGTGGCTGGTTCTGCGTGGTCCGAGGTGCGTTTGGCTTTGTCAGACTTTGAACGCTCTACTGGTTTTCTGCCCGCGACTGTGTCGCCCGAGGATGTGAAAAGCATCGGCTTGGCGGCCTATGGCGCTGATTATGAGGCGGATTTGTGGGTTGGGCGTGTTGAGGTTGAGTAAACCTTGAGCACGCCAAACTGCGGCTGGGGCGATTGCCCT
>CAYQZI010000026.1:0-8981 GCA_964421835.1 uncultured Planktotalea sp.
GATTGGTTGCAATGCGGCTGGCCAGGCGCATCAACATTTGCCCCCACTCGCCATCGCCTGAGTTATAGGTGACATTGCCCGATGCGCGTAGAATTTCCCACAACAAGCGCGACAGCAAGAACGCTTCACAGGCATGACCACTTGGCAAGGAGCCATGGGTTGGCGTGGGGATAACGGGTTGGATTTGCGGCGAAAACTCGATCGGGCGCTTGACGGCCAGAGCATATTTCATCCGCTGCGAGACAAAGTTAGAGAAACGGCTGGCCACCGCCAAAAGCTCCATTGTGTGCGGCGTGCGCGCGCCGTCCATGAAGGAAAGCGAGCCATAGAAAGGCGCAAGCGTTGGCATTTGCACCAAGATTTCTTCCAGCGCGTCAGGGCGCACTTCGGCATAGCTCGACACAAGTTTCATTTGTGTGCGCAGTTGCTCAATGGTTGGCGCGCTCATGGCGACAAGCGGCGTGTATTCTGCTTGCGGCGTCGCGGCAGTGCTTGCGGCAACGCTCCAAAGGTTCACCGACGGGGTTGCGCCAGCATTTGATGTGGTGAAATTCACCCGCGTGCCCAGCTCGGAATCAAAGATCGCCGCGCGCACTTCTGGTGACAGACGCGCAAGGTTTGCCGTGTTGTTTGCGGGGTTAGGGTTGACCGTTGCGGGGATAGGCAGCGGAGCGCCGGCGATCCAGTCACGGCTGGTCAAAAGCGATGCTGCGAGCAAAGGATTTTCAATCGCGCCGCCGCCGCCGAAGCTGGAGAAACTACTAAAGCTGCTAAAGCTGGAAAAACTGCTGAAGCTAGAAAAACTACTGAAGCTGGAAAAACTGCTTTCGGGGGATCCATTAGCTTTTGATGTCATTATATTGTCCTCTCTGGTTAAATTAATTTGGAACGCCAGCCCGTTTCATGTCAGCGGCAAAGCTCTTTCCGGTTTCAAAATTTCGGCTTGGCGACGTTGCCAGCCAGTCTTTAACTCTTAATTTTGGTTGTACTTCCATTAACTTCGCCACTGTTTCGGTGGCGCGGTCCATCTCATTCAAGCGCACATGCGCGACGGTTTTTATCCGAAGCGTGGAAGCATGAAAGCGATTGCAGTTCAGCGAATTGTTCGCGAGCTGCAAAGCACGTTCGTTTTGATGGTTGGCCAAAGAGGCACCTGCCGCATGGGCCAGAAAATAAAAGCGGTGCGGATCAAAGGGCGAGAGTTGCAGCGCGCGGGCTGCGTCTTGCTCGGCCTGCTCGCCCTTGCCTTGAAACGCATGGAAGGTGCCGCGCAGCAAATGACTTGTCGCGTCATTTGGGTTGATCGTGAGCGCCTGATGAAAACGATCTTCGGCCAGATCAAAACGCTGATAGAGATTTGTTAGCACGTGTCCTTCACCGGCCAAAGCAAGGGTGTTGTTCGGCTCGATATCAAGCGCGCGTTTTGTGCAATCGAGCGAGAGCTTGGCATCGCGCTGTGGATCGGTTGACCAGCCTTGATGCACCAGCAAGATAAACCAACGTGACAGCCACGCCAAAACAACCGGTTGATTGGGCGCGCGCGCGGCCAATTCATCAAGATAAATCCGTGATTTGTGAAAATCAGCTTGCGAGAGGCGATGCATCAAACCAATCGCGCCGAACAACAAGGTGAAATCTTCAAGTGTACTGAGCGGTTGGTTCTCGAGCTTTTTGACTTCGTTCAGAATAATCGACTGTTTGATCTTTGCGGTCACATCTTCAAGTGTTGAACCGCCTTCTAAGATATCGTCAACCGAGGTTTTGATCCGCTCGAACCACAAAATATTGTTGCTGCGGGTGTCGGCAAACTCGATTCCGATATGGAGCTTCTCGCCAATCTGGCGGTAGTGACCCGACACAACAAAATCAGCGCCGAACTGTTTTGATAGATCGGTCAGATCCGATTGCTCGCGGCGCAGCATTTCTGTCGAAAATCGTGAGGTGACGTTCAATTCCGGCGATGTGGTCAGCGCGGCGGTGATATCATCGGCGATAACAGCGCCAAGCACATCCTGATGCGTATTGGCCAGCTGCGCATGCGGCGGGATGACCGTGATGGTGGGGCGCGGATCACTGTTGCGCGCGCGCCCAAGGTGCATAGCGTGCAGCGGGGTCTTCAAAATCTCGACCACACGCACGGCCCCGCCAGAACTCGTGGTCTTTAACAACCCAAGGTCTTTGAAGTCGAATTCAATCGTTTCTTTCTTGGCGTCCCACATATCCGCCGTTGCCAAAATTTGACCAGAGGCTGCGATCTGCGCAAGATCTTTCGCGACCTGCTCGCCCTCCATCGCGGTGGCCAAACCCACACGAACGCTTTGGAGCATCGTTAGCTCTAAGGCTGCGCGAATAAGAGTGGCAGGATCAGAATCCTTGACGATAATCACATTTTCACATCGCTCGAGCGACTTAGCGGGGTTGTCCGAAGCTTCATATCTGCCGAGTTGGTTTTCGATTTGCTCAAGGTCGACGCCAGCTGCTGCCAGTAAAAAGGGGTGCGGTACTGCTTTGAAGATCTGAGCAGGAAGGTCAACGCGGCCATCTAAAATGAAGCCAGACTTGGAAATCGTGCGCAAAATGGTCCTGCGGCGATCCCCGATAGCCTTGCGAATTTCGGAAATACACTGCGTGAGGCTGTCTTCGGTGACGGCAATGTCGCCCCAAACGTGATTGATCAGCGTGTCGCGATCCACCAAATCCCCAGCGTTTTGCGCAAGCAAAGAGAGAACTTTGACAGTTTGCGCGCGCAGGTGAACACGCTGCCCTTCAACATCGTGTAACTCGTTGCGGACAGAATCAAATTTTAAGTCGCCAAGCACCAGCTTGTGAGTCGCATCCGCGCCAATGCTCATCAATTCCCCAATCGTTATTGAACCCCGAGCACTTAGTAACACAGCAATTCGCTATCTGAGGGTCTCTATACTTACGCGGCATCATCTTCTGATTGCAAGTGCTCAGGTAAACGAAGCCGAATTTCAGGAAAATTTCAGAAAAACTTCGGAAAAATTCAAGGACCTAGCGTGTTAAGCTTCCTTAACGTCAAAGGCGGGGATCAACCCCGGTACCAACATGGACCAACAAGGAGAAAAATCATGTGTGTAAATGTAGCTTGGACAACCGGCTGTACTTTTGGCGACGCTGAAGAAGCCCTGAAAGCAGCGGCAGCAAACTCTGAAGCGCTCGAGGCGACAGAAGGCTGCGGCCACGTTCTTTGGACGGCTGGTTGCTCTTTTGCGGATGTCGCTGAGGCAGCAAAGGCTGCTCAAGCGCACCTCGACGCTGTCGCGCCAGCGAAGCTCGAGTGCGTTTCGACGATGTGGACGGCTGTTTGCACGGCCTAGAACTTTGCCCGAACCGGCTTTCGGTTCGGGCGATCAGTTTTGCGTAAGTCGGCGTGTTGCCACAGTTTTTGCTCTTTCAAAGGAGGGCCCGATGCTCCCAATTGCTCGCAATATTATCCATATGCTGATGGACAAAGATCTCCTTACGCAGTCAGAGGTCGTGGATGGCTCATCGATTTTTTCAGTTGCGCGCCAACGAAATCGCTTTTGCTATTTCAAGCGCGCGAATGGGACCTCTTTCTTCATTAAGACCGGCCATGAGACCGAACCGAGCGCGCGCCGCGCCATGGCGCTAGAGGCGAAGTTTTACGATCACTTTGCCACTCAGCCAGCGTTCGCAGACCTGAGCCCGTTCTTAACCAAGCTTTTTGACTTCGACCCTGAAACCGGCACGCTGATTTCAGAATTTATCGAAGGCGGTGAAGACCTATCCGTGGTTGCAACCCAGCCCGCAACTGACATGGATGGGCACCTTGCGCAATTGGCGCAGTGCCTTTCGATTTTGCACACTCGGGATACCAGCACGATTGATCTGGAGACCTTCGGATTTGACACCGCTGCCCCTTGGATTTTCCGCGTCCCTGATCGCTCTGGCCCACTTCCGCAGCTGCGCTCAAGAAGTGTGGCGGGGGCAAAAACAATCGACAAGATCGTCTCTAACGAGACTTGGATGACGCTGTTGAACAAACAGTTGAACGAATGGGCCTTTGGCTGCTTGATACACGGTGACATCAAGCCTCAGAATTTTCTGGTGCACGGTCAAGCCACGCAAACCACGCAATACAAGCTTATCGATTGGGAGCGCGCCAATATCGGTGACCCCGCTTGGGATGTGGCATGCGGCGCGGTGATCCCGATCATTTTGCGGGTGTTCGAGCTTAGCAATCAAAATACAGACATGAGCGTCAAAAGCATTTTGACAGCCTCCGTTTGCTCTGATGTGAACAGTTTCTTGGCCGCCTATCGCACTGCCGCACGCGAAAGAGGGCTGGCCGCCGTGACCGCGCATCGCTGCACGGATTTGATAACCGCGCGTTTGCTTGCTGCGGCTTATGAAGTCAGCTTCGCAACCGACCAGCTTAATCCGATCACCGATGTGCTTCTTGAAATAGCAGAGCATTTGTCCGAGGGCGGCGCGCCCAAATTGTTCCTGCGCTCTGTCGCCAAATCGTCAAAGGCAGCATAATGGCCGTTCAAACACTCCAGCAATTCGCCGCCGATCTGAGCATCTCTAAAACCGGTCAAATTCGGTTTCGTGGCACTGATGTGGCGCTTGAGCCAAATGCAGAAAACCTGCACACGGCGCTGAGCGAATGCGTCTATCGTTTCCTTTATAGCCATCCCGATGGCCAAGGCCTCAACGCCTTCCAGGCCGAAGCGCCAGACAGCGCGTTGATTGAAAAGTTCAGCGAAGCCAACCAAGTGCCCAGCTTTGAGCAAGAGGGATGGCGCGTCCAAGCAATGCTCGACAAGGGCGCTGTGCTTGCCAATCGCCAAGGCGCGATGCGCAAGTTTCAACCGGGCCAATTTATCTGCGCCGATAATCATTTCCCGCTGCGCGAAGGCTCGCAAATCCGCGTCTTTCATGTGGCTGGCAGCGCCGGTGCGCAGCCCGGTTTTTACCATGTGTTCGGTGCGAATTCCTTTGATGTGGCCGAAGGGCTGCATCTGGTCAGGCTTTATTTCAACGTGCGCTATGAAACTGCGCCAGAGTTTCTGCGCATTCTGACAAAAGCGCTGACCCGTTACAAAATCGCCTTCACCTTTAAGATCGCCTCGCGCAAGTGCGATTTCACCCGAGCTGACACCGCCGTGCTTTATATCCCCTACCGGATGTTCGCGCCGTTAACCTTGGTTCTGCGCAATATCATGGGCGAGCTTCAAGATAAGCTAGAGCTCGAAACGCCCTATTTCACAAAGCCGATTTTCCACGGAGTTGGCTTTGCCGAAGAGCCGGATCAAAAGGGCAGCTTTGGCTCGCACCGCAGTGAGTTGATTGCCGGCGCGTTGCTTGATTCCCGCAAGCGCTCGGCAATTTGCCCCGAGAACTTCTCGCGCGCGTTTTCGCAGCGCGTCGCGCAGGCCGGACTAAGCCTTGATACCATGCACCTGCGTGCTGGCTCCAAAGCGGATTACAGCTTTGTCGAACATCTCGCAGCCTAACCTACGAAAGAGCAAAATCATGACACCGGAAAAAGCCATCGACGCCGCGTTTTCAATCGCTACCGATATTGGGGCCAATGCAATTTGGCACGGCGAGCGGTGTAACTGGCTTTCTCAAACCTCGGATATATTCCTGGGGTCGCGCTTGCCTGCGGCTGGGATGTGCGGCCCGAATGTCTATGATGGCACGGCTGGCACGGCGATGTTTATGGCCGAATGCTACCGCGCGACGCGCGATCCCATCGTCAAAAGATACGCCGAAGGGGCGATCACCCATGCGCTGTCTCGGGTGGATGATTTACCGAAACGCTTTGCGCTTGGGGTTTATACGGGCCGCGCAGGGGTTGCGATGGCGGCTGTGCGCGTCGGCGAAATACTAGAGCGCGAGGACTTTGTGGCGCAGGGTCGCGATTTGATGACCGAGCTCTTTGACGCCAACTTGGATGAGATCTGCGTGCTGGATGTTATGGTTGGCTTGGGCGGCACCATCCCTGCGGTTCTGTCGATCCTCGATCACTTGCCGCAAGAGCGCGCGCTGGATGCGGTGACCAAGTGGGGTGATGTATTGCTCACGCAGGCCAAGCACAGCGCGCGCGGCACCTCTTGGGACACCATGGCTGAAATGCAGGCAGGGCTGAAAAGCATCGGCATGACGGCCCCTGAAACGCTCGCGGCGCAGTGCTGCAAGCCTAACCTGCTGGGCTATGGGCACGGAACCTCTGGCATTGCATTGGCCTTGATGGAGCTAAGCGAGACGGTCGGCGAAGTGCGCTTTGAGACCTGTGCGGCGCGGGCTGTTGCCTACGAAACCAGCTATTACGATGATGAAAATCAGGTTTGGCCCGATCTGCGCCATGATGATCCGGTGAATTCAACAGGTGCAACACATGTCGCGTGGTGCCACGGCGCGGCGGGCATCGGGCTATCGCGGCTTCGCATGTGGGAGCTGACCCATGATGTTAAATACCGCCATGAGGCCGTGAAAGCCTGCGCGCAAACCGCTGCCATGACCGAGCGCAACCTCTTTGGCGAAACAAACTGGAGCCTGTGTCACGGGGTGCTTGGCAACTTGGATCTGTTGATGATGGCGCGTACTGCCGATTGGACAAATCACGCGCCGCTTGTGTCGCGTGTCTTGGACAAAGGCTACAACGAGTTCATCGCGAAACGCAGACCTTGGGTCTATGACGCGCCCAGCTCAGAGGCGCTGCCGGGGCTTATGCTTGGCACAGCAGGGACAGGCTATGCCTATCTGCGCTATGCTGCGCCTGATGATGTGCCCTCTGCTTTGCTTTTGGGGCCAGCACACAAAGTGGATGAAGCCTGCATTCACCGCGCAGGTTGAAACCTCGCGCGTGTGGCTTTGGGCGCGCTCACCATCTCCCAAGAAGATGCGCGCCCAAAACGCCATAATCAAACCCATCTGCGCGCCCGCCGAGATGGGTTGCCAAAAACCGCTCCATCTTGCGAAACGCAATGATACGGGTTTGCCAGCCCCAGCTGTTGAACTGATGACCCGCACCTTCGAGCAACATGTATTCGACGTCTTTGTCGGCTTTTTCCAGCGCCTCGACCATGCGGTCAGCTTGATCCTGAATAACCCGCACGTCATTGGCACCTTGAATAATCAAAAGCGGCGCTTGAACGTTGTCGGCATGATAAAGGGGCGAGCGATCTTTGATTTCGGCAAGGTCTTCGGGATCACTCGGATCGCCGATGTATTTCTTGTACCAATGCGGCCATCCCTGCCAATAGGCCGGAACCTCTTGCAACATTGTGGAAATATCCGAAATCCCGTTGATATCAATGCCCGCAGCAAACAAATCGGGGCTTTCGGTAAGTGCCGTAAGCACCTTTAGCCCGCCAAAGCTGCCACCCATAACGGCCACTTTCGACGGATCCGCATAGCCTTGATCAATCGCCCAAGCGCGCGCATCAACGATATCTAGGTGCATTTTGCGGCTGACTTCGCCAATGGCAGCTTCGCGGTAAGCACGCCCATATCCGCCGCTGCCACGGTAGTTGACATCCAGCACAACATAGCCGCGATTGGCCATCCAACTGTGCAAGCTGCGAAACCCCCAAGTGCTGCGCGCGACAGGTCCGCCGTGGATCAAAATGACCATGGGCGCGGCATCTTGCACGCCTTTTGGCCGCGTTAGCGTGGCGTGCAACTTAAAGCCATCACGCGCCTCAAAACTGACAGGTTGCATGGACGAGAGATGCTCTGCCTGCGCGGCGATGGGCGGCACCGCGATTGTCGTGACTTTGCCGCTGGCGTGATCCAGCAAATATTTGGACCAGCCTTTCGTGGTATGCTCCGCCTCGACGATGATCTTGGACATATCGCGCGTGCTAGAGACGCGGTGTAGCGCTGTGTCTTTGTCCTGTGGCACCGCTGCCAGCAAGGCTTCGTATGTGTCATCAAAGAAGGCCCGGCGCTGCAAACCGGGATAGGCTACTGCGCTCAGCAAATCCCCCGTGACAGGGCTTTGTTCGACCCAGCTGATGTCAGACACCGGATCCTCGAAAAGGACCTCTTCGGCCTGTGTGTTCACATCGAACCGCACCAAAGCGGACTTGTCCCGATCAAGCGTTGAAATCGCCAGCACTGTCCCGTTTTCATCCGGCTCCGCTAGAACGCTGAACCAATCCTCTAAGCCACCCTTTGCAATTTGCATCCAACTGCCGTCGCTTTGACGCAGCTCCGTGCGCCAGTCATCGGGGGTGGTGTGCACTGTGCGCGCATAGACCTCGCCCATGCGATTGATCGCCCAAGACACACCAAGCTCGGTAATCAAATCCATGGGCGTCGTTTCGCCTGTGTCCAAATTCAAGCGATAAAGATCAAACTTGCTGGCATCGCGCCCATTGTGGACGATCAAGATCTCAGAGCCGCCATCCGCAGGAATGGTATGAATGCCGCTTTTGACATCCGTGCCGAAATCATATGTCCGCGGCATTGAACCCTCTGAGTTGACATCAATCGAGACGACAACGTCGTTCTCCCAACCATCGCGATTGGCTTGATACAAAAGATATTTCCCGTTCGCGGACCAACTATACCAGCGCACTTCGTCATCGGTGTGAAAAATTGTGGTGCCAGTGTCATCAAGTTTTCGCACCCATAACGCGGGTTTGAAGTTCTTGGACTCGAGCCAAGAAATATGGGTTCCATCAGGCGACAAGCGATAACGCCAGCTTGCTTCGGTGTTGGCGTAAAAGTGCCGCAGCGCAACTGTTTTAGGCAGGTTTTCCTGAAGCGCTGGATGGGTTGCAGAAATCGGGCGGAACATGAACAGCGTGATCGCGCAGAGCGCAAGTCCCAGAAGTAACCCTAAAATCGAGAGTTTTTTAACCATATCAGCACACGCAGTCATTTGTTGATGCACAATCTTTACGCGAGCCAGCGCTTTCTCACAACCCTAGAGCATTGTCAGCTTTGCCGCCCCAATCGCAGCTTCGCTGTAGTGCGCA
>CAYQZI010000026.1:9081-23593 GCA_964421835.1 uncultured Planktotalea sp.
ACCCTAGAGCATTGTCAGCTTTGCCGCCCCAATCGCAGCTTCGCTGTAGTGCGCAGCTATTGGCGTTTGTCCTAAGTGCGCCGCGCGGATCGCTGTCCATGTCTCGTTCTTGCCGCCGCCGCCAGCGGTGAAAATCTTCAAAGGGGCAGGGCCGCCGCGCGCGTTGATCGCCTCGAAACATTTCGCTTCGATCGCGGCGATCCCCTCAAGCATGGCTTGCAAGAATGCAGCGTCGCTTTCGGGGCGCGGCGCCATCATCGGGCGCAGATTGGGATCGTTTATCGGGAAGCGCTCGCCCGGTTCTTTCAGCGGATAATAGTTCAAACCTAGCGGTTTTGAGGGATCGATATCCGCGCTAAGCCGCTGCAAATCCGCATCTGTGAAATACTGCTTCAGAACCGCGCCGCCTGTATTAGACGCGCCGCCCACCAGCCAAAGATCGCCCAAACGATGCGAATAAAGTCCGACGGAGGGATCATCGATGCGCTTCGCGCTGAGCAATTTAATCGCAAGCGTTGAGCCAAGCGAGGTCACAGCGACCCCCTCTTGCAGCGGCGCGCTGGCAAGGAAGGCGGCAATACTATCGGTTGTCCCTGCGTGGATTTTCACGCTTCTGGACAGGCCAAATTCCTGCGCGATCTCGCTTGAAATGGCGCTAATCGGCGCGCCGGGGCTGTGAACGTTGGGCAGAAGCGCGGGATCAATCACCTGCGACATCCATGCGGGCCAGCATTCATCAACGGGATTGAAGCCGGTTTTGAGCGCGTTGTTGTAGTCGGACTGCCCGCCTTGGCCCATTAACTTTGCAGCGATGAAATCCGCTTGATGCAACAAATGTGTTGGATCGCTTTTGGCCAAAGAGACCAAACGCATGGCGCGGCCAAGCGCCGAGTTGCTGCCTTTCGTGATATGCGCGCCCTCGACGCAGGACTCGATCAGGGTCGCCTCTGCGTCGAACCCTTTGGAGTTATACATCAGCGCAGGGCTTACCGGGGTAAGCGCGCTGTCGGTCAAAACCATAGAGCCGGATGTGCCATCCACAGCGATTGCACGGATGTCCTTCGGATCGATATGCCGTGTTTTGAGCGCATCCATCTGAGCATGCAGGCAGTCCGCCACCGCGTGCCACCAACCGTTTGCGTCAATGCTGAGCGGGTCCTGCACAGGATGATCGGCGCGCGCCATCGACAGCAAGGTGCCGCCCTCCATCACCGCAGTGCGCACGCCGGATGTGCCAACATCTATGCCAAGCGACAGCGTCATTCGCGCGCGGCCAAAGCTTGGCGATATTTCTCTGCGTCCCAATTGAGCAACTCGGCCTCTGCGTCAGCTCCGATGGGATCAAGGCTCCATCCCTCTTGCATCCGGCTCAGCACGTCTTCGATGCAGCGCAGCATGGCCTTTTGCGAGGGGGTGGCATCGGTTTTGATCAAAACGCCAAGCCCCTCTTGCAAGATCGCAGGAGGGTTTCCAGCGTGGTTTTGAACGGGCAAACAAGGCCCCAAAAACACGACATGATCGGGGTAATAAGTACCATTTTTCGCGCGTTCAAAGGCTTCTGGGTTCTGCGCGAGCCAGCCATGGCTGGACCATTCAAAGCCTTCAGGCGCGGCAGCCGTGGGCTTATCGGCAGCGGTGGCACAGGGCGCAAGCTTTAGGCGCTCTTCAACTTGAGCGATCAGCGCCGCTACCTCAGAGACGCTCTCGCCCGCACAGATCAAGCCGTGGTTCTGCAAAATGATCACGCGTGACTCTGGGCGGATGCGCGCAAGGATTTCGCGGGTCAAGGGCAAGCCCGGCTTGGCATAGGGCACCATCACAAAGGGCAGACCGGCAAGCTTTTCTTTAGCGATTTCGCGTCCCTCGGGGCTGATCGCATGGGCAAGCGTCGCCACGGAATGTGTGTGCACCACGATGCGGCTCTCTAGCGCGGCGTGAAATGTGGTTTCAATCGAGGGGCGCAAGCCGTGAGATTTGTCGAGCACAGTTTCCTTGCAAGACCCATCGCCCGCTTTTTCATGCGCTTCCAGAACTGCGGCGCCGCGATCAACCGCGACAAAAATATTCGCCGCTTCAGCATCGGCCAATTCCGTCCCTGAGGCTTTGATATACATCACAGCGCTCTCTTTGATCGAGGTGTTCCCGCCCGGGCCCTGCACCTGCAAAGGGTCCTGGCCGAGCTTGGCAGAGAGCACGCGAAATTCCGGGGTGACGAGGTCGGGCAAGTCCATCAGCTCAATTCCTTCAGTCTATAAGTGGGCGGCGCGCAGCGTTTCTCGGCGGTAATCTCTGCAATCACTTGATCGCCATCGGCGCTGGCAAAACGATCTGCATAAAGCCCGCCTTCGATCAAAAGGCTGTCCCAGCCCACGCCCTGCGCCCCTGCAATGTCATGCTCCATACTATCGCCAACCATCAGATAGCGACCCGCGCCAAAGATATCTTCAAGCGCGCGAAACACAGGGGCATGGGGTTTGCCGTAAAACGTGGTGTTGCCGCCAAGATCGGCATAGGCGAACGCTATTGCACCGGGTGAAATGACCAGCCCATCCGCGCGCGGGCTTTGGCGGTCAGGGTTCGAGCAATACATCGGCAGATCACGCGCGCGCCATTCAGCAAGCTGCGCGTTCCAATCGCCAAGCGCTGCACCATCGGGCAGACCCATCATCAAGATCGCCTCTGCTTCACTTGGATCATCGGTCAGCTCAATATCCAATCCTTCGGCCCAAGCGGCGGCATCGCCGCGCGCGCGTTCAACCGCGAAGAAACGTTTGGCTTTGATGGCATCATTATCAACATCGCGCCAAAGCGCCTCGCCGCTGGTCATCACGTAACCAAAAGCCTGCGAAGAGAAGCCCATCGCGGTGATCCGCGCCCCATTCGGGGAGGCGCGTTTGCCGGAATTGGACAGCACAGCTTTCGTTACGCTGAGCGTATCAATCGTTTCGATGGCACTGGGGTAGGGGGCACTGCCGTTGTGCAACACGCCCCATTGATCAAAGACGATCACATCATATTGGGATGCAATCGCCTCTATGCTGTCGAGCTGCTGGGTCACGGGTTAATATTCAGCCATGTCTTTCGGATCGACCAAGCCCGCGATAAAGGCGTCCGCCTCGGCTTGGCTCATCTTGGGGGCGGCCTTGTCGGCCATGCCTGCGGGCATGTCGCCAAAGTAGAATTTGTACCCCGGAATAGGCTGGCGGCGATTGCGGATTGGCATGCCCTCATAGGGGAACACATCAGAGCGCGCATTCGCGCCCTCATCGTGGCACGGCAGAACATAGTCCGCGCGCTTGTCGATTTCCTCAACAGATTTCCAACCCTCGTAAGAATTCACAAACCGCGCAGGCACCCAATGACGCCATTGCTCGGAGGGGTTGGGGTCAAGGTTGCGCTCGACAAAGATCGCATCGCCCACGACGCAAATGTCGCCTGCGCTTGTTGCGACTGATACGGCCATGTGCCCAACCGAGTGGCCCGGTGTGTGGAACATGGTGATGCCGGGCAAGACTTCGCACTCGTCCTCGACCGCCTCGAAAACGCAGCCCGCATAGGCCTGTTCGACGCCGATATTCGCTTCATAGGTGCGGTAATACAGCGGCAGTGGATTATAGGCCATTTCGATCTCGGCCTTGGGGGCAATGTAGCGCGCGTTCTTGAACTGCTTCATGTTTTGCACATGATCCCAATGCAGGTGCGTGAACACAATCGCGTCGATCTCGTCAGGGTGCACGCCAAGCTTTTGCTCAAGATGTTCATGTACTTGCAGGCATCCACGCTTTTCGCATTTGTGGTGATATTTCGTGGCGCGCTCTTCGTCGGGAAGACCTGTATCGATCAGAATTTTATGCGTGCCGGTGTCGACATAATGGCAATACACAGGGTTCCAATATTTCTTGCCCGCGGGACCCTTCCAGAAAATATAGGTTCCAAGGTCAGCCTCTAGCCAGCCTGTGTTGATTGGGTAAATCTTGGTTTCTGCGACGCCCATTTTGTCTTCCTCTGTGCGAATCTTGTTTGTATACAAAAATACAAATTTGCGCACAAAGGCAAGGCGTGAATGAAAATTCTGCGCGTTAGTTGACTTTTAATGTCTGCATGAAGCTCTCCGTCATATGGGTGCGCATGCCATTGGATGCGGTTGCCGAATCTTCGCTAAAGATGTTCGCGATCAAGGATTGATGGCTCTCGGCTGAACGCAGCAAGTCCTCTTTGGTGGCAAACTTCTTGGCGCGAAATGGACCCGTGCGCTTGCGAAATTCCGAGGCGATCTCTGCCATATAGGGATTTCCAGTCGCTTTATAGATCGCCATGTGAAACGCCTCATTGGCGCGCAGATATCCCGCGCGATCATTCGCGAGCGCTGCGGCCATGCAATCTGCTTGGGCGAACTCGATCTCTGTTTTAGCGAATAAACTAAGGCGTTGCGAGGCAACTCTCGCGCAGGCCGACTCGATTTCATGCATCGCTTCAAAGATTTGCGACAGCTCTTCGCGGTCATACTCGGCCACGAAAACGCCGCGCTTTTCGCCAGGAACCAAGATGCCTTGGGCGGTCAAGCGGCTTAACACCTCGCGGATTGGCGTGCGCGACACGCCAAAGCGTTCAGCAAGCCCCGCTTCGTCCAAACGTTTGCCGGGGCTGAGCTCACCGATGCTGATGTCATCCATCAGCGCTTCTTCAATACGTTGAACTGTCGATTTCTTTTGGGCGCTTGCCATCGTTCTTTTCCTAGTTTCCATCCTCTAGCTAGCACTAATTTGTTCAGAATGCAATTTTGCATATTTACTTTTAACTTTGTATACAAAATATTGCTTGCAAGCGAAGCGAGGATTCGATGCCGAACATACGACTAGAGGGACTCGTCAAGAAATATGGCGGAGTGCAGGTGCTTCACGGCATCGATTTGGAAATGGCCGATAATGAGTTCACTGTGCTCGTCGGCCCATCGGGCTGTGGCAAATCCACGACCTTGCGGATGATCGCAGGGCTAGAGGATGTGACCGAGGGCGAGATTTACGTGGATGGCGCGCCGGTTAGCCACCTGGAGCCGAAAGAGCGCGATCTTGCGATGGTGTTTCAGGACTACGCGCTTTACCCGCATATGAACGTGGCGCAGAACATCTCTTTCGCGCTGCGCTTGGCAAAGCGGCCCAAGGCGGAAGTCAATAAAAAGGTGCGCGAAGTCGCGGCGACAGTTGGACTAACCGAGTTTCTAGATCGCAAGCCCGGCGCTTTGTCGGGTGGGCAGCGCCAACGTGTTGCCATGGCGCGCGCGCTGGCGAAAGACAGCGGAATCTTCCTGTTCGATGAGCCGCTTTCTAACCTCGATGCCAAGCTGCGCGGACAGATGCGCGCGGAATTGGCGATGATGAGCCAACGCGTTCAAAAGAACATGATCTACGTCACGCACGATCAGATCGAAGCGATGACGCTCGCAGATCGCATCGTGGTGATGAATGGCGGATATATCCAACAGCAGGGCACGCCCGAGGATCTGTTTAAGCGGCCCGCAAATAAGTTTGTCGCCGGTTTCCTTGGCATGCCGCCAATGAACTTCTTGAACTGCGATGTGCAAACCCGCGGCGATGAGATTTTTGTGACGGGGAACGGGTTTGATCTGCGTTTGCAGGGCGAGGCAGCGAAGAAAGCTGGCGCGCATAATAGCAAAGACATGACGCTGGGCATCCGCCCCTCGGATCTGTCCTTTGCGGCCAATGCCAAGCCCGAGGATGCGCTGACGCTGGATGTCAAAGTCTCTGAATACGTCGGCGCGCAATCGGTGCTTTTGTGTGAGTGCGGCGAAGCGAATGTGACCGTCGAAGTGAATTCCGAAACACCAATGGCCTTGGGAGAGACCTTGGTATTTGAGGTGAACCCCGCGCGTGTCCACCTGTTTGATCGAAAGAGTGAAGTCGCTCTGTAAGACCCAAAAAGACCAAAAAAGCATAAGGGAGGAAACCATGCTTAAGAGAACGACAAGCGCAGCCATAGGTGCCGCGCTGCTGGCCACAACGGCCCTAGCGAATCCATACGCCGAACACGAAGGCACGACGTTGATCGTCAATTTCCCGGCGCACCCACACTATGATGCGGTGATGCAGATTTTGCCCGAGTTCACCAAGGAAACCGGCATCGAAGTTGAAGTTGACCAGCTGCCCTACCTGAAAATGCGCGAGCGCCAGACGCTTGAGTTGGCACAGGACGAAGGCGAGTATGACCTGATCGCTTATGTGGTCTTTTCCAAGGCGGATTACGTCTATGCGGATCAGCTGGAGAACCTTGCCAAGTATTTCATGAACCCAAAACTGTCAGACCCATCCTATGATGCGGCTGATCTGATTGATGGCTATGTCTACAACATCGGGTTTGCTGGCGGTGACAAGGGCTATCTCTCTGGTGCGACAGGTTCGCTTTTTGGCATGCCTTATGGCTCTGAGACGTCCATCCTTGGCTATCGCAAGGACATCTTCGAAAAGCACGGTCTTGAAGTGCCAAAGACCTATGAGGACATGCTGTCCCTTGCCTGCAAAATTCCAGAGCTAGAGCCCGGCATGGGCGGTCTTGCGTCTCGGGCGGCTTCTGGTCACCATGCAGCGCACGCCTATCTTTTGCACCTGAACCCACTGGGCGGCGGCATCTTTGATGACGAGTGGAACCCGATCATGAACAATGCCGAGGGCGTTGCAGCGGCAGAAGCGTTAAAGACAATCGTTGATTGTGGCCCCGAGGGCGCGACAAACTTCGGCTTTGGTGAAGCGCTTGGCTCGTTCCTGAATGGTGACACCGCGATGTTCCTCGACACCACAGTTGTCGCGGGTCAGATCGACAATCCCGACAAGTCCAAAGTTGTGGGCAAAGTCGGCTGGGATCTGCACCCAATGGGCACTAAGCATGCCTCGCAAACAGGTGGTTTTGGCATCGGTATCCCTGCAAACGCAGAGAACAAGGATGCGGCCTTCTTGCTGATGCAGTGGCTTACGTCCAAGCAGGGCGACAAGCTGGTGGCGCTGGCCGGTGGTAACCCATCGCGCTTCTCGACACACGCGGATGCGGATGTGAACGCAAAGTTCCCGCATATGGCAAAGTTTGGCGAAGCGTTGCAGTACGCGGATCCTGACTGGCGTCCAATCATCCCGGTTTGGGGTAAGATCAACGCTGACCTTGGCACAACATTGTCCAAAGTTCTGACCGAAGATCTGGACATCCAGGAAGCGCTGGACGGCGTTGCCGAGCGCACACGCGTCGTGATGGAAGAGGCCGGGTACTACACCTGGAAATAATCCATCCCTCCCAGTCTCGGGGCGTGTGTTTGCGCCCCGAGATCCCCCTTTTTCGAATTTAGGTTTTGACCGCCGTGGCTGATACCCTGACCCCAGATGCGCCCCTGCGCCCCAAGCCCAAGCGGGCCACAGCGTGGATCAACCGTGCATCACCGTATATGTTCATGGCGCCCGCCGTTATCATCATGGCGATGGCTCTGATTTATCCGCTGGGCTATATGATCTGGGGCAGTTTTCGCGCTTGGGATCCGACCCAAACGATTGGCGAGGCTCAGTTTGTCGGTCTAAAGAACTACATTACCCTTTGGAACGACCCGAATTTCCGCGAAAGCCTTGGTGTTACTCTGCGCTTCGCGTTTTTCTGCGTCACGATTGAGCTGGTGATCGGCGTTGGCCTTGCGCTGCTGCTCGATCGCAATATTCGCGGCATGTCTGTTTTGCGCACCATGTTTATTCTGCCGATGATGATCGCGCCGGTCGTGGTGGGTCTGATGTGGCGCTACATGTATCACCCCTCTGTTGGCACGTTTAACCGCTTTCTAGAGAGCATTGGCTTACCGGATGTGGATTGGCTGGGCAGTCATGCGCTGACTTCGGTGATCATCGCGGACATTTGGCAGTGGACGCCGTTTATCTTCATCCTTTCGCTTGCAGCGCTGCAATCTTTGCCACGCTCTGCGTTGGAAGCCGCGCGCATCGATGGTGCAACGGCGTGGCAGCAGATCATTCACATCAAACTGCCGCTGATGATGCCGGTACTTATTGTGACAGGGCTTTTGCGCTTGATTGACAGCTTCAAAGTGCTTGAAGTGATCCTTGTCCTAACAGAAGGCGGGCCGGGCCTGTCCACCGAAATTCTTGCGCTGCGCATTTCCCGCACCGCCACGGAATTCCGCGAACTCGGCGTTGCCGCCGCCATGTCGAACTACCTGCTGATGATCTTGATGTTCCTGACGGTTGCGATGTTCGCCTTTAACAAACTCCAAGAAATTCGCGCAACACGGGTGCGCATGGCCGCAGAGGATGGCAGCTGATGGATCAGTCATACGAAAAGCAAAATCCTGCCTTTTATGTCGTGATCGCCATGCTGGTCATGATGTCGATTGGGCCGGTTATCTTGATGTTCGTCAACTCGTTCAAGCTGGATGTGGATATCATTTCTGGTACCAGCGGGCTGCTGTTTCTGCCAACGATCCAGAACTACGAAACCGCGCTGTGCGACGTGCTTTGGTACGAGCCTGAGCATATCGATTTCTGCTCGCTTAAATTCGGCGGCGCGTTTGTGAACTCGCTTATCATCGCGTTGGTGTCTACTGTTTTGACGCTGATCATCGGCTCTATGGCCGCCTATGCCCTTGTACGCTTTCGCTTTTTCGGGCGCGATACAGCTTCGATCACAACGCTGATGGTGCGTATGGTGCCGCCTGCGGTTCTGCTGGTGCCTGTGTTTGGCCTATGGAACAATGAATTCTGCCTTGACCGCGATGGGCTGATTGGCGGCGCGATCCGCGAAGCCTTTGGTGGGCGCGGAGACGTCTGCCTTGCGGGCACGCACTCTGGCATCATCCTGATCTATGTTGCGATGAACCTGCCCTTTGTGATCTGGATCCTGCAAAGCTTTATCGTGCAAGTGCCGCGCTCGCTTGAAGAAGCAGCGCGCGTGGATGGCGCAGGCCCGTTTCAGGTGTTCTTCAAGGTGATCCTGCCACTGATCAAACCGGGCCTTGCCGCTGCTGCGATTTTTACCTTTCGCATTGCGTGGAACGAGTATCTGCTTGCCTCTGCGCTGTCGGATCGCAACACGAAAACCGTGCCGATCCTGATTGTGAACAATATGTCCGAATTCAATGTCGAATGGGGTGTGATCATGGCAACAGGCATGTTGCTGGCGATTCCGCCGATCATCTTTACACTGCTTGCCAGCCGTCAGATTATCACCGGTATGACCGCAGGTGCGGTGAAAGGCTAAGACATGACGCAGGTTCTGGTCCTTGCGACCATGGCGACAAAATCGGAGGAAATCGGCTTTCTGCTTGGGCAACTTGAGCGCGCTGACGTGAGCGCCGAGGTAATCGATATCTCGCTGCTCGCGGATGGTCAGATTTTGGATGGAGAGGCTAAATGCCTTGCCATGGCCGCCGCCGCCGCGACGGCGCTGGAGCAGATTTCATCAGGGATCAAGACAGGCACCGAAGTCGTTGTCGGCATTGGCGGCGGCACGGGCGGCGAGATTGTCCTGCAAGTGATGCGCAGCCTGCCGATCACTTTTCCCAAGGTGCTGTGCTCGACGATGCCGTTTGATCCACGTTTTGCGATTGCAGATAACTCGATCATTCTGGTGCCCACTTTGGCGGATATTTCCGGCCTGAACGGCATGCTGCGCGATGCGCTGGAAAACACGGCGCTTTTGACGGCAGGTCTGTGCAACAAAGCGCGCAAGGGCGAGCTTGTCGATATCGCGCCCTCTGTTGGGATCACGGCGCTTGGCGCGACGGATCGCGCGGTTGGACCATTGGTCAAGGCGCTGTCTGAGCAAGGACGCGAGTCCACGGTGTTTCACTCGAACGGCTTTGGCGGCGCAGCTTTCGCGCGCTTTGCCAGCCGCAATGCCTTTGATGCGATCATCGATCTGACCCCGCATGAATTGACGCGCATTCATGTGGCGGGGGTTCATGTGCATATGCCGACGCGGTTCAGCGCGGGATCAGAGCTGCCGCGCATCGTTTTGCCCGGTGCGATCAATTTCATAGGCTTGGGTCAAAAGTCCCTGATGCAGCAGCAGTATCTGTTGCGCCCCCATTACGAGCATTCGGCGCTCTTCACCCACGTCAAAGTGACGCCTGTTGAAATGGAGCTGATCGCTACCAAATTGGCCGAGGCTTTGAATGCCAACTCGGGTCCGAGCGCTGTTATTCTGCCGATGGGGGGGTTTTCCCATCATGATCGCCCCGGCGGTATGATCGAGGATCCGGCGCTGCGCGCGATTTGCGCTGACACGCTTGCCGACAAGCTCGATGCTGAGACTCAGCTGATCAAGCTCGATGCGCATTTGTTTGCGCCCGAGGTGACAGAAACCATCACACACACGCTTGCAGATTTGACGCCCTAGAAGGACACGACATGGATGACCTGATTGAAAAGAAAGATGCGCTGATTGCGAGCGCGAAACGTTGCTTTGATCTGCGCCTTCAAACCAATGCGGGGGGCAATCTATCAGTGCGGCTCGACAGCGCGGATGCGATTGTCATCAAGCCCTCGGGCGTCGGGTTCAATGAGTGCACGCGCGACAATCTGCAAGTGGTGCATTTGGATGGCACGCTTGAGCCCTCGGATCATAAACCGTCGAAAGACCTTGGCTTTCATCTCGATCTTTACCGCATCCGCAGCGACATTCGCGCGGTTGTGCACTGCCACAGCCCATGGGCGACCGGCTATGCAAGTGCGGGGATCGAAATACCCTGCCTCACGGTGCAAACCATTGAAAAGATTGGCCGCATGCCGCTTATCCCGCTCTCTGATGCGGGCGGTCCGCAGACGAATAAAGAGATCAGCCCATTCTTCAAAGACCCCAAGATTGTCGCGGCAGTGCTCGCCAACCATGGGACAATTGGCGTTGGTTCGAACTTGATGAAAGCGCAGTATCTGGCCGAAATTATCGAAGAAACCGCGCATATCGCCTTTGTGCGCGACACGGTGATGGCGGCGCATGGCAAGACGGCGGCGGATCTTCCGCAATACGGCACGGCAGCGGATGCGCGTGCAGCGGCAGGCTAGGGGAACGGCAGGCTAGGGGAGCGGTTGGGAAAAGCTGGCGTGTTTAAACGCGGAAAGGTTCTATCGCGTCGGCGGACAAAGCATAGCCGACCTCGGCAAGATGGGTCCTAAGCGTGGACACGGCAAATTGGCCCGTCACATTCACCGGCTCATAAAGCCCTTTGCTGGGGTAGGGGGTTTGCGTTGTCACGAAAACCAACTGGTTCGCGGGCGGCGGCGGCACATGAATGCAAGCACCTGCATAGGGCACAAGGATGAAAGCCGTCACGCCATCGCTGCTTTGATCAATCGGAACAACAAACCCCGGCAGGCGCACGGTTTGGCCATTATACTCGGTGCGCACACCGCTTGATTGAGGCTGCTCGCTGCTTGCCGGAGCCTGATCGTGATCGATCAAGCCAAGAAACGCTTGCGGAATGGCGGTTTGGTTTTCAGGCAGCAAATCGACCCAAGCCAGATCAATGAATGCGTCGGCTTGCCCAAGGCTTGGCAACAAGGGCGCTGCGGCCAAGCCTGCAAGCACACTGCGCCGGTGCAAAACAGATGCTACCATTCGTAGATTTCCATGTCGTCCGCAGTGATTGCGTAGCCAGTTTGGCCCAGATCCGTCGATTGCAACTGCGTGCGCATCCGGCCAATCACCCAAACCGGATCCCATAGATCATCCCCCGGCCATGGCTTTTCGGACGACACCATCACCAATTGGTTCGCGGGGGGCGGTGGGACGTGAATGCATGCACCTGTATAGGGCACGAGCATAAATTCGGTAACGCCTTTTGCGCTCACCTCGAACGGAATGATAAATCCCGGCATTTTGATGTAGGCGCCGTTAAGCGCATCGTTTAGCTTGGTCGCGTTCTCGTCAAAGACCGGGTCCCACGTATCGTTGATTTCATCAACCGCGCCTTGGCCGATGATTTCAGAATAAGGAACGCCCGGCGGGATAAGATCGTCCCAAGTGATTTCACGAGGCGTTGCTGCTATTGCGACACGCGGCGCGGCAAGTGAAGCGGATAAAAGCATCAAAGTCGATCTGCGGTCTAACATGACAACTATCCATCGTTGGACTTAGGTTTTGACCATCATACCATCAGCAAGCGACATTCTGTAAGCCCTCAAAGCAGGCACCAAGCTCACAATTGCGCCAGCAGCAATCACAGCCAGCATCACAATCGCCTCGCGCAGGCTGGGTGGATCGATGGGCAACCAAAGCCCGAAGGCGCTATCAAGCAAGGGCTGAGCGATGCTGAGGCCAAGATACAGCAGGCCCAGACCCAGCAGCGCGCCGATTGCAGCCATTACCATGGCTTCGATAACCAGCATGCTCAAGATCACCGCAGGGCGCGCACCCATGGCGCGAAAGATCGCCATCTCGCGGCGCCGTTCATTCAAGCTTGAGAAAATCGTCGCCATCATGCCAATCAAAGCAGTGACAACCACCATGGCCGACACCGCCAGCAGCGCAGTTTCTGCGATGCCCACAATGCTCCAAAGCTCTTGCAAAGCGACGCCGGGCAAGATCGCCAAAAGTGGCTCTTGCGGATATTCATTGATCGCGCGTTGCAATCTGAAGGTTTGCAAAGGACTGCGCACACCCACAAGCGCAGCAGTAATCGCTTGCGGCTTTAGCTTCATCTTGCGGATTTCGTCGGCGGGCGTCGCTTGGCCTTGAATTTGCGCGCCGCCCTTCCAATCGACATGGATCGCTTCAATCGCTTCCATGCTGACAATCACGGTTCTGTCCACAGGCGTGCCGGTCTTCTCTAAGATCCCAGAAATGCGAAACGGCTGATCTTTATGCTCGGAAAAGGATGCAAGCCCATGTGCGACGATGATCGGATCGCCGACCTCGTAGTTCAGCTGCGCCGCCACATCCGCGCCAATCACAGTGTCGAACAGATCATCCATGATCGCGCCGCTTGCGAGCTCTAGCGATCTGCCCGCGCGATATTTGTAGTGCTCGAAAAACGCGACAGAGGTGCCCATGACCCGAAATTGACGATGGCTGTCTCCAAGCGAAATGGGCACGATCCACTCCACATCAGAGCGCGCGGCGATGTCTTGATAGCTTTGCCATGTGACGTTGTTGGTCGCGTTTCCGATGCGAAAGACAGAGTAAAGCAGCAATTGCACAGAGCCAGAGCGCGCGCCAACAATCAGGTCCGTTCCTGAAATCGTATCGGCGAAACTGGCCTTCGCGCCCGTTCGGATCTTTTCAACGCCCAGAAACAACGCAACCGAAAGCGCGATGGCAAGAATGGTCATACCAACCGTCAACGCACGCGCAAACAGCGATGCAATGGCGAGGCGCAAGATCATTGGGCCGTCCTTTCAATCTGCGCAATCTCGCTCATTTCGATGACGCGATCAAACCGCGCCCCAAGGCGAGGATCATGGCTGACCATCAACAGGCTGGTGCCTTGCGCTTTGGTCTGCGCGAACAAGAGATCAAGAAAGGCCGCTTGGCTGTTGGCATCCAGCGCAGAGGTCGGCTCGTCCGCGATGATCAGCGGGGGATGGCCAATCAAAGCGCGCGCCACAGCGACGCGTTGTTGTTGCCCAACGCTGAGGGAGGCAGCAGCGGCGCCAAGCACGCTTTGCGGTAATCCGAGCGCAGCGCACAGGTCTGCCGCTTGCGCGCGCGCAGGGCTTGCGCGTTTTCGACGTTTGGGCGCAAAGCGCAGAGGAAGCAAAATATTATCGGCAACACTGCCGAAGGGGAGAAGGTTAAACTGTTGAAAAATAACACCAAATTTCTCGGCGCGCAGTTTGTCACGCGCCCCGCCGGACAGTTTGGTTATATCCGTATCGCCAATGACGACCGCTCCGCTATCCGGTAGGATGGTGCCGCAGATCAACGACAACAGCGTCGATTTACCCGACCCGCTTTCGCCCAAGAGAAGCACTGTCTCCCCTTGGGCGATTGATAGCTTTGGCACGCTTAACGCAAAGGTTAAACGCCCCGGCCATCGGTAGGAAATTTCAGTGAGCGTGAGAACGTCAGCTGACACGTTACATCAACGCTCGAGCGACAAAACAGGTGTATCGCGCGGCACTTCAAAAGCCTGCGCACCTGTGGATGTGATCAGCTGCACCTCGACCTCTTGAGCATTCGGGAATGCATCGAAGTAAGCAAAAGTGATTTCGTTCAACGCATCAGCGTTCTCGCAGGTCAGCATGTACTCGGCGTGAAATTCGGTGTGGGTGGCACCTTCAGAGTGCGCGTCATGATCGCCCTCTTCATGCGCGTCATGGTCGTGATCGTCATGTTTGTCGTCATCATGTTCGTCATGGTCATCGTGCTTGTGATCGCCGTGATCTTCATCATGCTTGTGCTCGTCGTGCTTATCCGCATCATGGTCATCATGGTCATCATGGTCATCATGGTCATCATGGTCATCATGGTCATCATGGTCATCATGGTCATCATGGTCATCATGGTCATCATGGTC
>CAYQZI010000027.1:0-23416 GCA_964421835.1 uncultured Planktotalea sp.
GGCCGAGGCCTGGTTCGAGCTACGCCAAGCTAGCCCCTACATGGGCATGGTCGTGCCGATTGCGCGCGCAAAACGCATAGAGCCAAGCCCAAAAGAGGCATTGATCACCGGCTTTGACATGCTCAAAGTCAAACGCTCTGTCATCCCCGCTGTGACCCATGTGGATACAACGGCGCGGGTGCAGACGGTAAGCGCCGCCGCCTCTCCAAGGTTGCACGCACTCATCACGGCGTTCGAAGCGATTACAGGCTGCCCGATGCTCTTGAACACAAGTTTTAACCTGCGCGATGAGCCAATTGTTTGCACGCCGCAAGACGCCTATCGCAGCTTTATGCAAAGCAATCTCGACATTCTTGTGTGCGGCAATTGCATTGTGCGCAAGCGCGATATGCGCGCGTCTTAGCCGGCGTGCCGCCATACTCTATCGTTTTGACAACGCCCCTTTCGCATGGTCTAAAAACGGCTTTAGTCGGCCCCATCTATTTTAGGAATTTTCCATGAACAGAGCTCTTTTGATCTCGACAGGAATTGGCTGTGGCGTTCTGTGTTCCTATTGTCCGCAAGTCACGATTGGCCGCGCCTATAAGGGCCAAGTTGGGCCAAGCAGTCTGGATATGGCGACGTTCAAGACCTGTATCGATAAACTGCCTTTGGACGTGACTGTTGATTTTACAGGGTTTTACGAGCCATTCCTGAACCCTGCTTGCACCGATATGATCCTATATGCAGCGGATCGTGGGCATTCTGTGCGGCTTTCGACCACAATAATGGGGCTCACCCCCGAGCAGATCGTGCGGTTTGAACACATCCCCTTCGTCAAATTCGCGGTTCATCTGCCAGATGACATTGGCTTGACCCGCATCATCGTGGACGCGGGCTATATGGCCACGCTGCGCCGCCTCACAGAGGGTGAAATCTCGAATATCGCTTATCATGTGCATGAGGGCACCTCGGGTCCGCAAGCGCTGCACCGCGACGTCGGCGCGCTTTTGGAGCGCGCGAATATCGAGCCGGAAAACCGATGGGTGCTCTCGCGTGCGGGAAACATAGAGATAGAAGGCGTACCCACGCCAGAGCGCATAAAGGGTCCTTTAAAGCTCTGCCGACGGGTCTATAAAAACGTGTTGTTGCCAAATGGGGATGTCGCCCTGTGTTGTATGGATTGGGGGCTGACGCATGTTGTCGGCAATCTGAAAACGGCCAGCTACGCCTCTTTGTTTGAGAGCGATGTGTTCAAACATGTGTTGCGCGCCCATCTTGATGACACGCTCGATCTGCAATGTCGCACCTGCGAGATTGCCCGACCTCTCAAGCGCGCCTGATGGCGAAGGATGCGCCCCTTGAAGCTACGAAAGCCCTGAACGTATGATGTCGAACTTTCGCAATGTCTACCAAGCCACGGCCCTGATCATTTTGAACACATTGATCATGTTTGCGCTGCTTAATCTGATCCTGTGGGCTGTGTTCGCCGTGCGCGACGCTCAGCGCGCTGTGCCTCTGACAAGGTATGTTTCGGATGCGCCGGTGACGGCTTCGGGTCTGTTTTTCGAAGATGGCAGGGCTGTAGACAATGGCAAGCGCAGCACGTCCAACCTTCAAATCTTTGATTTCAAAGCGTTCGAAGGCGTTATGAACGAGATCGAGATCGCCGCCATGTTGGACGAATTCTACGATCATTACAGAGAGCTTGGCTTCAGCTATCAACCTTGGACCCAATACGGGCATCGCGTTTTTGAGGGCGAATACCTGAATGTCAGCAAGTTGGAAAACGGCTTGACCGCACGGCGCACGGTGTCTCCCGCGCAGGTCTTTGAGGGCGAAGAGCCCATCCAAATCGCGGCCTTCGGCGGCAGCACAACGTTCGGCGCCGGTGTTGCGGACGCGGATACTTGGCCCTCACAGCTCAGCAAAATATTGACCGCGCGCGCGAGCGAAATGGGGCTGGGCGCGCCAATCGAAGTGGTGAATTATGGCCGCGTCGGGTTTTACCCAACGCAAGAAATGCATCTGTTTCAGCAAGTGCTGCGCAGCGGCGCGCGCCCCGAGCTGGCGATCTTTTTAGATGGCGTCAATCTGGGCCGTGCAGATGATACGCCCAATCTCACGCCCGAGTATCATCGCTTCGTTAATGAGGCGCAACTGGGTCGTGGCTCGGCTATGCGGTGGCTGCCTGTGATGCGGGCCGTGACGTATATTACGCGTGCGCCGACGTCGCAAAATGCGCCAAAGCCCACAAATCGAACCACCGCAGAGCATGCTGTTAACCGGTTTGTGCATTTCCAAGACAATGTCAGATCGATTGCTCAACTCTACAATGTTGAGTCGCTTTTCATCCTGCAACCGGATGGGCATTATAACTACCCCTACCACCTGACAGGACCCGGCAAGCCACTTGGACCGCGCGAAAACCGAATTTTGAAAGAGCAGTTTTACGCGGACCTTACTCAAAAGCCGGGGTTCGTTGACATGACGGATTTGTTCGAGAAATGGGGCGATCGAAAAGCGCTCATGGATGTGGCGCACTACAGCCCCAATTTTTCGCGTTTCGTGGCAGAGCATATCGCCGAGCTGATTGATCTGGAGGCCCTCAAACAAATCCGGCAGCCCGACGCCGCGCCAACCGGCGTGCCAAGACGTCAATAGGTTTGCGCGTTTACACGAACAAGAAGTCATCACCGCTGAGCTGATCGACAGAATGGCCAAACAGCAGAATGCTTGTCCCTTCCGCATCAAAACGCGCGCCATCGGCGGTATCTGTAACGTGCGAAAGGACATTGGCGGATGTGACAGTGCTGAAGCCATTCAGCTCGATCTTGTCGATGCCAAATTGAAAGCCGCTGTGCATTGATGATGTGGAATAGCCGCTGAGCGGGTCAAAGATTACATCGGTTATCTCGAAATTGGCGATCACATCGTTTCCGTCATTCGTATGAAAGACGAAAGTGTCGCCGCCTGCGCCGCCCATAAGGGTGTCCTCGCCAGTCCTGCCCTCAATTCTGTCAGAGCCGCCATAAATGCCCCGTCCGACATCGCCAAGGATAACGTCATTTCCGGTCCCGCCTGATAGCTTGTCGGCTTGCAAGCCGCCGATTAGGAAGTCGCTGCCTGCACCGCCTGAAATCTCGTTTGAGCCTGACAAAAGCACAATCTTGTCATGGCCCGTGCCGCCATTCACCGCGTTATTTCCCAAACCATCCATGATTTCATCATTCCCGCTGCCAGCCTCTATCGTGTCATTGCCCGCGCCGCCGGAAAGCGCGTTCGAGAGGGCATTGCCGGTGATCAAATCATCCCCAGCCCCAGACTTGGCGTCTTCAATGTCGGTGCCGCGCGCAAGGATAAGATTGCCGCGCAGCCCCGCAACATCCGAAATGCTCTCTGTGTTAAGGTCAATTTTTTGATCCGCCCGAATGTGGCTCATATCAATCGTATCGTGCCCGCCTGTATCAAATAGCGTGGCTGCGACCAGCGCGTTCTCGACGAAGAGGCTGTCCAAATAGGTGCCCGTCGTGCCAGTAAGCCCGTAAGTGGTGTCGCCGGACTGCGCCTCTAACGGCACGCCATAAAGGTCTTGTATCGCAACGATATCTGCGATCATCGGGGTGAGGGGGATCGCCAGAGAGGCGTCAACAGAGGTGTTTTCGACTTGGTTGAAATAGGACATGATCGACATTTGCCAGCTGTCGTTGCTGTAGTGCGCATCATCGGGGTAATCGGCAGATCGGTTATAATTGCCCGCATGGGCAAGTCCCAGCGTATGTCCAATTTCGTGGACAAATGTGGACATGCCATAGCTGGCATAGTTCAACACAAGCGCGCCATCAGCGCCGTCGCGTGACCAATCCTCTGCGAACCAGTCTTGCGAAATGGTGATGCGCGCTTCAACAATCGTGCTGGTGTCACCGCCTGAATTCAGATTGGTCGTGGTCGAAAAGGCCCTGTTCGCGCGCGTGCCATGCACAAAGCGGATGTCGGGGTCATCCTCGACCGCGTCAAAGATCAGCCCTGTCACACTGGACCATATGTCTAACGCGGCAAGCGCAAAAGCGCGGCCCGCTTCGTTCATATCCGAGACATCGTAGGTGACAGTATCTCCGGTAAATACCGCGAGTTTCTGACGGGTTTCTCCGAAAAAGCCGTGACCCTCATCGGAGAGTTGATGGGCGATTTGATCAATTGTGAAGACAGGCAGCATTTAAGTGATCAGAACATGCTCAACCCGCACATGTAAATGCACGGGTTGAGGCAGAACAGTTTGGGCGTGGATTAATCCGCAATGAAGGCCGCCCCGAGAAGCGCGTCATCACCGCGCGAGCCGGTGACGCCGGCAACTTCGTCGGGTGTCTTGGTGGCGGTGTCATAACCAAAGAAGGTGCCTGCGGTTTGCGAACTTGTATTCGCGCCGGTCACATTGACATCGGCCCCCGCGTTGGTCGTCGCAAATGTGCCACCCGCGAAACCGTTGCCCGAAATCGTCATGCCTGTGACTTTCACAGTGTCAATTGGAGCAACTGCCGCATTTCCTGTGACCTGATCCGTGACTGTAAAGCCGGACAATTCAACATCGACGGTTCCACTTGCGAAATCGGCGGTCACGGTGCTGCTGCCATCATTCAGATCAAAGCCTTGCGTCGCAGTTACAAGAACGCCTTGAGATTCTCCTGTGTAGGTTGCACCGCCCGTAGATGGCATGTCCTCTGCCGAGGTAACGACGCCGGCGAAGCCGCTTGTATCAAAGCTCGTACCGCCCTCTATGTAAGAGCTTCGAACAGTTGTGACGTAGTCGTACGAGCCACTAGACCCGACGACCAGTGAGTTGGTGCCGTCAGATAGAACGCCGTTGTCATCGCCGCCATCAGGGTCTGTCACGGAAATCGTGCCATCCGATAGGGTCGTCGCGCCGGTATCGTGCTTGAGCGTCCCGCTCAGATTAACGAATGACACAAGGCCAGTTGTGTTGTTGGTTCGCGCGACAATTCCGCCAATGGTGCTTGTAACATCAGCTCTACTGTCCAAGGTTTCATAACTTGGAACAGAAGGCGTGGGTGTGGGGGTGGGCGTCGTTGCCGCAGGCTCTTGCGCCGGTGGCGGGGATTCTGGCTCCATGCTTTCGCCGCCGCCTGACGCCATCAGCGTCATGACACAGCCTGTTACAATGAGAGAGTTATAGATGATTGATTTAGACATTTTTGAAATTCCTATTTTGTGAGCAATCTAAGCGACATCAATCCCGCAATGAGACAGCCAAGCGCACCCGCGAGCAAATCTTGCGCATCAAATGTGCCGTGGGCCGCATAGTTTTTCACCGCAGAGGGCAGCCAATGATTGAATGCGATATGCACGCTGTCTTGTTGCAAAATCTCGAATGCAGACACGATCACGAGCACGGCGAGCGCGGCTGCGAGAATGCCGCTGTAAGACTTCGCTTTAAAAGACAGCAGGTATGTGAACAGCAGCGCATGCGCAAAAGCAGGGAAGGATTGCAGGGCAGCGGTATCAACGTGCCCTAGAAAACTCCGCATCGGGTAAATTCCTGCGCCAATCACAAACAGCGCAAGAAAGAACCACAGAAATGCATTGCGATACGCCACGGTCATTCCTTTAGACGAAGAGGAAGTCGTCGGCGCTGAGCTGATCAGCCGAAACACCAAAGAACAAGATAGAGGTTCCTTCGGCGTTAAAGACCGCGCCATCCGCAGTGTCGCTCACGGCACTCATGACATTTGATGCATCCGTTGTCGCAAAGCCCGCGAGCTGAATAAGATCAACACCAACGTCAAAGTCCGCACCCACTGGCGTCACAGAGAAGCCCGTCACAGGATCAGAGGCCACATCGGAATAGGCGAACTCACCGATGACGTCATTGCCGTCATTGGTGTTAAACACAAAGGTATCTGCCCCCGTGCCGCCCATCATCGTGTCATCGCCAGTGCCACCTGTGATGATATCCGAGCCGCCGAAGAAGCCGTTGCCTGCATCGCCGATCACAACATCATCGCCAGTTCCGGCATCAAGCTTGTCCGCCTGAATGCCACCAACCAGCAAATCGCTGTCGCCACCGCCAAACAACTCGTTCAAGCCTGACAAGACGACAAGTTCGTCAAGCCCATCGCCGCCTTCGATCGAGTTGTTGCCAAGGCCATCCATCAGATCGTCGTCACCATCTTCGCCCTTGAGCGTGTCATCGCCCGAGCCGCCAAGGATTTCGTCGTCACCGTCGCGCCCAGAGATATCGTCATCGCCAGTTCCGCCATTCAGGTCGTTCGCTCTATCGTTGCCAATAATGACATCATCGCCGTCTGTACCGGTTTGAATGGCGTCAAACAGTACATCTGCGATTTCAGTCGCGTCCGCAGAAGATAGCGCCTCGCCACCGGTTTCTTCTGCAAGCGCGGCGAATTCATCGCGGGTCGTTGGGTCCGTGCCGATTACAATGGTAAAGATTTCGACTGAAAGAGTGTCGCCCTCGGCCCCTTTGGACGTCACAGACAAAGTGGTTTTCGTCACCTCGTCGCTTAGCGCTTCCGAGCGCGTCTCTGCGCTTACCGAAACGTCTAGATCACGCGCCAAGCGCAGAACATCGTCCAGCAGATGGGTATCCTTTGCAGGGGCATCGCCAAACACAAAGATCCGGCGCGCCAAAGCGTCTTCGCTCCACTCGCCCGCACGCCCGTCCAGCGCACGCAGCAGGCCGGAATATACCATCTCAGGAAAATCGCCGCCGCCACTCGCAGACAGACTGTTGATCGCGCTCAAAGCTGCGGACTTGCGATCATCGGTCTCTTCGTGGTCCGTAAATTCAAGGAATGTTCGCGTGCTTGGGTCATTGTAGCCGACCACCGCAATACGCGAGTTTTCAAGGCCGCGCGCCGGATCAAAGATCGAGTTGATGATCGATGTTGCCTGAGCTTTCACAGAGGCAATATCGTCCGACATGCTGCCCGTTGTATCGACGACAAAGGCGATATCATGGCCTCCGGCTCCGATTTCGAAGGTCGCATCCTCTTCGTCATCCACCAAGACAAGCGTTTTATCACCCAAACCAGGCGTGTTGATATTTATGGATTGCTCAAAGGACAAAAACCCCTCGTCCCAAGTCAGCGTGAGGGTATCTCCGCTAACATCGAAGGACCAGTCATCCTCTATCGCGGCACGCGAAACGCCCTCTAGCTGAATACGATCGCCAAAGGTGAAATCAACGATTGAGTCGCCATCAAGATCATCGGGCGTGCCAAGGAACAAGTCCTGGCCTTCGCCGCCAGCCATGGTGTCATTGCCGCCGGAGAAAAACTCGCCCCGATCGCCCTCGAGCGTATCGTCACCTGAAAACCCTTCGAGATAATCATCACCGCCGCCGCCAATCAGGTGGTCGTCCACAGAAAGCGTGCCGCCGTAGGGGTTTGCAATATCCTCGTCGCGGCCAAGAACAAGGGCAGGGCTGTCGCTAAACCACTCATTCATAATGCCATCTAAGGCGTCTACATCGTTGGTGTAATTAATAGCGACTTTTGAATCGCGGTCCGTGTGCTCATAGAACTGAGATTCCAAAAGCAATCTGGTTGTGTAGGTGTAAAGCAGTGAAGAGTGTTGATTTGCAAAGCCTTCACTAATGTTATCAATCGCCGAGCGAATGGGGTTTGTAAGCCAGTAGTCATTGTCATCCATGACGACAAGCAAATCGGAAATCGAGTTGGCACCGCGAATACCATTGAGCGAAAAGACCCAATCGCCTTCATGCCCAATATTCAAATTGCGCGCGTCATCATCATCATGACCCGCGAGCGGCGATGCAAAGGTTACGGAATTATAGGAAATCGAGCTGAAATTATTATCCACGTTTTCCGAAAGAATGATTTCAGCGGCACCCGCGCCAAGGCTGTGACCGGTGAACCAGATATTGTCGATGTTGAAAAGATCTGCGTAAAGTTTCACCGCATCCATAAGAGGATCAAACAAATCTGCATGTTCTGCAATTTCGATCCAATCCTCGGCGTCAAAGCTGCTGCCCGCTTCCCATTCCGTTCCGCGAATCGCGACCGTTAGGACCGTGTTGTCAGAGTTGAGATAGACCGTTGCTTCGGCATCAGCCGTCAAAAAGTCAGGGAACCAAGGCGAGAGTGATCTGAATGTGGTGGTTCCAACCGGCACAAGGTCGGCACTAAGACCAAAAGTTGGGTTGACCAAGTCGTGGGTGATCGCGCTCCAACCTGAAACAGAATTGTCGTAGAAGTCTAAATAGGACGCTACAGTGAGATCGGCTAAATCAACGATGTCCTGACTGGTTAGGTTCGGGTGTGAAAACTTCCCTGGATCATCTGGCTGGAACATATGACTTCTCCCTTATTAAATTTGCGACCCCTTTCGGGATTTGAAAATCTTGTACAGGATCGCAATAATTCCAGCCAAAAATACCACTGGAGCGATACCGAAAGATATCAAGAACAATATAATCTCTACAATTGGGTCTTCGGGATTTAGAAAAATGCAGTTTTCGAAATCACGGCAAAAAATAAAAGGCAAAATTTGGTATATATAAACCAGTAAATGCAAGGCAAGCGAAGCAAGTATTAATGACGCTCCGATCTTATAAGCTAAGAATGCCTTTACCATGAGTAATTATTCGACAATCCTTCGACGTTTTTCTAAATTGAGTTCCCAATCAAATTCACCAACACTTAACATTACCGTGAGGATAGCTGTCAAGATGGTAAACACGCATAAGGGTTTCGGGATGTTCGCGAAAGGGATTGGGCGTTTTTTTACAATTACTTACCGTGGAAGGCTTGCGAGAATTGCAGCCTGATAGTCACCTTCGAGCGAGGGGTGTAAGCGGTCGCATTGGTTCAGATCGATTCTAAAGGCGGTTCAGCCACTCTCTCGTGGATAGCGACTAAGCACAGCGAGAAACTCAACGATCTCAAACGCTATCGTTCTCGTACAATCGCACGCTGCTTGGCGCGGTTTCAAACGTAAGATTGCGGAAATGCTGAGAATCCCGTTGCGCCTTTCGATTGCTGCGCTAGTCTCGGCGCAATCAAAACAGGGAGGAAACTATGAAACATTTATCTGCAAAGCTCATTGGTGCTGCCTTTATCGCATCCTTGGGTGCTGAAGCGGCGGCAACGGAATGGAACGTATCCGTCTGGGGTAAGCGCCGCGCGTTTACCGAGCATGTTGAGAAATTGGCCGAGCTGGTGTCTGAGAAGACCAATGGTGAATTCACAATGAACGTCTCTTACGGTGGCCTGTCCAAGAACCGTGAGAACCTTGATGGTATTTCCATCGGCGCGTTTGAGATGGCGCAATTCTGTGCTGGTTATCACCGCGATAAGAACCGCGTGATCACAGTGCTTGAGCTGCCTTTCTTGGGCGTTGAGAACCTCGATCAAGAAGTTGCCGTATCCAAAGCCGTTTATGCACACCCAGCCGCGACAGAAGAGATGGCGCAGTGGAACGCAAAACTGCTGATGACGTCGCCAATGCCACAGTACAACTTGGTGGGCACGGGCGATCCACGCTCAACACTGGCCGATTTTGAAGGCATGCGCGTGCGCGCGACAGGTGGTTTGGGCAAAGCGTTCGAATCCGTTGGCGCTGTTCCGACATCTGTGACGGCGACAGAAGCCTACCAAGCGATGGAAGGCGGCGTTGTGGACACGGTTGCATTCGCGCAGCACGCACACCTAAGCTTTGGCACGATCAACCAAGCGACGTGGTGGACGGCGAACTTGAACCCAGGCACAGTGAACTGCCCGGTTGTCGTGAACATCGACGCTTATGAAGGTCTGAGCGATGCGCACCGCGAAGCGCTTGATAGCTCTGTTCAGGAATCGCTCGATCACTATTTGGCGAACTACGGCGAGTTGCTCGAGCGTTGGGATTCCGTTTTGGCGGAAAAGAACGTGGCCAAAGTTGAGATCGCAGATGATGTGATTGCTGAGTTCCGCGCGAAAGCGGCTGATCCAATTCGCGATGCGTGGATTGCAGACATGGAAGCGCAGGGCCTGCCGGGTCAAGAGCTTTATGATCTGGTTGTGAAAGCGCTTGCTGACGCAAAGATGTAAATTGAGCGAGGTGCGTGGGAAACCACGCACCTTACTTTGCGCCTCACCTAATTTTCTAAAATATCGGGATATCGCATATGGCAGGCTCGGCAGCCGTCCTTGAAGATTCCAGTCTGCTCAGCAGGCTTGATCGCACGCTTCTTCCATTAGAGCGGTTTTGTGCTTTGCTCAGTGGTCTTGCGATTTTCTCACTGATGTTTCTCGCGGTTTATTCTGTCACGGGTCGCAAATTCTTTGCCTCGCCGATGATGGGCTATGTCGATTACATCGAAGCGGCGATGCCGATCATCGCCATCATGGGCGTCTCTTATGTGCAGCGCGACGGCACGCATATTCGCATGGATATGTTGGTGTCCAAACTTAAAGGCCGCGTGTTGTGGCTGTTCGAGTTGATCTCTGTTTTGATGATCCTCGTTTTGATTTTATCCCTGACATGGGGCGCTTGGGATCACTTTGACCGCTCTTTCGATTGCGCGCGCCCTCTGTGTAGCCGCGATAGTTCGATCGATGTGGGTATTCCGATTTGGCCGTCGAAACTGGTCGTGCCGATCGCCTTTGGCGTGCTCGCGCTACGTTTGGTATTACAAGCTGTTGGATATGGGCGCGCCTTGGTGCTGAACCTTGAAAACCCTGTTGCGGTGCCACTTACGCTTACTGTTGCAGAGCAAGCCGCGATTGAAGCGGCCTCCATAGAAGGGGCAGATTGATGGAACCGATTGAGATTGGCCTGTGGGTCAGCGGCGGCATGTTGGTCTTTGTTTTGCTGGGCATGCGCGTGGCGTTTGCGGCAGGCATGGCGGGTTTTGTGGGTCTCGTATGGCTACGCTGGAACGGGTTCGACTATGATCCTGAGCGCTTTTGGAAAGCCTTTCAGATCAGCGTAAAGATTGCAGGCCTGACGCCGCATTCTAAAGTGTCTGCGCAGGTTTTGAGCCTCATTCCTGTGTTCATTTTGATTGGCTATTTGGCCTATCACGCCAAGCTCACTGTCGCCCTGTTCGAAGCAGCGAAGCGCTGGATTGCTTGGGTGCCGGGGGGATTGGCCGTCTCTACGGTGTTCGCGACTGCTGGCTTTGCCGCTGTCTCTGGCGCCTCTGTTGCGACCGCTGCGGTCTTCGCACGGATCGCGATTCCAGAGATGCTCAAGGTCGGTTATAACAAAGCCTTTGCGGCTGGTGTTGTGGCCGCGGGCGGCACGCTTGCTTCGCTCATACCGCCCTCTGCGATCCTTGTGATTTATGCGATCATCGTCGAGCAAGACGTAGGTAAGCTGTTGCTGGCAGGGTTCATTCCCGGTGCTTTCTCTGCGCTGGTCTATGCGGTTTTGATCATTGGTCTTGCTGTTGGTTTCAAGAATATTGGCCCGCCAGTTTCGGGCTTTACATGGCGCGAGCGTTTTGAATCGCTGCCTCCCGCGATGCCTATCGTGGCCGTCGTCGTGATCATCATCTTCTTTGTCTACAACCCCTTTGGCGATGCATGGGGCACGGCAACGGAAGGCGGCGCAATCGGAGCTTTCATCATCTTCTGCATGGCGCTTTACCGTGGCATGCGCTGGGCAAAATTGAAAGAAGCCCTGCTGGAAACAGCGAAACTAACGGTGATGATCTTCACGATCATCTGGGGTGTTTTGATCTATGTGCGCTTCTTGGGCTTCGCAAAATTGCCGGATGCATTTTCGGACTGGATCACATCGCTTGATATGGCTCCTTTGACGATCCTGATCTGCATTTTGCTGGCCTACGCCGTGCTTGGCATGTTTATGGATGCGATTGGCATGCTGCTTTTGACGCTTCCTGTAGTGTATCCTGCGGTGATGGCGCTCAATGGCGGCGAAATGGTCAGCGCGGCAGACAGTGCCTTTGGCATGTCGGGGCCGATGTGCGCCATTTGGTTCGGGATATTGGTGGTGAAAATGGCAGAGTTTTGTTTGATTACGCCGCCAATTGGATTGAACTGTTTTGTGGTTGCGGGTGTGCGCGATGATCTGACGGTGCAGGATGTGTTTAAAGGTGTGACACCTTTCTTCATCGCCGATGGAGTGACCATTGCGCTGCTTGTTGCCTTCCCGGGCATCGTGCTTTGGCTTCCTTCTTTGGCGTAGGGTGCGTGAGATCACGCACCTTCCCTTTCTAAATCTACGGACGACCCTATGAGCTATATTCTTGCGATCGATCAAGGCACGACATCGACGCGTGCAATCTTGTTTAACAAAGACATGGCCCCTGTTGCCTCTGCTCAGGAAGAGTTCGAACAGCACTTCCCGCAAAGTGGCTGGGTCGAGCACGAAGCGAGCGATTTGTGGTCCACGACCGCCTCTACCTGCCGCGGCGCGATAGAAAAAGCGAGCATCAGCGCGAGCGATATCGCCGCGATTGGCATCACCAATCAGCGCGAAACGACTGTCGTTTGGGATCGCGAAACCGGCAAAGCCATCCACCGCGCGATTGTCTGGCAGGACCGGCGCACGTCTGAGCTCTGCCAAAGCTTAAAGGCCGCCGGCCATGAAGAAATGGTAACCGAGCGTACAGGTTTGCTGCTGGACCCCTATTTTAGTGCGACCAAACTCAAATGGCTGCTCGACAACGTCGAGGGCGCGCGCGCGCGCGCCGAGGCAGGCGAGCTGGCCTTTGGCACCATCGATTCATGGATCATCTGGAACCTGACGGGCGGCAAATCGCATGTCACAGATGCCACCAACGCGGCGCGCACAATGCTCTATGATATTCGCAAAGGCCGCTGGTCCAAAACCATGTGCGATCTGCTCGACATCCCGATGAACATGCTACCAGAGGTCAAAGATTGCGCCGCTGATTTTGGTCTTGCGCGCGCGGACTTGTTTGGCCGCGAGATCCCGATCCTTGGTGTTGCAGGCGATCAGCAAGCCGCGACAGTCGGGCAGGCGTGCTTTGCGCCGGGCATGCTCAAATCCACTTATGGCACAGGATGCTTTGCGCTGCTCAACACGGGCGATGATCCTGTGACTTCGAAAAACCGCTTGCTCACAACCATTGCCTATCAGCTTGATGGCAAGCCGACTTACGCGCTGGAGGGCTCGATCTTTATCGCGGGTGCCGTGGTGCAGTGGCTGCGCGACGGGCTCAAGATCATTCGCGATGCCAAAGAGACACAGCCGCTGGCCGACAAGGCCGATGCGGGGCAAGACGTGGTGCTTGTTCCTGCCTTCACCGGTCTTGGCGCGCCCTATTGGAACGCTGAGTGCCGCGGTGCGATCTACGGTCTTACGCGGGGCTCTGGCCCGGAAGAAATGGCAAAAGCTGCGCTGGAAAGCGTCGGGTTTCAAACGCGCGATTTGCTTGAAGCGATGCATGCGGATTGGCCAAATGCGCAGGACGCCGCGCTGCGTGTTGATGGCGGGATGAGCGCGTCCGATTGGGCGATGCAGTTCCTCTCGGATATCCTTGGAGCCTCAGTGGATCGACCCGAAGTGCTTGAAACAACCGCGCTTGGCGCAGCTTGGCTCGCAGGGCAACGCGCTGGAATTTACCCCAACATGGACGAGTTCGCCGCAACTTGGGCGCTTGAGCGCACCTTCGAGCCGCATATGGACGAGAGCACGCGCACCGCGCGCTACGCACGTTGGGGCAGGGCGGTGCAGGCCACCTTGTCGGTTTGAGCGAAGCAGGGTAGCAACACCGCATCTGGGGGAGAGCGTTTCGTGAAACAATATCATCAAGCCTTGCGCGACGTGTTGGACTTGGGTGTTCAATCAACCGATCGTACAGGCACGGGCACAACATCATACTTTGGACTGCAATGTCGCTATCCTATGGCGGATGGTTTTCCGCTGGTCACAACGAAGAAACTTCACCTGAAATCGATCATCCACGAGCTGTTGTGGTTCCTCGCGGGGGACACGAACATCAAATATCTCAAGGACAATGGTGTTTCGATTTGGGATGAGTGGGCGGATGAGAATGGCGATCTTGGCCCTGTCTATGGCTCGCAATGGCGGCGTTGGCCAAGTGGCACCGACATGGGGCCTATTGATCAAATAGAGGCGCTTGTCGCAGCGATAAAAGCCACGCCTGATAGTCGCCGCTTGATTGTCTCTGCTTGGAATCCAGCTGAAATTCAGGACATGGCGCTGCCGCCGTGCCACACGCTTTGGCAGGTGCGTATCGCGGGGGGCAAGCTGCATTTGCAGCTTTACCAGCGCTCTGCGGATATGTTCCTTGGGGTGCCGTTCAACATCGCATCCTATGCTTTGTTGCTGCATATGCTGGCGCATGTGACGGGCTATGAGCCGGGCGATTTCATCCATTCCATTGGCGATGCGCATATCTATTCCAACCATATGGAGCAGGTGCAAACCCAGCTTGCACGCACGCCCAAAGCGCTGCCGCAACTGCGGGTAAAGCGCCAAGTCAGCTCGATTTTCGACTTCACCTTTGATGATTTCGAGATCATTGGCTACGATCCTGATGCGGCGATCCGCGCGCCTGTGGCGGTGTAGGACATGATTTCTCTGGTTGTTGCACGCGACAAGAACGGCGCGATTGGCAAGGGAAATGAAATCCCATGGTACGCGCCGGAAGATCTGCAATTCTTCAAACGCGAGACCCTTGGCGGCGCAATCATCATGGGGCGTAATACCTGGGACAGCTTGCCGTTCAAACCGCTCAAGAACCGTTTGAACATCGTTGTGTCTTCGCAAAAGTGCGGCGCTGAAGAGATCTGCAAAAGCGTTTCCGAAGCCGTCGATCTTGCCTATTCGCATGGCTATCGCCGGGTTTATGGGATTGGCGGCGCTGGGATTTACCGCGAAATGATCGAAATCGCAGATCGGCTTTTGGTCACAGAAGTTGATCTTGTGGTTGAGGATCCAGATGTGTTTTTCCCAGATGTCCCTGCACAAGATTGGCAGATCATTGGTGAATCCTTGCTTCGCACCGAGGCGCCAGCCTGCACGGTCTTCGAGTATTTGCGCTGCTGAAACACGCAAAATAGCCCGATATGTTGGCAAAAGAATCACAGGTCAGTGGTTGAATGGCCCCGCCAAGCGCCGGAAACATGCGCTCAAATTGACTTAATATCGCCGCATGATACCTCTAGATCATAAAAAAAGACGATCTTGAGCAGTAATCGAAAAGGGCAGTTTCATGTTTTCAAAAGTACTCGCAGTCGCCGCAGCGGCGACAATCGCAACCGCATCTCAGGCGCTCGCTTGGGGCGATATGTACATGGGTGACGGCACGCATAATCCCAACAGTGTTGGTCCTGTTGCGTATCACGGCCCCAACTATTGCCCCGTGGGTTTGAGCCCCGTTGTGCTGGGTGGCGTGATTTGCTGTGGCACGCCAGCGCGTGGCTATACGCCGATGAAAAAGCACAAACATACGCATACACATACGCACGTTAAAACGCACACCCATACAAAGTATCATTCGCACTAATTCGCGAATGATCGTTGTAAGATAAAGAAAGCCCAGCTTTAGCGCTGGGCTTTTTCGTTTATAGAAGCGTCAGATTCGCGGCCATTTCACGCCCATCGCGCCCTGCTTCCATCTCGAAAGAGACTTTCTGATTGTCAGCAAGCCCCGTTAAGCCGGACCGCTCTACTGCGGAAATATGCACGAAAACATCCTTGCCGCCTTCTTCGGGTTCAATGAAGCCGAAACCCTTTGTTGTATTAAACCATTTGACGGTGCCATTGGGCATGTCCGAAACTCCTTGTTTACTTAAGTACTATGTCACCATAGCGCGTTGTGAGAAAAATCAAGAAAACACTCCTTTTAGAGCGCTGAATTTTTCGTTACACCGCGCGAATGCCTACAAATTAGCAGGAATCGATGATGAAGCTTTATGGTTTGAAAAACTGCGATACTTGCCGCAAGGCGCTTAAAGCCTTGCCGGATGCTGCGTTCTTTGACGTGCGCGCTGATGGGGTCCCGGGCGACGTTCTAAGCGCTGCGCAAGCTCAGTTTGGTGCGGCTTTGCTCAACACACGCTCGACAACTTGGCGGGGTTTGGACGCGGCCGAGCGCGAGCGTGATGCGCTCGATCTGCTGAAAGATCATCCCACCTTGATGAAACGCCCGCTGATTGATGTGGACGGCACGCTTCATCTTGGGTGGGGCAAAGATGTGCAGGCGGCGCTAGGCCTCTGATTTACCAAAAAAGCGGTCAAGCGAGAGCCAGCCCGCGCCTTTGAACACGATGATCGACAGGGCAAGCACCCAGAACATCCGTTGATCTAGAATGATGCCATCAGGGAAACGGTCGAACCAGCCGCCAAGCACTGCTTTGTCGTCCCACGCGTTGTGGCCGATCAGGTCGGTCAAGCTTTGCACAACGATGAAGCCGATCATCCCGACAGAGGCAAGGCGCGCAAAAAGGCCGATGATGATAAGAATGGGCAGCAGAAATTCTGCGACTGTGCCAGCGGTCACGACGGCCCAGTGAAACACGCCAAGCTGAGTCACATCATAGCCCGCCGCTTCCATCGCGCGAGGGAAAATTTGCGCATAAGCTCCTAGCGAGGGCTGGAAAATGCCAAAAATACCATCCCCAAGTTTGGTCAGGCCAGAGTTGAAGAAATAGAGCGCCAAAGAGGCTGCAAAAGCAAAGCGCGCCGCAAAGGGGAGAGCGTTGTCGCCAGTGCCAATCGGGGCGAAAAGGCGGTCTTGAAGGGCTATGAGGCTGCGCATGTGGGTCTTCCTTGTCGTCGTATTTGATTATTGGGAGGGGGTAAGCGCGACGAGCGCGCCAGTCTGTAAAAGCAATCCAAGTAGGGCTGAAAAGTCAAAGTCAGGATGGCTTTGTTCAATTGTTTCAAGCGCTTCGCCGAGTTTGGTGTCGTTCTGCAAAAGTTCAATAAGCTCTGCGCTACCCGCTGGCACCGCTCGCATGACAGGATCAAACTCTGGTCGCGCAATCAGCACATCCTGCGCGCTCGCGCTTGGTTGTGGCGCGCCGTCGGTCATATTGAAGTGCCAAATATCAAGCACAGGCCAAGGGGAGCAAACAATGTGCATCGCTGGCGCGAGTTGAACGGTTGCACTGGCAAGTGTTTCTGGCGCGAGATTTGCGAAAATCGCTGGATCAATCGGTGTGGAGTCCGCCGCGTGATAAGCTCGGCGTTGCGCGAGCTCCAAACGCGCCACATCGGCAAGATAGCCCACATGTTGCAACGGCTCGAAGGCTTCCAAAAACGCCGGGAACTCAGCACCATAGAGCATCATGCGCGGATCAGAAGGTGGATGCGCGCGCACATAGAGCCCAGCGAGATTGGTAAAATTTTGCGGGCCGATAAGCTTGGAAATAACTGGAAAACTTTCGCTGAGCGCGTCTTTCAGGCTCACAATCACATTGTTGCGATACACGTTAAAACGCTTGCCTGCGGGCTGCTCCGCGCCATCGGTCAAGCTGGCGGGGATCGCCATGTCTGGATCAAAGATCGCAGCGCGAAAATCAGTTTGGGTCGTGATCATGACGCCAAAGCCAGCGCAGGGGCCAGCGCGCGCGCGCCGCGTTTCGCTTCATCCGCAAGGATCGGCCATTCAGGAACATCCGTGTCCCATTCGATGAGCAAGGGTTTGGGGCCAGAGCGTTCCAAAGTGTAATCGAGCAGGGTCCAAACGGGATCCGCGATCTCTGCGCCGTGGCTATCAATCAGCAAGGGCGCGCCGTGATCATCGATCTCTTCGTCATGACCGCCAAGATGAATTTCACCGACTTTTTCGAGTGGAAAGTCGTCAATATAAGCGCGTGCGTCGAGTTTGAGGTTTGTGGCAGAAACAAACACGTTGTTCACGTCGAGCAGCAAACCACAGCCCGTGCGTTTCGCAATTTCGCGCAAGAAATCTGTCTCGCTCATCGTGCTTTCCGCGAATGCTAGGTAGCTGGAGGGGTTCTCCAATAGCATTTGGCGGCCCAGCACTTCTTGCACTTGATCAATGTGATCCGCGACACGGGTCAGTGTGTCTTGGGTGTAGGGCAGGGGAAGAAGGTCATTTAAGAAGGCATTCTCGTGCGACGACCACGCAAGATGCTCAGAAAAGCTTGCAGGGTTAAGCCAATCGCAAAGCGTCTTGAGCCGCGCGAGGTGATCGCTATCAAGGGGGCTTTCACCGCCGATGCTAAGACCAACGCCATGGACGGAAATCGGGAAGCGCTCGGCCAAATGACGCAGTTGCGCCAATGGACGCCCGCCAAGTCCCATGTAGTTTTCAGCGTGGATTTCGAGCCACTCGACAGGAGCTGGGCTCTCTAGGATATCTGCAAAGTGCTGAGGTTTGTAACCGACACCCGGTGCGCTTGGCAGAGAGGAGGGGGGGCTCGCGTCAAACATATCGGGTGTCCTTTGAAAAGTAAGGTGCGTGATATCACGCACCCTACCATAGTTTTACTTATGCTGGCAGGTCGCGCTTGAGTTCTTTCAAAGAGCCCATGCGATCGCCTGGCAGTTCCATTGTTTCGCATGTGCCTGCGTCAACAAGTGTCCATGCGTTGCCCTGATAATCCACTGTGGATGTACCTGCGCATGTCGTGCCAGCGCCTGCTGCACAGTCATTTGCGCCTGCAAGGGACACACCGAAGCATTTCTCTTTGCCAGCTGCGTGACCTTCAGTTGTACCGTGAGCTGTGAAAGCTGCTGCTGTTGCGCCAACGAGTGCGAGTGTTTTGAGTGCATTGGACATGATATTTTCCTTTAAGTTAGTCTTGGTTGAGGTCGTTTGTGTTGCGCCGTTTGTGGCGACTGACCCTAACTTAACCGTTGAAGCTCATCGAAATCCATTCACGCGTCCGTGTGTCACGCGCGCGTCAGGAATATTTGCCGCGATGTGAGGCGACTTTTGCCTGAAAGCCTTATAATAAAGGGAAAGCCCGCTGGTGAGAGCGGGCTTTGTTGCAATATTTGGGTCCGAAACGGCCAAATGTTACAGTTTGTCGGGCGGTGTCGCTTCCAGGGAAAGCGCAGATATTACAGAATCCAGCGCCTCGACCTTGGTTTGTTTCTCGCCAAGGCGTCGCACGGTCACTGTGCGCTCTTCCACTTCGCGCGCACCAATCGCAAGAATCACAGGAACCTTGCCGACAGAGTGCTCGCGAACCTTATAATTAATCTTCTCGTTACGAATATCCGCCTCTGCGCGAACGCCAGCAGCGTTGAGCGCGTTAACGACTTCGTACACGTAGTCATCCGCATCCGAGATGATTGAGGCGACGACCACCTGACGCGGCGCAAGCCAGAAGGGCAGTTTGCCTGCATGGGATTCGATCAAGATACCGATAAAGCGCTCGAACGAACCAAGCGTCGCACGGTGCAACATAACAGGGCGATGTTTGTCCCCATCCGCGCCGATGTAGCTGGCATCAAGACGCTCTGGCAGAACGAAGTCCACTTGGTGCGTGCCGCACTGCCAGTCACGACCAATCGCATCCGTTAGAACGAACTCCAGCTTGGGTCCGTAAAACGCCCCTTCGCCCGGGTTCAACTCTGGCTCGATCCCAGCTGCGCGGGTCGCAGTGAGCAGGGCGTCTTCGGCCTTGTCCCAGACCTCATCCGAGCCAGCGCGCGTTTCAGGGCGATCCGAGAACTTCACGCGGAACTCTTCAAAGCCGAGGTCTTTATAAACCGAGCTTAGAAAGTCGATGTAGACCGCTGTTTCAGACTCAATCTGATCTTCGCGGCAGAAAATGTGGCCATCGTCTTGGGTAAAGCCGCGCACACGCATGATGCCATGCAATGCGCCAGAGGGCTCATAGCGGTTGCACGATCCAAACTCAGCCATGCGCAAAGGCAGATCGCGGTAAGACTTGAGCCCTTGGTTAAAGATCTGAACGTGACATGGGCAGTTCATCGGTTTCAGAGCATTCACTGCTTTTTCGCGCGCGTGCTCTTCATCGACTTCAACGATGAACATGTTTTCCTGATACTTTTCCCAGTGACCAGATTGCTCCCACAATTTGCGGTCCACCACTTGTGGCGTGTTCACCTCAACATAGCCGCCCGCATACTGCTTGCGGCGCATGTAATCTTGAAGCTCTGTGTAAATGCGCCAGCCGTTTGGATGCCAGAAGATCTGGCCCGGTGCCTCTTCCTGCATGTGGAAGAGGTCCATCTCACGGCCCAGTTTGCGGTGGTCGCGTTTGGCAGCTTCTTCAAGCATATTCATATGCTTTTTCAGCTGCTCTTTGTTCAAGAACGCACAGCCATAGATACGCTGCAACATCGCGCGATCTGAATCGCCACGCCAGTAAGCGCCGGCGATGCTCATCAGTTTGAAGCTGTCACCTGGTACTTGCCCTGTGTGTTGCAAATGCGGACCACGGCACAGGTCTTGCCACTCACCGTGCCAATACATGCGCAAAGGTTCGTCGCCCGGAATGGCGTCAATCAGCTCGACCTTATAAGGCTCATTATTGTCCTCATAATGCTTGATCGCGCGGGCACGATCCCACACTTCTGTGCGCACGGCGTCACGCGCGTTGATGATCTCTTTCATCTTCTTTTCAATCACACCTAGGTCTTCGGGTGTGAACGGGTCCTTGCGATCAAAGTCATAATACCAGCCGTCTTTGATGACAGGTCCGATGGTGACTTTCACGTCTGGCCAAATCTCTTGCACGGCGCGCGCCATAATATGCGCAAGGTCGTGACGCACCAATTCAAGCGCGGGTTCTTCGTCCTTCATGGTGTTCAAAGCAATCGCGCTGTCGCTCTCAATCGGCCATTGCAGATCCCAATGCGCACCATTCACAGTGGCGCTGATTGCCTTCTTGCGAAGTGAGCTGGAAATATCCGCCGCAACGTCCGCAGCCGTAATGCCGCTTTCGTATTCGCGCTTATTGCCATCGGGGAAAGTGAGTGTGACGTTTGCCATGTCGGCGCTCCTCGTCAGTTTGGCGCCTACGAAAGCGCCCGGTTGCGGGTTTGTGCTGTTTGCACCGCCTCTATGACCAAGTGCGAGAATCACGTCAAGTCGGCTAAGTGTTTGATTGCGTGCAAAAGTATACAGCGCTGTATGCTGAAGAATACTGTCGCAGGTGAAGTAACCTCATGTTTTCAATGAGTATTATTGTGGGTGCTTAGGGTTGAGATCGCTTGAGAAGCCCTGATATGCTCAAGAAGCGACAAAAATCACACCATTTCGGACATTCTGGAGCACGCTCATGCCACGTTACAACACACAATTTGAATTGACTGTTGAAGACCTCGATGTGATCGAAAACGCGTTGCGCGAAGTGAAGACCAATCTCAGCAACGAAGCGCTTGCAGCGAATACAGATGGCGCGCCAAACTGCGCAGAGGTGAGCCAGATCCATGATCTGCTGGGACGCCTGCACAACCAAAAGGTTTTTTACCGTCCCAAGAACGGCACTTACATCGGCGGCTAACCCCGCGTTGCCCTTGCGCAAGCGCGGGGAGCACAGCATGATCGCGCCTAACCAAACAGGGAGGGCGCGATGGCATTTCTAGAGACGGCGCAAGGCCGCACACTTGCCTATGAAAAGACCGAAGGCACGGGGCCGACTGTCGTCTTTTTGGGCGGTCTCAAGTCCGATATGCAAGGCACCAAAGCCATCCATCTTGAGGATTGGGCCATCGCCAAGGGGCGCGCCTTTTTGCGGTTTGATTATTCCGGTCATGGCGAAAGCTCTGGCGCATTTACGGACGGTTGCATCGGCGATTGGGCGCAGGATACAGCGGCGGCGTTGGAGCAGCTTACCGAAGGACCGTTGATTTTGGTTGGCTCGTCCATGGGCGGGTGGCAGGCGCTTTTGGCCGCCAAGCGAAGCCCTGAACGGATCGCCGGTCTGGTCACAATCGCGGCTGCCCCCGATTTCACCGAAGATAGCATGTGGGCCAGCTTTGATGAGACACAGCGCGCGACGCTGGAAAACGAAGGCCAAGTTGCGTTGCCGTCCGAGTATGGCGAGCCCTACATCATTACCAAGCGCATGATTGAAGACGGCCGCACGCAGCTTGTGCTTCGCGATGATTTGGAGTTGCCGTTCCCAACACGTTTTCTGCAAGGCACAGCTGACGCTGATGTTGATATCTCTGTCGCTTTGAGACTTCTTTCTCACGCAAACGGGTCTGATATGCGGCTCACGCTGGTTGATGGCGCAGATCACCGTTTCTCAGACAACGCCTGTTTGGCTTTGATCGAACAGGCTGTCGAAGAGGTCATCAAAGCGGGGGAAAGCATGTCATGAGACTGGTTTTGAAATGGATGGGCCGACTGCTTTTATTGCTGGTGGTCTTCGTCGCAGGACTCGCACTGTTCGGCCCGCGAGAAGAGGTTGATCTGAGCGCAACCTTTGATCCTACGCTTTTGGGCGATGATCTTGATGCGTATTTTGCAAAGGAAGAAAGCAAGTTTGACGATATTGTAGAGGGCACGCAAAAGCGGGTCACATGGGCAAATGAGGTCGGCGCGAAAACACATGTTTCAGTGCTTTATATCCACGGGTTTTCCGCGACGTCTGAAGAAATCCGCCCCGTGCCGGATAAAGTGGCGCAAGCCTTGGGCGCGAACCTTGTTTATGGGCGTCTTGCTGGGCACGGGCGTTCCGGCGATGCGATGGCTGAACCAAATGCTGCTGATTGGATGCGCGACACCGCCGAAGCTTTGGCTGCTGCTCGCAGTGTTGGTGAAAAGGTCATTGTCATTTCCACATCCACAGGCGGCACTTTGGTCGCGGCCGCGGCTTTGCGCGATGATCTTATGGAGAACGTCGCAGGCGCAGTTTTCGTTTCACCCAACTTCGCGATCAACTCGCCCTCCGCGGTCATTCTGACCTGGCCTGCTGTGCGCTTTTGGGGACCGATTATTGCGGGTGCTCAGCGAAGTTTTGAAACGCTGAACGACGGGCACGCAGCCTATTGGACCAACAGCTATCCGACCATCGCTTTGATGCCGATGGCGGCTTTGGTGAAAGCAGTTGACGCTCTTGATCTTGGTCAAGCGTCGATCCCGGCGCTCTTTATGATTTCCGATCAGGACAAGGTGGTCAGCCCTACAAAGAACCGCGAAGTCGCAGAAGAATGGGGCGGTGACAGCACCCTTCAAGTGCTTACGATGGGCGAGGGCGATGACCCTTACAGCCATGTTATTGCAGGCGATATCCTGTCACCGGGTCAAACAGATATTGCTGCGCAAGCGATGATCGAATGGGCGCAAAGCGTTCTGGAATAAGGAGAAAACGATGGAACAACGCGTAAGCCTAATCACACTTGGCGTGGTGGATATGGACGCTTCTGCTGCGTTTTACGACGCAATGGGCTGGACACGGGTCGAAACCGATGATGGCGTTGTGGCCTATGACTTGCTGGGCCAAACGCTCGGACTTTATCCGCTGGAGATGCTGGCGAAAGACAT
>CAYQZI010000028.1:0-23151 GCA_964421835.1 uncultured Planktotalea sp.
CCTGCACAGCAATCATCGCATCTGCGGCTGTGCCACCGCGCGCCAGCACCTTCGCCCCTGCTTGAGACGCCAGTGGATTGGCCGCAACCACAATCCACTCCTGCGCCTCAACCGGTGACCCGGCTGCTTTGGCATTTAAGGAAATCGTCGTCTCGGGCTGCACCGCATCTGCGGCCTCCTGAGCAAGCAAAGCAAAAGGCGCGAGCAGCGCCATTCCTGTTGAAATCAACTTTTGGCGCATTCTCTCGTCTCCCTAAACTACCTTTATAGCATACCCGGTACGACTTGATCCGGTGGGCGATGCCCATCCGCGAAGGTCTTGATATTAATGATAACTTTCTCGCCCATCTCCAAGCGACCCTCTTGCGTGGCCGATCCCATATGCGGCAGCAACACCACATTTGGCAGACCTTGCAAATCAGGGCTAACTTCCGTGCCATGCTCGTAGACATCAAGGCCAGCGCCTGCAATGTCGCCCGCTTTCAACATCCGCGTCATCGCGTTTTCATCAATCACTTCGCCGCGCGAAGTGTTCACCAAAACAGCACTTGGCTTCATTAGCTTCAAACGACGCGCGTTCAGCAAATGAAAGGTCGAGGGCGTATGCGGGCAATTCACCGACAAAACATCCATACGCGCAACCATCTGATCAAGACTCTCCCAGTAGGTTGCTTCCAAACCGTCCTCTACTTCAGCGCGCAAACGACGACGATTGTGGTAATGGATCTGCATCCCAAATGCGCGCGCGCGTTGCGCGACAGCTTGACCAATGCGCCCCATCCCAAGAATACCCAAACGTCTACCACCGACACGCCCACCCAGCAAAGCTGTCGGTGCCCAACCACCCCACTCGCCAGATTGCATCACGTTCAGCCCTTCAGGAATGCGCCGCGTGACGGCAAGCAAAAGCGCCATGGTCATGTCAGCCGTATCATCGGTCAGAACACCAGGCGTGTTCGACACCAAAATCCCCCGCTGACGCGCGGTGGCAACGTCAATGTGATCAACACCAACACCATAATTCGCGATCAACTTCAGTCGCTCGCCCGCGCCTGCAAGCAAAGCCGCATCAATCACATCTGTTACTGTCGGCACCAAAATATCAGCCGTTTTCACCGCTTCAGTGAGCTCCGCACGGGTCATCGGCGTGTCATCATCGCGCAACCGTACATCAAAAAGCTCTTTGATCCGTGTCTCGACCGCCTCAGGCAGGCGTCGCGTCACGACAACACTCAAGCGTTCTGATGGCATCTTGCTCTCCTTGCGGGTTTTCAAATAGCTCTTTGCGGTGCAGAGTGCCTAAAAGCGCCGCCACCTACAAGAAGCAAGGCGCAATAATATTACGCAGTCAACAATGCAGGCCCTCGATGACACCCTTTGCGACGCTTTTGCGAGCAAGTTTGCTCGCGCTTATTGCGACAACAGCCAGCGCGTCCGAGCGCGGCCCTGTCACCAATCTGCCGCTTCCGCGCTACGTTTCGCTTAAAGCCAGCGAGGGCAATGTGCGCCGTGGGCCTTCGCTCAGCCACCGCATCGACTGGGTCTTCAAACGCCGCGACATGCCGCTGGAAATCACCGCAGAGCACGGCCATTGGCGCCGCGTGCGCGACCGCGATGGCGCGGGCGGATGGGTGCATTACTCACTGCTCTCTGGCACGCGCCATGTGCTGATCGAGCAAGACATGCTCGCGCTCTACCAACGCGCTGACCCCGCAACACCTGTCATGGCCCGCCTGGAGCTTGGCGTGATCGCCCGTCTTGGAAAATGTGGCCCAACATGGTGCCGCTTAACGTCCTCAGGCTATAAAGGCTGGGCGCCTAAAACATCGCTCTGGGGTGTGAAACCCGAAGAACTCAGAGAGTGATCTGACTTCGTCTTGCCCTTAAACTCTGGGGAGCGCGAGGGGCTAGCCCCTCGCCCGGTCGGATTGGCAAAGCCAATTCGAAACCTTTGCTATCGACAATAACTGCCAGAGCGATAACGCGCTGTGTCAAAGTGGAAATGATCCTGATGAAAGCGGTCCGCATTCGGCCCCAAGACCGTGCCAAACGGACCGCAAGCCGCTTTGTGCATACGCTTCAACGCCTTACCATTCTTGGCAGAGCGCCAGCCTTTCAGCACCGTGATCACCTCATCATTCTTCAGCTTGATCCCCGACACATCAATCGCGCGGCCTTTGCCGTGCTCAGAAATCTTCGCGCCTTTTTGGTTGTTACGCGTGCGGCACGCATAATGCGCCGCGACGCGCAAAGACTTCACGCCGCCACCGCGATTGCCCAGCGCAGGCTTAACGCCCTTGTCGACCCATGTTTTCAACGCTTTCGCCGTTCCGCAATCCATGATGGACGACTGGCTTAACACAACCCCCGACACCGAGCGAACCTTTACCGCATTGCTCACGCCGCAGCCGCGAATCCGGCCCGGCACGGTGCCAACTGCCTCGCCTTGGATTGCCGGATCGCCGCAAACTGCGCCTTTCGCCAAGGCGCGCTTGGCTTTGCGCCGCTGTCCCATAACCTTTTCGGCCAAGCCCTTTGGCCGCACGCTTGGATGCCGCGATTGCGTCAACCCCACCGCCGCCGAGGCCAGAACAATCTGTGCACGCCCGTCCATCGCTTTTTCCTGCTCAGACGCGGGGCGCACTTTTGGGCGCTGCGGCAAAGCCGCTTTCAGCGCGGCGGCCACTTTCGCAGCAGGGCGCAACTTGGGGCGCACCAAAACCGCCGCAGGCTCTTGCCCGCGCGCCAAAGGGCGCATCGATGCATCCGGCGCAATCGCCGCCGCAGGAACTGCCACGCACGCCAGCAAAAGCGCAGCGATTAGCATTCTCATGTTTTCGTGCGCCCGAAATCAGGTGCATCGGTATCTTGTCCCGCTTCAACGATTCCACGCCGGATCGCGCGGGTGCGGGTAAAATAGTCGTGCAACATATCGCCATCCTCTGTGCGAATTGCGCGCTGGAGGGCAAAAAGCTCTTCTGTGAAGCGTCCCAAAATCTCTAGCGTCGCGTCCTTGTTGTTTAAGAACACATCGCGCCACATGGTAGGGTCAGAAGCCGCGATACGCGTAAAGTCGCGAAAACCCGCCGCTGAGTAGTTAATCACTTCGCTATCGGTCACACGGCTTAGATCATCGGCAACGCCTACCATCGTGTATGCAATCAAGTGCGGCGCATGCGAGGTGACCGCCAAAACAAGGTCATGATGATCCGCATCCATGCGCGCGGTTTTCGATCCTATCGCTTGCCAAAGCTGATCCAATCTATCCACTGCGGCGGGCTCGCTTCCCGTAACAGGCGCGATCAGGAACCAGCGTTCATCAAACAATTCCGCGAAGCCAGAGCGCGGACCTGAATGTTCGGTTCCTGCAACTGGATGCGAGGGCACGAAATGCACATCATCGGGCAAATGCGGTGCGACCGCGTCGATCACCGCGCGTTTGACAGAGCCAACATCAGTCACCGTCGCACCTGATTTCAGCGCAGGCGCAATCTCGCGCGCGACAACATCCATCGCACCAACAGGCACGCAGAGCACCACCAGATCAGCGCCGTCAACAGCCTCTGCTGCACTATCACAAATCCGATCGCACAGGCCAATCTCGCGCGCAGTTTCGCGCGTTTCTGATGAACGCGCATAGCCCGTGACCTCACCGACCAAACCATCGCGCTTGAATGCCCAATAAAGCGAAGAGGCAATCAGTCCCAAACCAATCAAGGCAACGCGATCATAAATCTGGCTCATCGCGCACCGCCCTTAAACAGACCAATCGCATGACCAATCTGGCGGCAAGAGGCTTCATCGCCAACCGTGATACGCAACGCATTCGGCAGCTTGTATCCGGAAACACGCCGCACAATCAGCCCTTGGGATTGCAAATAGGTATCGCAGGCGCTCGCTTCTTCATCGCTGCCAAAGCGCGCAAGAATAAAGTTCGCAAGGCTCACATCCGACGGAACCCCATGCGCTGCCAAAGTATGCGCGAGCCAATCGCGCCACTTGGCATTCGCCTCGCGGCACTGGTTCACATAGGCTTGATCCTGCACTGCTGCCAAAGCCGCGCGCAGCGCTGCATCGCTGACATTGAAGGGGCCGCGCACACGGTTCAAAACATCAATGATCTCACGCGGGGCATAACCCCAACCGATGCGCAGCGCGCCAAGGCCGTAGATCTTGGAGAAGGTGCGCGTCATCACAACATTCTCGCGTGCACTCACCAAGGCTGCGCCGCCATCATAGCCCTCGACATATTCCGCATAAGCGCCGTCAAGCACAAGGATCGCTTGCTCTGGAAGCCCGTCGGCCAAACGCTCTAGCTCGGCCAAAGAGATCATCGTGCCCGTCGGATTATTGGGGTTCGCGATGAACACGAGCTTGGTCTTTTTGTTGCAAGCGGCAAGGATCGCATCCACATCCGTCACGCGGCTTTGTTCTTTAACTTCAACAGGTTTCGCCCCTGCCGCGCGTGCGGAGATAGCATACATAGCAAAGCCATGTTCTGTATGAATGACCTCATCGCCTTTGCCCGCATAGGCGTAACACAGGAACGCAATGATCTCATCCGAACCAGCCCCGCAAATGATACGATCCGCATCAAGATCATAGGTCGCAGCAAGCGCTGTTCTCAGCTCGCCATGATCCGAAGAGGGATAGCGGTGCAAAGAGCGTGCGCCAGCTTCATAGGCTTTGATTGCCGCAGGGGATGGGCCAAACGGGTTCTCGTTAGACGAGAGCTTGACCACATTGCTCACGCCTTCCACATGGGCTGCACCGCCTTGATAAAGCGCGATGTCCATGATGCCAGCCCGAGGTTTGATTTTGCTCATAAGTGGTCTCCTTAAGGGCGTTTTAGCCGCCAAAAGCGCATGATGCCAGTGTCAAAGCCGCACGGGCAAACCGTGAACGAAATAGAAACTTTATTGCCATATTCGATGTTGGAACAGGTAGACCTAAGCAGGCCAAAGGAATCGAACATGCCCATCTATAGTTTTCGGGTTTTTGAAGTTGATTTCGATTATTACGGGGGCGAGGACGGCACTGTTTTAGATGAGACAACACTAGAAATTTTTGACACCGATGACTCATTGAACCAACAACCAAGCGCAGACCCCGACAACGATCAAACCTTTTCAATCAATGGCGGGCCCTTCACCAGTAATTACATTGTCGACTTTCAAGACTTTTCTGTAGTCAATGGTGGTGGCCCTGAATTTGAACTCTTTGCTTTTGTGCTTGATAGTTTCGGGCCTAACGAAGCTTACTATGTCTTCTCCAAAGACCCTGGCTTTAACCCATCTGTTGGTGATGACCTTACAGTCTCAAGTTACAACGACTTTACCATCACCGATTACGGGGAAATCGAATCCTCTATTTGTTTTGCGCGTGGCACTTACATTCGAACTCCAACCGGAGAACGCCGTATAGAAGACCTGCACGCTGGTGATTTAGTGGAAACGGCTGATCGGGGCGCTCAGGCGGTTGATTGGATTAGTTACCGTAAAGTAAAGCGCGCCGAGCTTGAGCGACACCCAAGCCAACGTCCCGTCATTCTCAAAGCCGGCAGTTGCGGAAATACTCATGATCTCATCGTTTCTCAGCAGCATGCGGTTCACACCTCCGAGATCGCTCCGCTCGCTCGCAACTTTCCTGATCATCTGTTGCGCGCCAAACATGTAATGAGTGTATTAGGTGGCAAAGCGCGGATCGCGCGCGGGTGCAGACAGATCGATTATCACCACTTGTTACTTCCCAATCATGAACTGATATGGGCCAATGGGGCGCTCTGCGAAAGCTTGCGTCTCGCGCCGCAATCGCTAGCGACTCTGTCCCGCTCGACGATTTCTCAAATTCAAAAAATACGCCCTAGTCTTTCCAGACGTCTGTCACGCGAACAGGCAGATACCTACATGCCACCTGTGCGCTTGGTATTGAAGCGCCGCGATCTACGCGAACAGGCCAATTTCTTAGAAAGAACAGGATAAGCCTAATCGTGAAGATGCGACCAAAACGCAAAAAAAGGCCCGCAGATTTTGCGGGCCTTCTCTCGACTTGAACGTAGAACTGTTTAGTTCTGTGCGTAATATTCGATGACGAGGTTTGGTTCCATGACAACTGGGTAGGGAACATCAGACAGGCCTGGCGTGCGTGTGAATGTCGCTGTCAGCTTGGAGTGATCAACTTCCATGTAGTCAGGCACATCACGCTCTGGAAGCTGAGTTGCTTCAAGAATTGCGGCCATCTGCTTGGAACGATCACGTACCTCAACAACGTCGCCTTCCTTAACACGGTAGGATGCGATGTTCACTTTCTTGCCGTTCACACGGACGTGGCCGTGGTTCACGAACTGGCGCGCAGCGAAGATTGTTGGAACGAACTTGGCACGGTACACAACCGCGTCCAAACGGCGCTCGAGCAAACCAATTAGGTTCTCACCAGTATCGCCTTTGACACGGTCCGCTTCTTTAAAGATGCGCTTGAACTGCTTCTCTGTCAGATCGCCATAGTAGCCCTTGAGCTTCTGCTTGGCGCGCAACTGAAGACCGAAGTCAGAGATTTTCGCTTTACGACGCTGACCGTGCTGGCCGGGGCCATATTCACGGCGGTTCACTGGGGACTTTGGACGACCCCAGATGTTTTCGCCCATGCGGCGGTCAATTTTATATTTGGCAGATGTACGCTTGGTCACAATCTGGATCCTTTCAATTTTCAATTTTGAAAGGTGCTGTCCTTTGGATTTGCTCTATACGTGAAGGTATAAACAGAGCGCGTCCCGACAGGCATCCCCTTGCGGGGGCCACCAACACCAATGAAGGCGCGCATATACTCTGCAACTAACCTGAGTCAACACTTCATAAGGGTCCTACAAAGCTTATTGTCGCGGACACGCGTTCGCAAGTCGGCAACAATGCGTTCCAGGCCACTTTGCGGCTGGAACAAAGTAACCAATTAGGACATATTTCCGCCTGAAGTTATGGTTAAGACGCGCTTAATATTCGTCACGAGTGAGTAAGTATGCGCGTTTTCGTAATAGTGTTGCCGTCTGTAAGCATCCTTTCGTTAAACGCCTGTATTTCTGAGAACGCCGCTCCCCCCAGTCCTGAAATCATGGCCCCCCCCAGAGATGGTTCGGCCAGCTGCGACCGAACCGCAACAAAGTACCGCGCCAATCGTGGTTGAAGAAGCGCCAGAGCCTGTCGATTACAGTCCGCTTATTTCGCAAGATCAAGGCACGCGGCAAATCACTGGAACGTCTTTCAGCGCTCATAGCACAGCACCGTTTTTGCGCACCAACGCCGTAACTGGGACCATTGAACAGGAAGGGCGCGCATTTACCTTTTCTGATAACGTCTTTGCGTTTAGCGATGCTGATGGGCCGAATGCGCAGAATGAATTTTCTGATGGCACTCTAGAAATGTTGACCGATCCGGCAACGTACAAATTCGTAACACGCTACTCAATCGTCGACAGGACCCGCGCCAGTGTTGGTGTTTTCGGCATTGGAACACAAAGCGCAGATATGCCCCAAGCGGGCACCGCAACGTTCCATGGCTTTGGTGAGATTACAGAAGTTTATCCGCCTAGAGTACCCGGGACTCAGTCAACGGTTGTTGATCACGTCGCCTCTAGCAAGTTGGATGTGAATTTCGCGACCGGCAAGGTCAATGCAGAATTGAAAGTTCAAGCTTTAGCAGTTCAGATCGGCAGCGAAGTGGACCGTATTTCGGCGCGCGGCATGCAGCTAAATGGCGCGACATTCAGTGGAACGACGGTTAAGATGTTCAACAATAGCACCCGCGTTTTCCCGACGGGAACAAACCCCGACAACGAAGCCACTGGCCAATTCTTTGGCGCGAAACGCGACTCTTCTGGTCAGTTGACACCCGCTGAAGCAGGCGGGGTCATATTGTCGAGCAGCAGGGATGGATTTATCTTTGGCAGTTTTGTCGCAAAATAGAGTTGTCTAGAAAGCTCTAGCGCGGACGCACCAGCTTTTTCACTTCGGCGTGGCGTGGACAAGTGACCAGATGATCATTGATCATCCCAACCGCCTGCATAAACGCGTAGACAATCGTGGGACCGCAAAACTTGAAGCCTCGCTTCTTTAGATCTTTAGAGATTTGTGTGGACAGATCAGTGAATGCAGGCACCTCTGCCAAAGTCTTCCATTCGTTTTGGATGGGAGCGCCGCCGACGTAATCCCAAAGAAAGCGTTCAAAACCTTGCTCTTGTTCGATGCTTTGCCACACGCGGGCATTGGTGATTGTGGCGGCAATCTTGCCGCGATGACGGATAATTCCAGGGTTCTGCAAAAGCCGCTCGATGTCATCCTCGCCCCAACCTGCAACGATGTTTGGGTCAAATCCAGCAAAGGCTTCGCGAAAGTTCTCGCGCTTCTTCAGAATCGTGATCCAGCTCAGCCCCGCTTGAAAGCCATCAAGGATCAGCTTTTCCCACAGCGCGCGGCTGTCATACTCAGGCACGCCCCAATCGGTGTTGTGATAGTGGATATAGATCTCTTCAGAATCGGCCCAGCCACAGATTTCATCCATTCTTCTATCCTTCGCGCTAAATCACTTTCTGTTCTAATCAAATTGGAACAAAATGTGAATATTAAAGTCTTTTTAGGAATTTTCGCGCTATCAACTTTGTGACTTTCAAGGAGACGGGAATGGCCCAGCACCGCAATCGTGACAGGCTTAATGCACATGGCACCGATGATCCGCTGTCTGCGGCGGTCAGTCAGCGCGACCGCTCGACGCTTGAAATGGTGCGCGCGGCGCTTGATCATAAGCAGGTCATGCTCGCGTTTCAGCCTATTGTCGCGACGACAGGGGGCATCGCCTTTTACGAGGGGCTTATCCGCGTGCTTGACGAAACGGGCCGCATTATTCCGGCGCGCGAGTTTATCAATGTGATCGAAGAGACAGAGATGGGGCGAATCGTTGATTGCCTCGCTCTAGAAAAAGGAATGCGCGCTTTGCGCCAAAATCCGGCGCTGCGTTTATCGATCAATATGTCTGCGCGCTCGATCGGATATGGACCTTGGAAGCGCGTGCTTGATCGCAATCTGCGCAATGATCCAACGCTGGGCGAGCGGTTGATCATGGAAATCACCGAAACCTCTGCAATGCTGGTGCCGGAGCTTGTCACTTCGTTCATGTCAGAACTACAAGAGCGCGGCGTTTGTTTTGCCCTCGATGATTTTGGCGCCGGCTATACCTCGTTCCGCTACTTGCGTGATTTCTACTTTGATATGATCAAGATTGACGGTCAATTCATCCGCGGAATCGCCAACAACCCCGACAATCAAGTTCTTGTTCGGGCGTTGGTTGCGATTTCACAGCACTTTGACATGTTCACAGTCGCCGAGTTTGTCGAAAATGCCGAGGATGCGGCCTTTTTAACGGGCAACGGAATTGACTGTTTGCAAGGGTATTATTTTGGGGCCCCGACGGTCCGCCCCCCTTGGGCCGAAGACACGCAGCGCGAAAGTGCGTAGCTATGCGCTGCTTGCAACCCTGCCTAAACTCGCAAGGCTGAGACACCCTGTCCGTTTACAGCTCCCCCGCTGACAGGCTATTGACGCCACGGAAGGCTAAACGCATCAAAATCGTCGCGTCTCGAGGTAGGGTCGCCGCTGCTTTGTGCTATACGTTTCGCATCACGCTTTGGGTAGAGGGACCAAATGACAAATATCGTAATCGCATCCGCCGCTCGTACTGCCGTTGGCAGCTTCACGGGTTCATTCGCAAATACGCCAGCACATGATCTTGGCGCAACCATGCTGAAGGGCCTTGTCGAGCGCGCGGGCATCGATGCTGCAGAGGTTTCTGAAACGATCCTCGGTCAGGTTTTGACGGCCGGTCAGGGCCAGAACCCAGCGCGTCAAGCGCATATCAATGCGGGTCTGCCACAGGAAAGCTCTGCTTGGGGTATTAACCAAGTGTGTGGCTCTGGCCTACGCGCGGTTGCTCTGGCAGCGCAGCACATTCAACTTGGCGATGCGTCCATCGTTGCGGCGGGTGGTCAGGAAAACATGTCCCTTAGCCCCCACGTCGCACATCTGCGTGCGGGTCACAAAATGGGTGACATGAAGTACATCGATTCGATGATCCGCGATGGTCTTTGGGATGCTTTCAACGGCTATCACATGGGTCAAACTGCTGAAAACGTTGCTGAGAAGTGGCAAATCAGCCGCGATATGCAGGACGAATTCGCAGTTTCCTCTCAGAATAAAGCGGAAGCCGCGCAAAAAGCAGGCAAATTCGCAGATGAGATCGTGCCTTTCACAGTGAAAACGCGCAAAGGCGACATCATCGTCGATAGCGACGAGTACATCCGCCACGGTGCAAACCTCGAAGCGATGGCAAAAATGCGCCCCGCGTTTACCAAAGACGGTTCCGTGACTGCGGCGAATGCATCTGGCCTCAATGATGGTGCGGCAGGCGCACTTTTGATGACAGCGGATGAGGCTGAAAAGCGCGGCATCGAACCACTCGCACGCATCGCATCCTATGCGACAGCGGGTCTGGATCCATCTATCATGGGTGTTGGTCCGATCCACGCATCCCGCAAAGCGCTTGAGAAAGCTGGCTGGAAAGCAGAGGACCTTGACCTTGTTGAAGCCAATGAAGCGTTCGCGGCTCAGGCCTGCGCGGTGAACAAAGACATGGGCTGGAACCCAGAGGTCGTTAACGTCAACGGCGGCGCCATCGCGATTGGTCACCCAATCGGCGCATCTGGCGCACGTATCCTCAACACGCTTTTGTTCGAAATGAAGCGTCGCGATGCGAAAAAAGGTCTCGCAACGCTTTGCATCGGTGGCGGCATGGGCGTCGCTATGTGCCTCGAGCGCGCATAAAACTTGGTGTGAGGGACGCATTGGCGGCCTTCACACGACCCTCTCAAAATTCATCACGAAACATTATTGCTTAATTTGAACGTCGTTAGTAATAAGATTGCTAACGAAATCCAGAATGGAGACTACATCATGGCAAGAGTTGCACTCGTCACAGGCGGTTCACGCGGAATCGGCGCTGCTATTTCTAAGAAACTTCAGGCAGATGGCTTCACAGTCGCCGCCACATACGCAGGCAACGACGAAGCAGCCGCAGCGTTCACGGCTGAAACAGGCATCAAGACCTACAAATGGAACGTCGCAAGCTATGAAGAAAGCTCCGCAGGCATTGCGCAAGTGACGGCTGATCTTGGCGCGATCGAAGTTGTAGTGGCAAATGCCGGCATCACCAAAGACGCGCCATTCCACAAAATGACGCCAGAGATGTGGAACCAAGTGATCGACACGAACCTCACAGGCGTTTTCAACACAGTTCACCCGATCTGGCCTTCCATGCGTGAAAACAAGTTTGGCCGCGTGATCGTTATTTCCTCGATCAACGGTCAAAAAGGTCAGTTCGCACAGGTGAACTACGCCGCTACAAAGGCCGGCGATCTTGGTATCGTCAAATCCTTGGCGCAAGAAGGCGCGCGCGCAGGCATCACGGCCAACGCAGTTTGCCCGGGCTATATTGCAACGGAAATGGTTATGGCGGTTCCAGAAAAAGTGCGTGACAGCATCATCAGCCAGATCCCAGCGGGCCGCCTTGGCGAGCCGGAAGAGATCGCGCGCTGCGTTGCTTTCCTCGCATCCGACGATTCGGGCTTTATCAACGGGTCAACCATCTCTGCGAACGGCGCGCAGTTCTTCGTCTAAAGGCGAAAACAGAGGTCCAAAACAACAAAAGCCCCGATCATCCTGTCGGGGCTTTTTACATTCAAATTCTAAATAAATAGCGGTTACGTGTGCTCATCTTCCAGATGCAGCTTCATATCGATCAGCACCTGTTGAATCGCCAGCGTCTCTTTCAACAGACGTTTCGCTTCGTTCATCGTAATGACGCCGTCCTCGATAGAGAGGTTATATTCCGCCATCAGCATCGCAAAACGCTGGCTCAGCGCGATCACGTCTTGGTTCACGCCGCCCTTGTCATCGGTATTATTCTTGCGGCGTTCGTCAAAAGACAGAGTAATGCCCTTCAACTCAGCAAGTGCAGCGGTGACATGCGGGTAAGACGCCGCTTCTTCCAAAGCAGCCACAGCATCGACAGGCATAAAGCGATCCGCATGCTCGTCATTGTCCGAATAATATCGCCCAAGCGTCGCTTTGGATTTTCCTGTCAGCTCGCACGCAGGCTCGATCCCCACGTCCTTAACCAAGGCTTCCGTATGCTTCTTCAGATAGCTGCCAACTCCGGCCATACCGTATCCCCACTTCCCCCAAAGTCATTTGGGGGGAACTTCTCAATTACATTCCCCTGCATCATTTAGCGGGAATGTGGGATTTGTAAACCGTTCTGATGGTTTCGGGACGTGTGAGTAACGAGTGACCCTGTTTCCAGGGTGTAAGCCAGAAAGGGCAATCAACGCTTTTTCTGCAATGGTTTGTCCAAGTTGGTGTCATGAGTATCGGACGTGCGAAGGCCAGTTGTTGCTGCTTTCCACGTCCTTTCGTTTTCAGAGGCGATGTCGCTAAGCCACCTTGCCAGCGCGCGCGCCTTTGGGCAAAACGCGACTATGGCTAAGCTCTATTTTCACTACTCCACTATGAACGCAGGAAAATCCACTGTCCTGCTGCAAGCCGCGCACAACTATATTGAATGCGGGATGCACGTACATTTGCTGACAGCGCGTTTTGACAATCGTGCGGGTGATGGGCGCATCGCCTCGCGAATCGGTATTGGCAAAGATGCGGACACGTTTGACGACGCAGACGACCTTTATGACAAACTTGCCCAGCGGCTGAGCGAGGGGCCCTGCGCCTGTGTATTTATCGACGAAGCGCAGTTTCTCTCTGAAAAGCATGTTTGGCAGCTCGCGCGCGCGGTCGATGATCTAAAAGTTCCGATCATGTGTTACGGCCTGCGGGTCGACTTTCGCGGCAAACTGTTTCCCGGCTCCGCCGCTTTGCTCGCGCTTTGCGATGAAATGCGCGAAGTGCGCACCATTTGTCATTGCGGGAAAAAGGCTACGATGGTCATTCGCCAAGACGAAAATGGGCGCGCATTAACCGAAGGCGAGCAAGTTCAGATCGGCGGCAATGAGGTCTATGTATCCCTTTGCCGCCGTCATTGGCGTGAAGCGACGGGGAACTAGACGGGGTTTGGCAGTGCCGCGCCCTTAGCAAAAGCAACCGCGTTATCGACAGCCATCAAGCCCATGCTGGTGCGCACCTCTAGCGTGGCGGTGCCAAGATGCGGCAGCAGCGTGACGTTCTCCATCGATTTCAAAGCATCGGGAACCTTGGGTTCGAACTCATAGACATCAAGTCCCGCACCCGCGATTTCGCCTGTTTGCAATGCTGCGATCAGCGCCGCTTCTTCAACAACTTCGCCGCGCGCGATGTTGATCAAATGTGCATGAGGCTGCATCGCTTTGAGCACATCGCCATTCACCAAATGCTCTGTCGCGCCGCCTGGCACGGCGACGACCAAGATATCCACCTGCGCGGCAAGGTCATGCAAGCTTGCGACCTGCGTCGCGGGGAAATCCATCTGTTTCGCGGAGCGGTTAAAGTAACTCACCGACATGCCAAAGCCGAAATGGCAGCGCCGCGCAATCGCTTGCCCAATACGGCCCATGCCGAGAATACCGACATGTTTGCCACTAAGATGCAGCCCTAGCATTTGCGTCGGATGCCAGCCTTCCCAAGCACCCGCCCGCACGAGGCGTTCGCCCTCGCCCGCGCGCCGCGCGCTCATCAACATCAGCGTCATTGCGATATCAGCCGTCGCATCTGTCACTGCGCCGGGGGTGTTGGTGACAGCAATACCCGCAGCTTTCGCCGCCTCCACATCGATGTGATTAAAGCCGACGCCGAAATTCGCAAGTAATTTGGCGCGGGCGTTCGGAACATCCGCGAAGACATCCGCGCTATAAAGATCGCCCAAGGTTGGCAAAACCACATCGAAATCTCGCAAAGACGCGCGCAGCTCGTCGCCCTTGAGCACCGAGGTGTCCTCGCGCACAGTCATTTCAAACGTGCCGCGCGCCGCATCAAGCACAGGCGTCGGCAAGGGACGGGTCACAAATAATTTCATCAGAACAGCCTCACACCTTTGGGAACATCTTGATCCGGCGCAATCAACACGACCTCGCCCTTCTCATCTGGCACGCCAAGCACCAAAACCTCGCTCATGAACTTGCCAATCTGGCGCGGCGGGAAATTCACAACGGCCATAACTTGCCGCCCGATAAGGCTTTCTGGCGTATAGTGCACCGTTACTTGTGCAGAGCTTTTCTTGACGCCGATGTCTCCGCCGAAATCCACCTGCATTTTAATCGCTGGTTTGCGCGCTTCAGGATAGGGTTCGGCATGAATCACACGTCCTACGCGGATGTCGACTTGCATAAAATCGTCAAAGGTTATTTCAGCCATTCCCAAGCTCCCTTGATCGATCTGTCGCAGCTTTCACGGTTTTGGCCATCAAGGGCTTCAACGCGGTCTCGCCCATCAAAACCTCAAGCCCCGCTTGCGTTGTACCATTCGGAGAGGTCACGTTTATGCGCAATTGCTCAGGCGTTTCATCAGCCGTTTCCGCTAAGACCCCAGCGCCCGCGACTGTCGCTTTCGCAAGTTGCATCGACAGCTCTTCGGGCAATCCCTGCGCAACGCCGGCCGCCGCAAGCGCATCGATCATATAGAAAATATACGCGGGACCAGAGCCGGACACGCCTGTGACCGCGTCCATTTGGCTCTCATCACTCAGACGTACAACCTGTCCAACGGCGCTTAGCAACGCATCAGCCAAATCCAAATCTGTGTTTGACGCATTGCTATTCCCGATGATCGCCGTAATCCCCTTGGCTACAGCCGCAGGCGTATTCGGCATTGCGCGCACGATGCTCGCATCTCCGCCCAGCGCCGCTTCATAAGCCCCAATCGAAACTCCAGCGGCAACTGACAAAAAGACAGTTCCGGCTTTTGGCAAGGCCGCCAAGGCCGGCAAAGCTTCGCCCATCATTTGCGGCTTTACGGCGATCAAAACAACCGCTGGGTTTTCAGGAAATCCCTCATTGAGATGTACGCCCGTCGCGGTGAGCCAGTCCGACGGATACGGGTCTTGCACCCAGACAGAACTGCTTGGCAAACCACCCTCAAGCCAGCCAGCCAACATCGCTGAGCCCATCTTTCCACAGCCCAGCAACACCAAGCCGCGCGCTGCGACAACATCCATGTTCATGTGATCCCCCACCTTCGTTTGGAGCGGAGGTTACGCGCGCCCGTAAGCCTCTGCAATGGCGACATCGAGCGCATTTTCGATGCTGCGATCGCCCCAAACAACAAGCTGCAAAGCAGGATAATAACGCTCGGCACTTGTCACCGCAGCGCTGATCATCGTGTCTATCTGATCAGGCCCCGCAACTTGCCCGCCCGCAAGGACGAGGCCATAGCGATAAACCATCAACTGCTGCTCTTTCCAATATGTGTAGGCCCCCGCCCAGCAACGATCATTGATTGCGTTCAACGCCTCGTAAAGCTGTGGCAATTTCGCTTCTGGCGGCTCCATCTCGAAGGAGCAGATCATCCGCAAAGTTTCATCATAAGCGGACCAAGCGAGCGTTATGGAATAATTGCGCCACTGTCCTTCAACGGACATCGCGATTTGATCGTCGTGAATGCGATCAAACTCCCACTCGTGGTGCTCTGCGACATGCTCCACCAAATCAATGGGATGAATGTCGTCTTCGATAAATTGCTCGAGATTTGCCATGTTCACCCCTAAATCTGCTTGCTGCTCGCGCATGTAGTGGGCGCTTGAAGCACTGTTACCACATATCGTGGGGGTGTTGCATCACTCTGTAAAGCTATAACTTGGGGATAACCGCAATAAGTTGTGGACAAAAAAAGACCCGCCACAAGATGCAGCAGGTCTTAATAATTTCTTAAGGAAATACGCTTTTACTTAGCGTCCATTGCATCAAGACGTGCTTTCAGCGCGTCATTCTCTTCGCGTGCCTTCTGCACCATTGCGCGCACTGCGTCGAACTCTTCGCGTGTGACAAAGTCACGATCCGCCAGCCAGCGATCCATCAAGGACTTCATTGCTGTCTCTGCTTCAGTCTTTGCACCTTGCGCCACGCCCATCGCGTTGGTCATGAGTTGCGAAATATCGTCTAGAACTTTGTTTCGAGTTTGCATATCTGGCTCCATCGCTCCATTTGAGTGATATATGGGCTTGAAAGCAGCAAGTCACAAGGCGTCAACTCGGCGCATCCGAGCAGAGGGCAGTTCACATGCAGGCAGCGATCCAGTTTCCTCCCATCTCGCCAGAGATCTTTTCGATCTCTGTTTTCGGCTTTGATCTGGCTCTGCGCTGGTACGCGCTGGCTTATATCGTTGGGATCCTGATCGGCTGGCGGCTCGCTTTGATGGCTGTGAAAGCCGCGCGTCTTTGGCCCAATAATGACTCACCTATGACGCCTGCGCAGGTTGAGGAATTGCTCACCTCTGTGATCTTGGGAGTGATCATAGGCGGACGTCTGGGCTATGTGGTGTTTTATCAGCCCGCATACTACCTCGCCCATCCGCTTGAGAGCTTCATGATCTGGCAAGGCGGCATGTCCTTTCATGGCGGTCTGCTTGGCGTTATCGCCGCGGGGCTCTACTTCTGCGCGCGCAGCGGAGTTTCCAAGCTGCACACAGGCGACATGATGGCGCTCTCTGTTGCGCCCGCATTATTCCTTGGCCGGATTTCGAACTTCATTAATTCCGAACTGTGGGGGCGTCCGACGGATTTGCCGTGGGGTGTCATCTTCCCAGATCGCGCGGCGCAAGAGTGCGGCGCTTTGATCGACATTTGCGCGCGCCACCCTTCGCAGCTTTACGAGGCTGTGCTCGAAGGTTTAATTCTTGGCACGGTCATTCTTTGGCTGGTCTGGCGCCGCAATGCTTTGAAATTTCCAGGGGCCATTATGGGCTTGTTCATCGCGGGCTACGGCACCGCGCGTTTTCTGGTCGAATTCGTGCGCCAACCCGATGCGCAATTTATCACTGACGGCAATCCGCTTGGCCTTGCGTTGCAAACAGGCGGATATGGCTTCACAATGGGGCAACTCTTGTCGATCCCAATGATCCTTATCGGGGTATGGTTCATATTGCGCGCGCGCAAAGCATGACCCCTTTAGAGCCTATCCTGAAAGCGCAGATCGCCACGCAAGGGCCGATGAGCGTGTCAGACTATATGGCAACCTGCTTGTTTCACCCGGAGCACGGCTACTACAGCACGCGCGATCCTTTTGGTGCCAAAGGTGATTTTGTCACTGCGCCTGAAGTGAGCCAGATGTTTGGCGAGCTCATTGGCCTGACGCTTGCGCAAACATGGATGGATCAAGGCAAGCCTGCACGCATTGTCTTGGCCGAGCTTGGCCCAGGGCGCGGCACGCTCATGTCTGACATCTTAAGGAGTGCAAAGGCTGTTCCTGAATTTGCTGACGCTTGCGAAGTGCATCTTGTCGAAGCGTCCACCAAACTACGCGAGGAGCAGGCGGATACGCTGCGAGGAGCTGCGCCAACATGGCACGATCACGCGGATCAGCTTCCCGACGATTGTCCCCTTTATCTCGTTGCTAATGAATTCTTCGATGCCCTTCCAATCCGGCAAATAATCCGCGATGGCGATGCGTGGCGCGAACGTCAAATCGGGCTTGAGAACGATCAACTCACTTTCGGGCTAAGTGCGCCTGCGCCCCTCACTGCGCTCGCGCATCGGCTTGAGGACACGAAGGACGGTGATCTTGTCGAGTTTTGTCCTCAAGCGAACCCTATCCTGCAAAGCATTGCGCAACGGATCGACACACAAGGTGGCGCGGCGCTCATCTTTGATTACGGCGATTGGCGCTCGCTTGGGGACACGCTGCAAGCGCTTCATGCGCACGACAAAGTCAACCCTCTGCATAAGCCCGGTCAAAGCGATCTGACGGCGCATGTGGATTTCGAAGCGCTCATCGCCAATCTACCTTGCACCCACTCGCGTATCACACCTCAAGGTATCTTTCTTGAGCGCCTCGGCATCACCAGCCGCGCGCAAGCCTTGGCCAAAAACCTTAGCGGACCCGCGCTTGATCAGCACATCGCTGCGCACAAACGCTTGACCCATCCCGATGAAATGGGAACCATATTCAAAACCCTCGCGCTGTTCCCAAGCGGCGCGACCCCACCAGCGGGATATGAAGTATGACGATTGAGACGCTCAAAGCAGACGCGCTTCACGGTATTCAACACGGTTTTTTCACCCGCAAGGGCGGCGCGTCAGCTGGCATCTATGAAGGTTTGAATTGTGGTGTCGGCTCAAAGGATGCGCCCGACACAGTGCAAAGCAATCGCGCGCGCGTTGCAGATCACATGAGTGTCACGCCTGATGCGCTGGTCGGCGTGCATCAATATCATAGCGCTGACGTCGAAACCGTGCATGCGCCCACCTTTGATCGCCCAAAAGCGGACGCGATAGTCACCAACCAAAAAGGTATCGCGCTTGGCATTCTGACCGCCGATTGCCAACCCGTGCTTTTCGCAGACAGCGAAGCAGGCGTGATCGGTGCGGCACATGCCGGCTGGAAAGGCGCCCTTGGCGGCGTTTTGTCAAACACAGTCGCGGCAATGGAAGCCCTTGGCGCAAAACGCGAGAACATTGCGGCTGCGATTGGTCCCTGTATTTCGCAGCGCTCATATGAAGTCGGGCCGGAGTTCTTCGAGGACTTTTTGGCTACCGATCCCGACTTCGCGCGATTCTTCGCAAACGGGCAAGAGGACCGCATGCAGTTCGACTTGCCCGGTTTCGGTTTGCACATGCTGCGCGCCGCGGGCGTTGGCACAGCCGAATGGATCGGCCATTGCACCTACAGCGACGCAGCGCGCTTTTATTCCTATCGCCGCACCACGCATCGCAAAGAAAGCGATTACGGTCGCCTCATCTCTGTTATCCGTTTGTGAACAATCCCAGCGATTTTTTGCGATTAACCCAAATCGACCCAATGCTCGCCACTTTGCCGCCCCAATCAAGCGGCATCACAGTTACTGAAACGTAAACAAACACGAGCAGTAGGCAGTATTAACTATGAAACCCAAAGCACGCTTTATCGCATCCGTTGTGAACACCGCGAAATCTGGCACGCCAGCGCTGCCATTTGCGCGCGGCGTACGGCGCGCGGCGTTCATCGCAAAGCGCAATGCCGAGACGAAAGAGCTTAAATCAGCCTAAGGCCCTTGGGCCAACTTGATCGAAACCCTTTTCTCAGCGCCGCGATTCGGCGCTGATTGTGTAAATCGCGCCTGCTTTTGGGCGAGAATGTGGCGGCTTTGCCTTTTTGTGGCGAAACAGTGCTAGTGTAGCGAGTGAGATTGGTGAACAGATATGACAAAATTAACCTAAATTTTGACAGATGCCCGATGGGCATGACATCCATAATTCAGATTTAACGACTTGTCCGGTCGTCGTTGTCGGTGGGGGCCGACGCGGTTGTGACATACCAGAAACGGTATACTCATGGCGAACCAACTTTCACCTGCTTTGCGGGCCGAAAATACATACTCCCTTCCGGTCAAGACTGATCGGTTTGCTCCTTCCCAACAGCGGTCTCAGCGCGCCCAACCTCTCATGCGCAAATTTGAGATCGCGAGCCTCCTTCCCAGCGGCGAGGCGCGGACCTCTCACCACCTTGCGCCTGCCACTGATCTTTTCGAAGCGACCTGCTCCGCCTTTGCGCGTGGCACTCTCATCGCGACCCCTATGGGTCCTGTCGCTGTCGAAGATCTGCTTCCCGGTGATTTGATTGATACGGTTGATGGCGATCCCGAACCTTTGGTTTGGATCGGCTCGACCAGCTTTGTCCCTGCGCAAGCCCTTCCCACCTCCTCTCTCAAAGGTCTGATCCGTCTGGTGTCTGACGGGTATTCCAACGTCGCAACGCTTGGTGATTTACTGCTCGGCGAAAACGCGCGCCTGTTGCAATCGCCGCCCTCGCTCGAGGATAAGATCGGTGTGCGCTGCGTGCTGACCCCTGTGCGCGATCTAGAGGATGGGCATTCCGCCTTCCTCGTTTCGCCGCCCAGCCCGGTGCGTCTGTTCCATTTGCGCACCAAAAAGCACAGCGCCATCTATGCCAACGGGCGCGAGGTTGAAACATATCACCCGGGCAAAGGCGCAGAGGATCAGCTTGGCGCGAATATGCGCTCGCTGTTCTTGTCGCTCTTTCCAGATATTGAACGGTTTGAGGATTTCGGTGCCTTGGCCTATCCGCGCATGTCCAAGGAAACCCTTGAAAGCCTTACGCGCTACTAAGGCTTTTCGTCACTCGGACTGGCTTAAACGCTCTTCCAAGACGTCAAAGGGAACCCCTGGCTCGTCTTTTGCACCACGGATCACAAGCGATGTTTTCACGCTGCCAACGTTTTCCGTGGTCAAAAGCTCGGAGGTCAGAAAGCTCTGAAACGAGCTTAGATCCGGCGCGACGCATTTCAGGACAAAATCCACCTCGCCATTGAGCATGTGGCACTCGCGCACCAGCGGCCAATTGCGGCACTGCTCTTCAAATGCACTAAGGTCCGATTCGGCTTGGCTTTGCAGCCCGACCATCGCAAAGACCTGCACTTCAAAACCCAATTCGCGTGCATCAACATCGGCATGGTAGCCCTTGATGTAACCCGACTCTTCCAGCGTGCGCACACGGCGCAAACAGGGCGGCGCGGAAATCCCAACACGTTTTGCCAATTCAACATTGGTCATACGGCCATCAGCCTGCAATTCAGCCAGAATTTTACGATCTATTGGATCAAGTCGCGTACCAGCCATGCATGCCCCTCCGATGAATGTACTTTGCCGATGTAATACAGAACGCCCTTTGCGCGCAATAATATTTCGCAAATGAGCAACAAAATTATCCAAAAGGCTTATAGTTTGCGCAAACATCGCAATTCGGTGATCGAACCGCTTGGTGCTTTTAGCGGTCCTGATTCCCCGCTATAGAGACGGGCGAACTTTATCAAAAGGCAGCGCGCTCATGGCCGAAACACGTCACACCAAAGTCCTTATCATCGGCTCCGGCCCCGCGGGATATACCGCTGGCGTATACGCAAGTCGCGCTATGCTGAACCCCATTCTGGTGCAAGGCATCGAGCCGGGCGGGCAATTGACCACTACCACCGAAGTCGAAAACTGGCCCGGCGATTCCGAGGTCCAAGGCCCCGATCTAATGATCCGTATGGAAGCCCACGCCAAGGCGATGGGCACGGAAATCATCGGCGACATTATCTCTGATCTCGATCTGTCCGAGCGTCCGTTCAAGGCAAAGGGCGACAGCGGCACGCTTTATACCTGCGACGCAGTGATTCTTGCGACGGGTGCGCGCGCCAAATGGCTTGGCCTGCCATCCGAGGAAAAGTTCAAAGGCTTCGGCGTCTCTGCCTGCGCGACCTGCGATGGGTTTTTCTATCGCGGTCAGGAAATCGTGGTTGTCGGCGGCGGCAACACCGCTGTGGAAGAAGCGCTGTTCCTCACTAACTTCGCGTCCAAAGTGACGCTCGTGCATCGCCGCGATGAGCTCCGTAGCGAAAAGATCCTCGAGGATCGCCTGATGAAGAACCCGAAGATCGAGCCACTTTGGTTCCATGAAATCGAAGAAGTCTACGGCACGGACGCTCCCCTTGGCGTTGAGGGCGTAAAGGTAAAGCACACCAAAACCGGCGAAATCACCGATCTGCCCTGCAAGGGCGTGTTCATCGCAATCGGCCATGCGCCTGCGAATGAGTTGGTTAGTGACGTGCTCGAAACCCATATGGGCGGCTACGTTGTGACCGAACCTGACAGTACCGCCACATCGATTCCCGGTGTGTTTGCTGCGGGTGATTTGACCGATCACAAGTATCGCCAAGCCGTCACATCCGCTGGCATGGGCTGCATGGCCGCCTTGGAGGCAGAGCGCTGGCTGTCTGAAAACGACTGACAACCCTCTGATATCACACTGTTTACAAGCGCCCTGCCCTTTGTCGGCAGGGCGTTTTGCGTTGCAAGCACGACACGCTGACCCTTGCCACAAAATGGCCACTTGATTTTATGCTGCGCTTGCAAGATACAAAGTTTGTTCACGAATGAACAAACCTTACACGGACGTCACATGCATCACGCAGACATCAAAACTATGCCTCAGGAAGAAGACCAGCTCTTCCGCCTCTTGCGTCAGATCGATCTGATGCCGGATGGCTCGCAGCGCGCGATGGCAACGGCTTTGAATATCTCGCTTGGACGCCTCAACACGCTTTTGCGCGGCGCGACGGATGCTGGCTTCGTTCGTCTGGATGAGCGCGACAGCGGCGATAAACGCCAGCGCGTCGCCTATACGCTGACCTTGCGCGGCGCGGCTGAAAAGCTGCGCCTCACTGATCAATTCTTAACCCGAAAATTCGCAGAATATGACGCGCTTCATGCCGAACTAACCGGCACGACAAGCGGTCTCGCCCCTTTTAAACACAGGACCAAACTCATGCAAAATAACCTTGCCCCCATCCCGGAACTCTATGTTTCCTACGATTCCGCCCAGAAAATGAAGATGGAGGCGGCAGACCTCACATCTCACGATCTCTCGCCACGTCAGATCTGCGATCTGGAGCTGTTGATGAACGGTGGCTTCAACCCGCTTAAGGGTTTCCTTGGCGAAGAAGATTACAACGGCGTTGTCGAAAACATGCGTCTCGCCGATGGCGCGCTTTGGCCCATGCCGATCACTCTGGACGTGTCCGAGGACTTCGCTGGCTCCATCGAAATCGGCCAAGACATCGCTCTGCGCGATCAAGAGGGGGTGATCCTCGCGACCATGACCGTCACAGACCGTTGGGAGCCGAACAAAGCGCGCGAGGCTGAAAAAGTCTTTGGCGCGGATGACGATGCGCACCCTGCGGTGAACTATCTGCACAACCAAGCGGGCAAGATTTACCTTGGCGGCCCGATCACTGGCATCCAACAGCCGATGCACTACGATTTCCGTGGTCGCCGCGACACGCCAAACGAGCTGCGCGCCTATTTCCGCAAAATGGGTTGGCGCAAAGTGGTTGCCTTCCAAACGCGCAACCCCCTGCACCGTGCCCACCAAGAGCTGACCTTC